>DASUBV010000139.1:0-3783 GCA_035763085.1 Streptosporangiaceae bacterium | reverse complement strand
CCACTCTCGCCGGCCGGACCGGCAGCTGCCCCGCCTGCTCGGCCAGCGGCTGCGCCGTGACATCCCCGGTCAGCAGCGACATGGTGGCCAGCCCGCAGGCAAAGTCCAGGCCGGGCAGCGCGGCGGCCAGCGCCACGCCCGCGGCCAGGCCGACCGACGACTCCACGGCGCTGGACACCACCGCGGGCAGCCCGCACGCCTCGGCGATCTCCAGGCCCGCCCGGACGCCGCCCAGCGGCTGCGCCTTGATGACCACGATGTCCGCCGCGCCCGCCGCCCTGACCTTCATCGGGTCCTCCGCGCGCCGGATGGACTCGTCGGCGGCCAGCGGCACATCGACCTTGCGGCGCAGCTCGGCCAGCTCGTCCAGGGTGGCGCACGGCTGCTCGGCGTACTCCAGGCCGAACCGGCCCAGCCTGGTCAGCATCCGCGCGGCCTGGCCGACGTCCCAGGCCGCGTTCGCGTCGACCCGGATCTTCCCGGCCGGGCCCAGCGCGTCGCGGACCGCCTCGACCCGCTCGATGTCGGCCGCCTCGGGCTGGCCTTTCTCGGCCACCTTCACCTTCGCCGTGCGGCAGGCGGAGGCGGCCACGATGGCGTGCGCGTGCTCCGGCCCGACAGCCGGCACGGTCACGTTGACCGGCACCGTGTCGCGCACCGGGGCCGGCCACCCGGTCACCGCCGCCTCCAGGGCGCAGGCCAGCCAGCGGGCGCACTCCCGCGGCCCGTACTCGGCGAACGGGGAGAACTCGCCCGGCCCCGCGGGGCCCGTGATGAGTGCGCCCTCGCGGACGGTGATGCCGCGGAAACGGGTGCGCATCGGGATGGCAAATGCCCGTGCCGAGGCCAGGATGCCCGGCCAGTCGTCAGCGGCCAGCCGCCAGTCGACCACTGCTCACCCTCCGAACGACCGCTCCTGTGCCGGATTAACCTTACGTCCGTGACTTCGCGCCCCCTCCATGCGGTCCTGCTCCCGCCCGTCGCCGGCGGCGGCCGCCTCCTGGCCGCCCTGGCCGCCGCCCTGGAGGGCACCGGGCCCGCCATCCTCCCGCTCGACCCCGGCCTGCCGGCGGCCCGGCTGCGCGCGGTCCTGGACGCCTTTGCCCCCGCCGCGGTCGAGACGCCGGACGGCATCCGGCACCTGGGGGCACGCGAGCCCGGCGGGCAGCCGCCCGCCCTGGCCGGCGGTCAGGCCAGCGACGCCGGCATCGCGGTGGTGATCGCCACCTCCGGCTCCACCGGCCCGCCCAAGGGCGTCGCGCTGAGCGCCGCGGCGCTGCGCGCGTCCGCGGCCAGCTCGCTGACCCGGATCGGCGCCCGGCCGGGCCAGCGCTGGCTGTGCTGCCTGCCCGGCTTCCACGTGGCCGGCCTGCAGGTCCTGGTCCGCTCCCTGCTGGCCGGCGCCGACCCCCTGATCACCGACCGCGCCGACCCCGCGACCATCACGGCCGCGGCCGGCGCCGGCTGCGCGTTCGTGTCGCTGGTTCCCACCCAGCTGCGCCGGCTGCTCGATGCCGGCGCGCCGCTGGCCGGCTTCGACACCATCCTGCTCGGCGGCGCCGCCCCGCCCGCCGGGCTGCTCGCCGATGCCCGCGAGGCGGGCGCCCGCGTGGTCACCACCTACGGCATGTCCGAGACGTGCGGCGGCTGCGTCTACGACGGCCGCCCGCTGGAGGGCGTGCGGCTGCGGATCACCGCCGCCGATCAGCCCGCGCCGCCGGGCACCGCGGGCCGGATCGGGATCACCGGGCCGGTCCTGCTGTCGGGCTACTGGCCGCGCGGCAGCCGGGCCGCGACCGACCGCGACGGCTGGTTCTGGACCTCCGACCTGGGCAGCCTGGACAGCGACGGCCGGCTGACCGTGCGCGGCCGGGCCGACGACGTGATCAACACCGGGGGCGAGAAGGTCATCCCCGGCGAGGTCGAGGCCGTCCTGGGAACCATCCGCGGGGTCAGGGACGTTGTGGTGATCGGGGTGCCCGACAGCGAGTGGGGCGAGGTGGTCACCGCGGTGGTCGTTCCGGCCGATCCCGCGGCCCCGCCGGACCTGGCCGCGCTCCGCGCGGGCGCACGCGATAGCCTTCCCGGCTACGCGGCCCCGCGGCGCATGCTGGTCATGGCGGACATCCCGGTCCTGCCGTCCGGCAAGCCCGACCGGCTGGCGCTGCGCCGCGCCGGCCAGCGACAGCGGGAGAACTGAGGGACCAGTGGCCAGCGGCACCAGGGAGCCGCGCGACGATCCATTCACCAGATCCAGGATGACCGGCCAGCAGCCTGCCCGTGACGCCGGAGCCGGGCATGACGCTGGGATAAAAAGGACATGCAGGGACGGCTTCGGGCGCTAAACAGCTGCACGGGAACATCTGGCCGTGCTATGCGTTACAACATAGTGCGCGTACTTGAGACTGCCAAGTGCGCCGGAGCCCCGCCCACAAACTTATGTGCCGATTCCGGGCACAGTGAGCGGCGCATGCGCGAGCGCGAGATGCGCCCACGAAGGGAGGTGCCTCACATGCCGAGGACTGCGGCAGCCGTGTCAAAAAGGCACGATGACGAGGCGACCATCACCCAGCTGGACGAGCTGATCCAGCGCGGCCGCGGCCAGGGTCACCTGTCCCTGCCTGAACTGCGCGCTGCCTTTGAGCAGGCGCGGATGTCCCCGACTGAGGCCCGATCCATCATCCGCGAGCTGACCGAGGCCGGCGTACAGCTCGGCAACGAGCCGGCCGACGGCCCTGCGGCACGCTCCGCGGCCGGCAACACCGCCCGCGCCGCGGCGCTCGCCGAGGTCGTCGCCGAGGTGCCCGAGAGCCTGAGCAGCACCCCGGAGACCGACCTGGACGACCAGACCTCGGTCATGGGCGACTCCGTGCACACCTACCTCAAGTCCATCGGCCGGCGGAACCTGCTGACCGCTGAGGAAGAGGTCGAGCTGGCCAAGCGGATCGAGGCCGGACTGTTCGCCGAGCACAAGCTTCAGACCGAGACCGGCCTGGGCAAGCGCCTGCGGGCCGAGCTGGAGCTGGTGGCCGAGGACGGCCGCCGGGCCAAGGCGCACATGCTCGAGGCGAACCTGCGCCTGGTGGTCTCGGTCGCCAAGAAGTACAGCGACCGCGGCCTGTCGCTGCTCGACGTCGTGCAGGAGGGCAACCTCGGCCTGATCCGCGCCGTCGAGAAGTTCGACTACACCAAGGGCTACAAGTTCTCCACCTACGCCATGTGGTGGATCCGCCAGGCCATCCAGCGCGGCTTCGCTGACTCGGCCCGGACCATCCGGCTACCCGTGCACGTGCTGGAGATGCTCAGCAAGCTCAGCCGGGTCGAGCGCGACATGCACCAGCGGCTGGGCCGCGAGCCCACCCCGGAGGAGCTGGCCGTCGAGCTGGACCGGACGCCGGACCAGATCGAGGAGCTGCTGCGCACCAGCCGCCAGCCGATCAGCCTGGACTCCACCATCGGCGAGGACGGCGAGACCAGCATCGGCGACCTGATCGAGGACGTCGATGCGCCCGAGGCCTCCGAGCTTGTCGACCGGCAGCTGATGGCCGACCAGCTGCGGCACGCGCTGGACGCGCTGACGCCGCGCGAGGCGACCATCATGTCGATGCGGTTCGGGCTGTATGACGGTAACCCGCACACGCTGGACGAGATCGGCAAGGCCCTCGGCCTGACCCGGGAGCGCATCCGGCAGCTGGAGAAGCAGTCCCTGTCCAAGCTGCGCCACCCCAGCCGCGCTCAGCCGCTGCTGGATTACGCCAGCTAGGGCAGTTCCCCGGCCGCCGC
>DASUBV010000138.1:0-2907 GCA_035763085.1 Streptosporangiaceae bacterium | reverse complement strand
GGACAGCGCTGCGGATCACGATGTCGCCGCTGGCGGTGCTGGCGCGCACCGACCCGCCCGGCTGGCCGATGCTGACGTCGCCGCTGGCCGTCGTCGCGGTCACCTCGCCGTCGGCGCGGCGCAGCTGGATGTCACCCGAGGCCGTGTTCACGCCCGCGGCCGCCCCGGCCTTCTCCACGAAGACGTCGCCCGAGGCGGTGGTGATCTCCAGCTGCCCGGTGACCAGGCCGGCGGTTACGTCGCCGCTGGCTGTCCGGGCGTCCAGCTCGGCCAGCTCGCCGACGCAGGACAGGTCGGCGGAGGCGGTCCGGGCCGTGCAGCGCGAGCCGGCCGGGACCTTGACCGTCAGGTCCAGGCCGGTACTGCTGATCCGCAGGAAACCAGACGTCTTGGGCTGCACGATCTCCAGGCGGCCGTCGGTGAACTCGACCCGGACCTCAGCGATCAGCTGCTCGGCGTCGCGGCCGTGTCTGCTGGCCACCAGCTCGACAGTGGTGACATCGGTCGCCTCGCCGGAGACGGCCACGCTGCCCGCCGGGAGGTTGATGAACAGGTCGATGGGGTCGGCTCCGGGGAATTTCCAGCTGGTCATGTCCGTGTCCTTCGGTCGGGGAGCGGTGTGCTCCGCAGGCTGGTCGCGGTCGGCCCGGGCCGGACGCGGGCAGCCTTCAGCTGCCGGCGCCGGTCATGTCCCGGAGCCGCTGCCGGTAGTCGGGTTCTGGTCTGCTGATGTGGCCTGGCTGGCGGGGCGGTTAGCTCCGCGCGTAGCCGGTGAAGCGCTGGCCCACCCCGGGTGTTTTCCGGGTGCGGGACCCGCGGCCGCCTGAGGTGTCCAGGGCCTGGCTGATCGCCCGGATCAGCCAGGTGTTGACCGACACTCCGGCTGCGGCCGCTGTCGCGTCCACCCGGGCCTTCAGCGGCTCGGCAATCCGGAGAGTGACCCTTGCCATGTCGTCAGAGCCCGCGGCCTCGCCCGCAGCCGATGGCTCGCCGGGCTGGTCGGCCGGCTCATCCGCCGTCATGGTGACGACGAAATCCGGATCACCGCCCGCCAGCCGGACCTCGATGACGGCGTCGTCCAGCCGGGTGGTGATCTCCGCGGCGGCCGCGGACAGCACCTCCAGCAGGGTCAGCCGCACCGAGGACTCCATCGCCTCGGTCAGCATCTCGGCCGCGCGGGTGACATCCTCATCCGCGAACCGAGTGATGGTGGCGAGCTCCTTGCGGAGCACGGCCACGTACTCTGACATCTCCATGACGTCACTATGACGTCATGGAGATGTCCCTGTCAAGTCGCATGACGTCATTAAGTGCCGTCATCTGACATCATTCTGACTTCACCTGACGTCACCCCAGTCGGCCGTCTGGGAGTTCCGCAGCCAAGACGCAACCTGGCGGCCCGCGATCGCGTCGGAGAACTGTGGGACAGCACCGAAATGTCCGGCTGGTCACCATGGCCGCCATCGCGACAGCGGCGGTCGCATGCCTGGCCGGGTGCGGCAGCGGCGCACGGCCGTGCGCTGGCCAGTGCGGCCCGCCGTTCCAGCTTCAGGTCGTCTTCCGCCACGGGACCAGCCCCCGGGCCGGGCGGGCCGTCCTGCAGGCATGCGCCGCTGGCAACCCGCAGGTCGAGCGAATCGGCCCCGTTCAGCTCAGCCCGCTGCCCGGCGGGGGGAGGGCCGAGCCGCACGCGACCGTCTACACCCGGTCACTGGGCGAAGGAGCAGCAAGCCGCCGGCTGGAGGCCTGCCTCCAGAGCGCGCCGGCCGTCCTCGGCGATGGCTACCCCGACTGACGCGCTGCCGGTCACCGGATTTGAGCCAGGGCCCTTCGCTAGGTGAGCAGCGTGCTCGCTGGCAGGCCGCGCAGCGAGGCGTCGAGCACCTGGACGGTGTGCGCGACCGGCATCGGGGTGCCCTGATCACTCAGGGCGGCCGCGATCTGCATGGCGCAGCCGGGGTTGGCCGAGACCAGCAGGTCGCCGCCGGCGGCGTGCACCGCGCGCGCTTTCCGCTCGCCCAGCTGCGCGGCGGCCTGCGGCTGGACCAGGTTGTAGATGCCCGCCGAGCCGCAGCAGGTGCCGCCATCCCCGACTTCGGCCAGCCGCAGTTCCGGGATGGCCGCGAGCAGCTCGCGCGGCTGACGGGTGATCCGCTGGGCATGGCCCAGGTGGCAGGCGTCCTGGTACACGACCGACAGCGGCAGCGGATGCCGGTGTGCGGCCGGGCCCAGGGCGGCCAGGAACTCGCTGACGTCGCGGACCATGTCGCTCAGCGCCTCGGCCCGGCCCGCCCACTCCGGGTCGTCGGCCAGCAGCAGCTCATACTCCTTCATGGCCGAGCCGCAGCCGGCGGCGTTGACCACGATGGCGCTGACACCCGCGCGCTCGAAGGTCTCGATCGTCCGCCGGGCGAAGGCCTGCGCCTCGGCCCGCCGTCCGCCGTGCAGGGACAGCGCCCCGCAGCAGCCCTGGCCGCGCGGCGCGATGACGTCGCAGCCCTCCATGGCCAGCACCCGGGCGGTCGCCGTGTTGACCTCGGGGAAGATGACCCGCTGCACGCACCCGGTCAGCATCCCGACCGTGGCCCGCTTCTCGCCCCTGGCCGGCACCAGCTCCGGCAGTCGTGGCACCCGCCGCCGCGCTGGCCGCCGGCCCCGGCCGCCCGGCACCCGCCGGCCGCCGGGCGACGGCGCCTGCTCGCCCGGCTGCGCGAGGTCGCCAGGCGGCGCCTGCTCGCCCGGCGGCACTGCCGGGGAGGGCCGCCCGGCGGCGGGGCGGGCCGGCGCGATGCGCACGGCGGCGGCGAGCTCCGGGGCCAGCCGGGCGACCAGCTCGCTGCGGCTGACCAGGCGGTCCGCCCTGGTCCGCTGCGCGGCCCGGAGGGTGGGCAGGAGCAGCCGCAGCCG
>DASUBV010000137.1:0-4556 GCA_035763085.1 Streptosporangiaceae bacterium | reverse complement strand
TAGGGCCCCGGACGGTCTCGACCTGTCCCATGACCTGACCGTAGCGTGGACTCGTACCGGCCGGTAGATACGCTTGTCCGGACTTCGGAGGAGGCAGCCCAGGTGGACTTCGCATTCGACGCCCGCACCGAGGAACTGCGCAGCCAGCTGCTGGCCTTCATGGCCGAGTTCGTCTACCCGGCCGAGACGGTGTTCGCCGAGCAGGTGGCCGGGCTGGCCGCCGCCGGCCGCACCTGGCAGCGCCCGCCGGTCATCGACGACCTCAAGGCCGCCGCGCGGGCCCGCGGCCTGTGGAACCTGTTTCTCACCAATCGCGACGGCGGGGCCGGGCTGACCAACCTGCAGTACGCGCCGCTGGCCGAGATCACCGGGCACAGCCCGGCACTGGCGCCCGAGGCGCTCAACTGCGCCGCCCCCGACACCGGCAACATGGAGCTGCTGGCCGAGTTCGGCAGCCCGCAGCAGCAGGACCGCTGGCTGAAGCCGCTGCTGGACGGCGCGATCCGGTCGGCGTTCTGCATGACCGAGCCTGACGTCGCCTCCTCCGACGCCACTAACATCGCCACCAGCATCGAGCGCGACGGTGATGAGTACGTGATCAACGGCCGCAAGTGGTGGTCGTCGGGAGCGATGGATCCGCGCTGTCAGGTCCTGATCGTCATGGGCAAGACCGATCCTGCGGCCCCGCGGCACCGTCAGCAGTCGATGATCCTGGTGCCCCGCGACACCCCCGGCGTCAATATCAAGCGCGGCATGCACGTGTTCGGTTACACCGACGGCACCCATGGCGGTCATGCCGAGATCGAGTTCACCAGGGTGCGGGTGTCCGCGGCGAACCTGATCGCCGGCGAGGGCGAGGGCTTCGCCATCGCGCAGGCCCGGCTCGGGCCCGGCCGGATTCACCACTGCATGCGGCAGATCGGCGCGGCCGAGCGCGCCCTGGAGCTGATGTGCCGCCGGGTCACCGACCGCACCGCGTTCGGCAGGCAGCTGGCCGAGCAGGGCGTCATCCAGGACTGGATCGCCGAGTCACGGGTCCGGATCGAGTCGGCCCGGCTGCTGGTGCTCAAGACCGCCTGGCTGATGGACACTGTCGGCAACAAGGGCGCGCATACCGAGATCCAGGCCATCAAGATCGCCACGCCGCGGATGGCCCAGTGGGTCATCGACAAGGCCATCCAGGCGCATGGCGCCGGCGGCATCAGCCAGGACTTCCCGCTGGCCCAGCTGTGGGCCAGCGCCCGGACGCTGCGGTTCGCCGACGGGCCCGACGAGGTGCACAAGCGCTCGCTGGCCCGGCGCGAGCTGCACAAGTACAGCTAGGCCAGGCCGCCGGGCGCTGGCGCGGCCCGGCACCGCAGGACCGCACGCCCACCATCAGATAGCAGGAGGAACATATGTCAGACGCACCCCAGCGGGTCGCAGTCGTCACCGGCGCCGGGCGCGGCATCGGGGCCGGGACGGCCCAGCGGCTGGCCGCCGACGGGATGGCGGTCGCCGTGCTCGACCTCAAGGAGGGCGACTGCGCCGCGACGGTCGGGGCGATCACCGCCGCGGGCGGCACGGCGCTGGCCGTGGGCGCCGACGTCAGCGACGCCGGGCAGGTCGCTGCCGCGGTGGACCGGGTGGCCGCCGAGCTGGGTCCGCCGGCGGTGCTGGTCAACAACGCCGGCGTGCTGCGCGACAACCTGCTGTTCAAGATGAGCGATGACGACTGGGACACCGTCCTGGGCATCCACCTCAAGGGCTCGTTCCTGATGAGCCGGGCCTGCCAGAAGCACATGGTGGAGCAGCGCTACGGCCGGATCGTGAACCTGTCGTCCAGCTCGGCGCTGGGCAACCGGGGCCAGGCCAACTACTCGGCGGCCAAAGCCGGCCTGCAGGGCTTCACCAAGACGCTGGCCATCGAGCTGGGCCAGTTCGGCATCACCGCCAACGCCGTCGCGCCCGGCTTCATCGCCACCGACATGACCGCGGCCACCGCGGCCCGGCTGAAGATGGACTTCGACGACTTCCAGAAGGCCGCCGCCTCGCAGATCCCGGTGCGCCGGGTCGGTGCCCCCGCCGACGTCGCGCACGTGATCTCGTTCCTGGTCAGCGAGGGCGCCGGGTTCGTGTCCGGTCAGGTCATCTACGTGGCCGGCGGCCCGCTGTGCTGACCGGCGGCCCGGCCGGGAACGGCAGCCCGCCGGCGGACGCGGCCGGGCTGCGCGCGCAGGTCCGCGAGTTCCTGGCCGCGCACGACCCGGCCGCCACCGGCCGGCTGGAGTTCCTGCGGGCGCGCTTCGACGCCGGGCTGGCCTGGGTGCATTACCCGGCCGGCCTCGGCGGCCAGGGCCTGCCCCGCGCGCTGCAGCAGGTCGTTGACGAGGCGTTCGCCGAGGCCGGCGCGCCGGGAAACCGGCCCGAGCGCAACGGGATCGGGCTGGGCATGGCCGCCCCGACGATCCTGGCCTACGGCAGTCCCGGGCAGCAGCAGCGCTGGCTGCGGCCGCTGTGGACCGGCGAGGAGATCTGGTGCCAGCTGTTCAGCGAGCCGGGCGCCGGCTCCGACCTGGCCGGGCTGGCCACCCGCGCGGTGCGCGACGGCGATGACTGGGTGGTCAGCGGCCAGAAGGTGTGGACCTCCTCGGCGCACGTGGCCAGCCGCGCCATCCTGGTGGCCCGCACCGACCCGGACGTGCCCAAGCACCGCGGGCTGACCTACTTCGCCGCGGACATGCACGCGCCGGGCGTCGAGGTCAGGCCGCTGCGGCAGATCACCGGCGAGGCCGAGTTCAACGAGGTGTTCCTGTCCGACGTGCGGATCCCCGACGCTGACCGGATCGGCGAGGTCGGCCAGGGCTGGGCGGTCTCCACGGCGACGCTGATGAACGAGCGGGTGGCGATCGGCGGCGGCGCGGCGCCGCGCGAGGGCGGCATGATCGGCCCGGCCGCGCGGACCTGGCGCGACCACCCGGAACGGCGCACGGCCGGCCTGCATGACCGGCTGCTGCGGCTGTGGACCGACGCCGAGGCGGCCCGGCTGGCCGGGATCCGGATGCGCCAGCAGTTGGCTGCGGGCCAGCCCGGCCCGGAGGGCTCGGCGGCCAAGCTGGTGTTCGCCCGGCTCAACCAGGAGATCACCGAGTTCGAGGTCGAGCTGGCCGGCGCCGGGGGACTTCGTTATGACGACTGGTCGCTGCGGCGTCCCGAGGTCACCAACTTCTTCGGCCGCGACTCGGGATACCGGTTCCTGCGGTCCAAGGGCAACTCGATCGAGGGCGGGACATCGGAGATCCTGCGCAACATCATTGCCGAGCGGGTGCTCGGGCTGCCGCCCGAGGTCCGGGTGGACAAGGACGTGCCATGGAAGGACCTGCCGCGATGAGCCAGGCGACGCAGACCCCGGCCGGGCAGGCCCCGGCCGCGCCGGAGCCGCAGGCGGCGGCGCCGGACCTGCTGTACGGGCCGGACGAGACCGACCTGCGCGGCGCGGTGCGCGCGCTGCTGACCGACCGCGCGGGCTGGCGCGACGTGCTGGCCAGGACCGAGTCCGGACAGTCCTACGACACCGGCCTGTGGCGGACGCTGGCCGCCGAGGTCGGCTGCGCGGGGCTGCTGGTGCCCGAGGCGCAGGGCGGCGCGGGCGCCTCCTACCGGGAGGCGGCGGTGGTGGCCGAGGAGCTCGGCCGGGCGGCGGCTGCGGTGCCGTTCCTGGGCAGCGCCGTGGTCGCGACGACGGCGCTGCTGACCGCCGGCGACGACGAGCTGCTGGGCCAGCTGGCCAGCGGCGCGCAGACGGCGGCGCTGGCCATCCCGTTCGCGGCCGGCCCGGCGGACCGGGGCGCGGACGGGGCGGGGCCGGCCCCGACGGTGCGGCTCGGCGGCCCGGCCGCCGGCGATACCGACGGCACCTACCGGCTCACCGGCACCGTCACCGGGGTCGCCGACGCGCTGACCGCTGACGTGCTGATCGTCCCGGCCGACGGCGTGCCTTACGCGCTGTATGCGGTGCGGGTCAGCGACCCGGGGGTCACGATGACGCCGGTCACCTCGCTGGACATGACCCGGCAGCTGGGCGACCTCACCCTGGACGGCGCGGCGGGTCGGCGGATCGCCACCGGCGGCACCGCCCGCGCCGCGGTGGCCGGCGCGCTCACGGCCGGCGCCGGGGTGCTGGCGTCTGAGCAGCTCGGGATGGCCGAGCGGTGCCTGGAGATGACGGTTGCCTACGTCAAGGAACGGCGCCAGTTCGCCCGCCCGGTCGGCTCCTTTCAGGCCATCAAGCACCGGCTGGCCGACTGGTGGGTGGCGGTGATCCAGGCCCGCGCGGCGGCCCGGTACGCGGCGACCTGCCTGGCCGCGGGCGACCCGGACACTCCGGTAGCCGTCGCGGTGGCCAAGGCGACCTGTTCGGACGTGGCCCTCAAGGCGGCCCAGGAGACCATCCAGCTGCACGGCGGGATCGGGTTCACCTGGGAGCATCCGGCGCACCTGTACCTGAAGCGGGCCAAGGCCGACTCCATCGGGTTCGGCACCGCCGACGCGCACCGCGCCTCGCTGGCCGCGCTCGC
>DASUBV010000136.1:0-7313 GCA_035763085.1 Streptosporangiaceae bacterium | reverse complement strand
CAGTTCAGTAACGGGCGCCCGTACCGGCGCTGCCGTCGCTCGCTGCGACACGGCCCCCGCCCGCTCCCCCGGCATGATCACCACCTACACCGACCGGCCCCAACGAAGAATACGAATGGTCACCGGCATTCGTTCAATCGCCCGGCCCGGCCCGGCGGCCGGCCTTACTCAGCGGCCAGGCGGTAGATATGCAGGACCAACGCCGTCGCCATAGGCGCTCGACGTTCTTGTAAGTGTCGTGTTCGACCGCCACAGCGGAGTCGGCCTGGTGGACGCGGTTGCCGCCAGCACCTCCAGCGGCTTCGGTGTCCCTGCTTGCCGCATCGGCGGCAGCCGATACATCGACGGCGGCTACCGACGCAACGAGAATGCCGATCTGGCAGCTGGATACGGACGGGTGCTGGTGCTGTCGCCTTTCGGCGGCAGGTCACGGCATCCGCCGCAGTGGCGAGTCCGTCCCGCACCGGAGCGATGAGTTTCCTCGCCCATCTCCGTCGGCACGAATGGATCGTCATCGCCGGCAGGGCCGACAGCAGCCTGGACGTCGAGGCGCTCCTCCGTCCCTGAGTTCGCGGCCTGCCTGGAGGAAGACGATGAATATGCGGCATGGCACCCGGGCAGGGTTTTTCTGGTGGCGGCCCGGGCCATTCAGGGGCTGGGCGGGGCGGTGGCGTCCGCGGCTGCCCTGTCGCTGGCAGTGTCGCTGTTCCCCGAGCCTGGTGAGCGAGCCAGGGCAATGGGCGTGTTCGGCCTGGTCTGCTCGGGCGGCGGGAGCATCGGAGCGCTGCTCGGCGGCATTCTCACCGGGCTGCTGTCATGGCACTGGATCTTCCTGGTCAACATGCCAGGCGCTGACCACCGCACCATGACCGGCTAGCGCGGTCATGCTGGCTGAGCGACTCCGGATGACGAGGCATGGCCGGGCAGCTGCCGCGGCCCAGACGAAGGAGAGATCTTGATGAGCGAGCGTCGGGTGATGGCCTGGTGCACCGTCTCCATCGACGGGTATTCCAGCGGGCCGCAGGGCCCCGAGCACGACGCCTGGCTCTATGAGCACGTCATGCGGCCGGCCACGGCTGAGTATTTCGAGGGCATCTGGCGGGGCTGCAGCACCGCGCTGCTGGGCCGCAGCAACTACCTCGGATTCCACGCCGTATGGCCTGGGATCACCGCCGACCAGCAGACACCGGCGCGCACCCGCGACGTCGGGCGCTGGCTGTGCTCGGTCGAGAAGGGCGTGGTGTCGACAACCCTGCCGGAGGCGGAGGCGACCTGGGAGAACAGCCGGGTCTTCCGCGATGCGGATACGGCGGTCGCGACGCTGAAGGCCGAGCCGGGGCGCGACATCCTGGTGCTCAACAGCGCGACACTGATCCAGTCGATGCTGGCCGCCGGCCTGGTCGATGACCTGCGGCTGGCCGTGGTGCCGGTGCTGCTGGGCGGCGGACTGCGACTGCTGCCCGACGGCGTGTCGATCGCCTGGGACCTGGTGTCCTCGACGACGCTGCCGGATGGCGCGCTGGGCGTGCACTACCGGCGGCGCTGACCCACCGCACCTGCCAGTTCAGCCCCGGTGAACGATGGACAGCCGCGGGCGGCGCTACCGCGGGCGGCGCACCAGGCCGGCCAGGTGCTGCTTGACCTCCGGCCACTGACCGGCGGTGATGCTGTAGCGCGCTGAGTCGCGCGGGGTCAGGTCGGCGGCCAGGCGGTGCGAGCGCAGGACGCCCTCGAATTGCGCGCCGATCCGCTCGATGGCCGCCCGCGACCGGTGGTTGCGCGCATCAGCGTGCAGGCAGACCGACTGCACGTGCCACGACTCAAAGGCATGCGTCAGCATGAGCTGCTTCATCTCGGTGTTCGCCGCGGTGCGGATGGCATCCTTGCCCAGCCACGTCCAGCCGATCTCGGCGACGTCGGGGGTCCTCAGGCCATCCGGCTGCACGCCGGCGAGCTGCCACGGCCAGAACTCGATGCCGTGAAACCGCGTCGAGCCGATGACCGAGCCGTCCAGGCGGCGGACGACGGCGTAGGGCACGGCGGCGCCGTCGTCGCGGGCACGCAATGCCACCTCGATGAAGCTCCGGGCCTGCTGCTCGTCATGCGGCACCAGGTAGCCCATCCACCGGTAGAGATCGCCGCCGCCCGACGATGCCGCGAGCAGCCCGGCCGCGTGCTGGTAGCCGAGCGGTTCCAGGCGCACCTGCTCGCCGGCGAGCGGGCCTGTGTCCAGCGGGTCTGCCGCACGGGGCGTGCCTGGCACGGGCGCCGGGCCGGGCCCGGCATCCGCGGGCCGGGGACGTTCGAGGTACCCGCCGCCGCCGGCCGCGAAGCCGAGCCGGCGGTACAGCCCGTGCGCGTCCGCGGTGTGCAGCATCCAGCGCATCCGGGCGGCCGCGCCCTCCTCGACCATGGACCGCACGATCGCCATGCCCAGCCCGGCCCCGCGGTGGGCTGGCAGCACGTACACGTCGGCCAGGTAGGCGGTTGCCCCGTCGCTGAACGCGCGGGCGAAGCCGACCATGGCACCGTCGCTGTCATAAGCGGCCACCACCCGCCAGGCCGCCGCGATCTGCTCCCTGATGAGGCCCGCGTCGCGCCACCGGCCCCAGTACGCCTGCGTGGTGAGAAAGGCGACGGCGGCGCCGGCGTCGACCCTGGCCGGGTCGTCGTCGACCTGATACTCGGCCGGGCCGGCCGCCCCGCGTGAGAATGTTATAGTACATTTTGTGAACACATCAGTACAATATCGCATCGAGGGCAGGACGGCGAGGGAGATATCGGCGAGCGCGGAGGCAGCCGTGCGCTCGGGTGACCTTGCTCCCGGCGGGCGGCTTCCCGCGGTCAGGTCGCTCGCTGCCCAGCTGGGGGTCAGCCCCGCGACGGTCGCCGCCGCGTACGGCGAGCTCCGGCGGCGCGGGCTGGTCACCGGCTCGGGGCGGGGCGGCACCCGGGTCCGGCCAGCGCCGCCCGTCAGCACGCGCGGGAACCTCGGCGCATCCAGCGGCGCGCGCGACCTCATCACCGGCGCTCCCGACCCCGCCCTGCTGCCGCTGATCCCGGCGCGGCCGGCCAGCCGCGCCCGGCTTTACGCCGACATGCCGGTGGCACCCCGGCTGCAGCACCTGGCCGCCGCCCGGCTCGCCGAGGACGGCATAGACGCGTCGAGCCTCGCGGTCACCGGCGGCGCGCTGGACGCCATCGAGCGAGTCCTCGCCGCCTGGCTCGCGCCCGGCGACCGCATCGCGGTCGAGGACCCGGGCCACGCGCTGACGTTCGACCTGCTCGCCGCCATGAACCTCCGCCTGGTGCCCGTTCCGGTCGACGAGTGGGGCATGCGACCCGGCGACCTGGCGCGCGAGCTGGACCGCGGACTGTCCGCGGTTGTCCTCACCCCCCGCGCCCAGGCCGCCACCGGGGCGGCCTGGGACGCGCAGCGCGCCGGTGATCTCGCCGGCCTCCTGCACCGGCATCCCGGCGTGGGGGTCATCGAGGATGACCACGCCGGGCCGGTCGCCGGTGTCCCCGCCCGCACCATATCGGCGCAGCTCAGCAGGTGGGCGCACATCCGGTCGGTGTCCAAGTCACTGGGTCCTGACCTGCGGCTGGCCATCGTGGCGGGCGACGAGGAAACGGTCGCGCGGGTGGCCGGCCGGCAGGCCCTGGGCACCGGGTGGGTCAGCTACCAGCTCCAGGAGACCGTCGCCGGCCTGTGGTCCGATCGCGCGCCCGTCGAGCACGCCGCCCGCGTCTACGCGGCGCGCCGGCACGCGCTGCACGACTCGCTCGCGGCGCACGGCATCACCGCGACCGGGCATTCGGGCATGACCTCGTGGATACCTGTCGCTGATGAGGACCAGATCGCATCCGGGCTGGCATCGGCCGGCTGGGCGGTCGGGCCCGGCCGCCGCTTCAGGATCGCCGCGGGCCCCGGCGTGCGCGTCTGCTTCGCCACCCTCGAATCGGCGGACGCCGCGCGGTTCGCCGCCGATCTCAGCCGCTCGCTGCGCGAGCGCGCCCCGCGCATGGACTGACTCCGCGCGGTCCAGGGTGGTGGCGCAGCTGACGTGGCTGACGTGGCTGAGCGCTTCCGCCCGGCGCTCCGGCAGGTAGCATGAGCCAACGTTCGTCAGGATGAACGAGATTTCAGCGGAGTGAACGCATGACTGCGGACCGGTCGCCGGCCATTGTGATCGCCGAGGGCCTGCGGCGCGAGCGCCAGCGGGCAGGCATCAGCCTGAGCGACCTCGCGCGCCGCGCCGGCATCGGCAAGTCCACCTTGTCCCAGCTCGAGTCCGGGACCGGCAACCCGAACCTGGAGACGCTCTGGGCCCTCGGCAGCGCCCTGGGCATCCCGGTCTCGCGGCTGCTGTCGGCGCCCGCGGCCCAGGTGACGGTCATCCGCGCGGGCGAGGGCCCCACCATCGACGCCCTCGAGTCCCGCTATCACGCCACCCTCCTGGCGACCTCCCCGGCCGGCGGCCGCCGGGACCTCTACCGCATCACCGCGGAGCCCGGTGAGCCGCGCGAATCCGAGCCGCACATGCCCGGGCTCTCCGAGCACGTGGTGCTGTGCACGGGCCGCGCGCTCGTCGGCCCGTCCGCGGGTCCGGTGGAACTGCAGCCCGGCGATTACGTCAGCTACCCGGGAGACGAGCCGCACGTGTTCCGCGCCCTGGCCGAGGGGACCAGCGCCGTCCTCATTCAGGAGTACGCATAACGCCGGCGGGACCGGCAGCTGTTCGCTCCAATGGACTCTTGTTCATCTTGACGAACATCATGCGTTCGTCCATAGTGATGAACATGCGTTCGGCATGGCGAACACTCGGCCCGGGCCTGAGTCACGGCATCACCGTCATGTGCGTGTCGGTCGGCATCATCGGCGTCTCTTACGGCGCGATCGCGGTCAGCAGCGGGTTCCCGGTCTGGTTCCCCGTCCTGACGGCAGTGCTGGTGCTGGCCGCCTCGTCGGAGTTCCTGTTCATCGGCATCATCGCCGCCGGCGGCAGCCCGGCAGCCGCGGCGGCGGCCGCGCTCCTGGTGAACGCCCGGCACCTGAGCTATGGCCTGGCCCTGCCCGACGTCATCCAGCCAGGCTGGCGCCGGGTGGCCATGACGCACCTGATGAACGACGAGAGCGTCGTCCTGGCCCTCGCGGAGCCGGATCCGGCCCGCAAGCGCGCCGCGTACTGGCTCTGCGGCGCCGGGATGCTGGCCTGCTGGCCGGCCGGCGCCCTCGCCGGGGCACTGCTCGGCAGCGCCGTGCACGACACCGCGGCGCTCGGCCTGGACGCGATGTTCCCGGCCGTCATCCTGGCGCTCATCCTGCCGGCCCTGCGCGACCGCGGGACCCGGCACGCGGCGCTGGCCGGCGCCGCAGTCGCGCTCGCGACCACGGCGTTCCTGCCACCGGGACTTCCGGAACTGCTGGCCCTGGTCGCCGTGCCGCTGAGCATGCGGCGAAGCGAGGCCTGATGCGCCATCAGCTGGCCGTGGTCGCGGCAATGCTGCTCCTGGCGCTGGGCACCTTTGCCTTCCGCCTGGCCGGCCCGGTCCTGCGGACCCGGATCGCGTTGCCTGCCCGGGCGGGGCGGCTCCTGGAGACCGGCGCCGTCGTGCTGCTGGCCGGCCTGGTGGCCACGACCGCGCTGACGACCGATCACAGCTTCGCGTTGCCCGGCCAGCCGGGGTGGCGGTCGGCGGGCTGCTGGCCTGGCGCCGGGCACCGTTCTTCGTGGTGGTGCTCGCTGCCGCGGCCACCGCGGCGCTCGTGCGCCTGCTGCCGCTGTGACCTGCCGGTGAATTCGCCAGGGTCCCCGGCGAGCCGCGGTACGGTCGCCGGTGACCGGTTCCGCCGCCGTCAGGCCTGACCTGGCTGGCCGGCCGCCGGGACCTCGCCCGGGGCAGCCGCGACGTGACCGGCAGGCCGGCCCGGAGCCTCGCCGGGCGCACCGCCCGAGTGCCCGGGCGGCTCGGGCGCGGCCGGGCGAGCCGGACTCTGGCCGGCGGTTCCGGCGAGGTGGCGGACGGCCTGCTGCGCGGCGGCGATCGCGGTCTCGGCCAGCAGCCCGGGCGCGGCCGACTGGTCGGAGGCGACGGCGAGGGTCTCGCTGCGGCCGACGGCCGGCCGGTCGCGCCAGGTACTGCCGGGCAGGTCCACGGCCCCGGTGCAGTGCACGCGCACCGAGCTGCGGTGCCACACCACGGCGGCGCGCCAGCCCGGCCAGGACTGGTCGAGAAGGCGCTGAACGCGGCGCTCGGCATCGGCTTTCCGCTCCCGGGGCGGGCATGCGGCGGCGATCTGGAGGAGGTCGTGACCGGGCGGGGCAAGGCTGGGGTCGGCCAGGCTGTAGCGGGCGGCGTAGATGCGGTCGTCGAGGTCCATGACCCGGAACCAGGCAGGGCCGGGGCCGGCCCGCAGTCCCAGGTCGAACAGTGCCACACGGGCGCCGGGCCAGCTCAGCGACCTGTCGCCGGTCAGCTGGCGCGCCGTCGCGAGGCTGGTGGCCAGGATCGTCGCTCCCGCGGGCAGGGCGGCAGCGCGTGCCTGCGTGCGAATCTGCACTCCAAGGCAGGCGGCCCGCCCGGCAAGAAGGCCGGTCAGGGCGGACCACCCGCCCGCCACGTACCGGGCGCCGCCGGCGAGCGCCCGCCGCAGCCGCTCCTGCGCGAACGCAGCCGATAGCCGCCCGGGGTCGTGGTCGAAGGTAGGGATGAAGACCAGCCCGATGATCGCCTCCGCCATCCTCGCGTCGGCATGCCGGAGCAGCCAGGCGCGGAACGACTCCTGCACGGGCGCCCGGGCGGGCAGCGCGCCGATGGCCCTGCTGAGCTCTGGCGGCCACGGGCCGAGCCGGCCTCCGGCCCGGACCAGGCTGACGCCGGGCGGTGCCCCGACGACGGCCGGCGTGAGGCCGCGGCGCTCCAGCCACGCCCACCATGGTCCGTCCACGTAGACGGCGTGCGGGCCGATGCCGGCCCGGAAGGGGCCCGGCAGCGTGCGGGCTCGCCCGCCGGGCGCCGAATGTGCCTCGGCGACGGTGACGCGCCAGCCGCGCTCGGCTGCCTCGATGGCGGCAGTGAGCCCGGTGAGGCCGGCGCCGATAACTGTCAGGTCTGATTGCACAGGTAGGCCTCCCTGGTCGGATGTCCTCCTGGAAAGTGGCGGGAAATGCCGGGAAGGTTCCCCGTAATCTTCATGTCGTGGACCCGGACAAGGTCGCGGCTGCTCAGCACGGGGACGCGCTCGCGCTGGACCAGCTCCTGGACGACCTCGCTCCCTATGTCCGCCGGCTGTGCGCGCAGATCGACCC
>DASUBV010000135.1:0-25273 GCA_035763085.1 Streptosporangiaceae bacterium | reverse complement strand
GTGAGATATCTGGGGGCGGGACGGTCTTCGCCGGGGACGCCCCGGCCGACCTCATCGAGCTCCACCAGCGCAGCACCGCCACGGTGGCAGCCGAGATCCGCCTGCGATCACGCTGACCGCGGGCGGGCAGGCGGAGACCGGGCCGCGGGACCTCCCAGCCCGGCAGCTACCCCGCGAAACGGGGCCAGGGCCGGCCGCTGACCCCGGGCTGGCACCAGAAGAGGTCACCTGCCCGGGGCTGCCTCGCCAGCGCCTCCGGTGGCTGGCCGATGCGCGCCGTGGTGATGAACAGCTCGTCCAGGCGGGCGCCCCCGAAGCCGACGCTGGTCACCTGCCTCGCGGGGATCTCCAGCATGCCGATCAGCCGGCCGTCGGGCGCGTACCGCCGCACCTGGCCCCCGCCAAACACCGCCACCCACAGGCAGCCGTCGCTGTCGAGGGTCAGGCCGTCGAGGATGCCGTCGGACCGGGGCACCTCGGCCACCCGGCGCCGGCTGGACAGACGGCCGGTCCCGGGATCGCGGTCGAACGCGTCGATCCCGCCTGCGGCGCTGTCGACGTAGTAGAGGATACGGCGATCGTCGCTGACGTCCAGGCCGTTGGAGATCGTGACATCACCGAGCAGCCGGCTGACCCGGCCGCCGGGCTCGAGCTGGTAGAGCGAGCCCAGAGCCTCGCGTTCGTGCCAGTCCATCGTCCCGGCGAGAAAGCGCCCTTCCGGATCGGCCTTGCCCTCGTTGAAGCGGACCTCATCGCCCGCGACGGCAAAGCCGGGCACCCGCTGGTAGCCGAGAGTGACACCGGCATGGCGGCCGCCGGGGGCCAGGCGCCGGGCGTCCTCAGGGAGAGCGGCACGTACCTGGCTGGCGCTGGCCAGGCCCAGGCCGTCGGTCAGGGCCAGGACCAGCCCGCCGTCGGCCCGCAGGCTGACCGCGCCGAGGGTGCTCCGCACGCCGGCCGAGACATCGGTGCCGAGGTCGGGCCGGAAGCGATGGATGCGTCCGGCGACGATATCCACCCAGAGCAGGCTCCGGGTCCGGTCATCCCAGGTGGGGCCCTCGCCGAGCTCCGCCTGGCTGGGCAGCGCCACCTCCGCCTGGTAGCTGGTGATCACTGGCCATCCACTCCTCCGCTTGGCCGCGGGTGGCCCGCCGCCCGCCAGGAGACGGGCAGGCGGGCTCCCGCGCATCCTGCCCGGGCGCCGTTGCGATCCCGCCGCTACGTGACCCGCTTCTCTCTCCCGTAGAGCAGGACGATGAAAATGATCACGCCGCCGTACACGATCTCCCTGGCGTACTGGGGGATCTGCTCCGCGTTGAGGATGGTGACGAGGATGATGAGGGCCAGGCAGCCTGCCACCGTCCCGAGGTAGTGCCCGCGCCCGCCGAGCACGGAGACACCGCCGATGACCGCTGCTGCGATGGACTCGAGCAGGTAGGGATCACCGAGCCCCAGGGATGCGCCGCCGCCGAAGGTGACAAGCATGATGCCGGCGATGGCGGCGAAGAGCCCGCTGATGACATAGACCGATACCGTGACCGGCTTGACCCCCACGCCCGCCAGGTAGCTGGCTGCCGGGTTGACACCGGTCGCGTAGATCCTGCGACCGAGCGTCGACGCCGACAGCAGCAGGCTGATCAGCAGGATCACGCCGACCCATACCAGGACCACGCCGGGTACGCCCCCGATGCGGCCCTGCAGGGCCGAGGTGAGCGCCGGGGCCGGGTGCGCGCCGCATGAACTGCACGTCAGCCCCTTGGATAGCCCCAGGGCCAGCCCCTGGATGATCCCGTTGGTCCCGACGGTCATCACGATCGGCGAGATGCTGAAATAGGCCACGCCGATGCCGTTGGCCAGTCCGACCACGACCCCCACCCCGAGGGTGAGGACAAGCGCGACCGGCAGGTTGCTGTTGTGGCCCGCGGCCTGCGCCACGACGAGGATGGCAGCCGCGTTCAGCACCCAGACGACCGAGAAGTCGATGCCGCCGAGCAGGAAGACCAGCGTCTGGCCCACTCCGACGAAGCCCACGAACGAGGCAAGCTCGGCGATGATGCGCAGGCTGCTCCCGCTCAGGATGCCGGGTTTCAGGATCACGCCGACAGCGAGCAGCAGCGCGACCACCACGAAGGAGTAGGCGAGCGTCCGCTGGGTCGCCGACCGCCGGGCCAGCCACGACCGCTGCGGCGCGGGGGCCTGCACCTCAGCACTCATCGTGCACCTCCTCGCCGGCCCCGGCTGGTGAAGGCCGTGACGCCGAGGCCGAGCAGCACGGCCCCGACAAGGAACAGGCCCTGGTAGAAGGACTCGTAGAACGAGTTGACCTTGGCGTAGAAAAGCACGTTCACCAGCACGGTGAGCACTCCCGCTCCGCACACCACGCCGACCATGCTGCCCCGCCCGCCGCGGAAGCTCACCCCGCCGAGCACGACGGCCGCGAAGGACGCCAGCAGGTAGGAGTCGCCGCCTGTCGCGTCGCCGCCGCTGGAGCCGGCGGCCAGGAAGAGGCCCGCCGCCGCGGCCAGTATTCCCGACAGGACGTAGGCGGCGATCCGGGCGCGCGCCACATTCAGGCCATTGGCCGCCGCGGCCTGCGGGTCGTTGCCGATGGCGTACAGGGCGAAGCCAAGCGGCCGGCGCCGCAGTACCAGCCAGGCAATGATGATCAGGGCCACGAAGACCAGGCCGACCGGGCTGCCGGTGTTGCCCAGCACGTTGGTGTAGGCCTGCGGGATGCTGCCGCCCGGCTCGGGCAGGATCGCTGCCGCAGCTCCCTGCAGGATCGACATCGTCCCGATCGTCACAACGATCGGCTGCAGCCGCCCGACCGTGACGAGCAGGCCGTTGACCAAGCCGATCGCCGCTCCGACGCCCAGCACGATCAGGGTCCAGCCGAGCATGCTGGCCAGCGATGCGTGCATGTGCGTGGCTGCCAGGCCGTTCGTCAGGTCCATCGTGCCGCTGACCGACAGGTCCAGCCCGCGCGTCAGCACAACGATCCCCTGACCCACGCCCACGAACACGAGCGGGAGGGCGTTGGTGATCGTCGAGTCCCAGGCGAAGCTGTTGGGCAGATGATGGAACTGCGCCGCATAGAAGCCGAGGTAGGCCAGAACGGTGACGATCAGGATGATGACCGCGAGGAGCAGCGTGGCCTGCTGCGCGGCGAAGTAATTCCACCAGCCGCGCCGGTCGACGGCCCGGCTAGCCATTTGCCGCCACCTCCTCCATGACGGATGCTGCCACGATCTTCTCCGTGTCTACCTCGGCGCCGGTGAGCTGCCGGGCCACGCGGCCCTCCCGCATGACCAGCACCCGCTCGCAGAGGTGGGCTATCTCGTCGGTGTCGCTGGAGTAGAGGAGAATGCCGCGGCCCTCAGCGGCCAGTGACGCGATGAGCTCGTACAGATCGTGCTTGGTGGCCACATCCACCCCGCGCGTCACGTCATAGAACAGGAGTATCTCGCTCTCCGCGAGCAGCCACCGGCCGACGAGCACCTTCTGCTGGTTGCCGCCGCTGAGCGTCTCGACCGCCTCGGTGGGCCGCCGGCCGCCGCCGATCTGCAGCTGGTCCATCAGCCCCTCGACCAGCTTCCGCTCGTCTGCGCGGCGCACGAGGCCGCCCGTCGACAGCCTGCGCAGGATCGGCAGCGTCAGGTTGTCGCGTATCGGCAGCGGCAGCAGCAGGCCCTCGCCCTTGCGGTCCTCGGGAACGAGGGCGATCCCGATGTGCGCCCGGATCGCGTCAGCCGGCCGCCTGATCCGCTGCTCGCGTCCGCCTACGGTGATCTTCCCGCCGCCCGGCCGCCGCACTCCGTAGAGGGAAAGGAACAGCTCGCGCTGTCCCTGGCCGGCCAGTCCCCCGATGCCGAGGACCTCGCCGCGGCGCAGCGAGAACGACACCCCGTCGACGCCGTCCGCGTGCAGGTCCTCGACCTCCAGCAGGGCCGGGGCGTCCGGCTGTGCCCGCGGGCGCGGCGGGTATATTTCTCCCACCCGCCGGCCCGTCATCAGCGTGACCGCCTCGCTCTCGTTCAGCGAAGGCCTGGTGGCGACCTTCCGCCCGTTGCGGAACACGGTGATCCGGTCCGCGATCTGCTCGACCTCCTTCCAGCGGTGCGAGGTGAACACCACGCAGCAGCCGGCGGAGCGCTCCCGGTCGATCGTCTCGAACAGCCAGTCGACCTGGTGCTTCGGCAGCGACGCGGTGGCCTCGTCGAGGAAGAGGATCCGCGGGCGGCGATGCAGCGCCCGCACGATCTCCACCACCTGGCGCTCGGCCAGGGAGAGCCGTTCCGGGATCTCGCGAGGGTCGATCGTCTCGATCCCGAAGTGCGCGAGTACCTTCTCCGCCTCCGACGGCAGCGACCGCCGCCGCACCAGGCCAGCACGGCCCCTGGGCAGCTGGTCGATGAGCAGGTTCTCTGCCACCGTCATCCAGGGCAGCAGGCTGAGCTCCTGGAACACCGTGCCGAGGCCGAGCCGCCGGGCAGCGGACGGGCTGTCCAGCCGGACCGGGCGCCCGTCGACCCTGACCTCGCCGCCGTCCGCCCGGGTCACCCCGCTCAGCACCTTGATGAGGGTGCTCTTGCCCGCGCCGTTCTCGCCGACCAGGGCGTGCACCTCGGCCCGCCGCAGCTCGAGGCTGCCGTCAGCAAGCGCCTGCACGGCCCCGAAGGACTTGCTGATCCCGGCCGCCTCCAGCAACGCGCTGTCCGGGCCGGGGGCCGGGGACTCCGGCCCGGACTGCGGCACGTCGTCAGTCACGGCGGACCGCACGGCGTCCTCGCTCATGACGAGAAGCTGAAGGTCAGCTTCCCGGCCGGGCATGCCGCGCCTGACTTGGCCGCGGCGAGGCAGAGTCCCTTCACCGGCGCCTTGCTGCTGGTGTCGGCGATGTCCGCGAAGAAGTCCCCGTTGACGTTCTTGAACCACGTGCTGCCCACGGTGTTAGTAGCGTTGGTCACCGGCGACAGCGGCATGTTGTAGGTCTGGTAGGACGCTTTCGAGAGCTTGCCAGACAGGATCTGCTGGGCGAGGCCAAGGGCGGTAACGCCGAGGTACGGGGCCTGGCCGATGGAGTAGCCCGTCACCTTCTTCTGCGCCATGAGCTGCCGGAAGCCGTTCTCGGCCTCCCCCGCGGTGGGCGGCAGGGAACGCCCCGCCTGCTGGAACGCCTCCAGGGCGCCGTTGGTGCCGCCCTGGCACCAGATGCCGTCGATCTTCGGCAGCGTCGGCAGCGCGGAGGCGACAGCCTGCTCGGCGACCTGGGAGTCCCACTGGCCGTTGAGCTGGTCGACAACATGGATACCGGGGTACTTCTTCCACACGGCCATCGCCCCGGCGTTGCGCTGCTGGTTCACGTACGTGCCGGCGACGCCGGTGATCATCAGAACGTTCCCGTGCCCGTGCATCTGGCCCGCCAGCCACTGGGCCCACTTGTAACCCATCTGGTACTGGTTCTCGTTCACCTTGAGGGCACAGGGCGCGGTCACCGTGTTGTCAAAGGAGACCACGAGAATGTGCTGGCCGCACGCCTGCTGGATCACGTTGTTGAGACCGGTCGGCGACGCGGCGTCCGTGACGATGGCGTCGACGCCGCTCGCGATCAGGTCCGAGATCTGCTGCTTCTGGGCACTGACGTCGTTGTTGGCGTTGTAGACCGGGCACTTCACCTTGCCTGCGAGCGGTGCTGCCCGGCAGGCCGCCTTGAACTCATTCTCCATCTCCACGCGCCACGAGTTGCCGATGTAGGAATTGGACAGCGCGATCGTGTAGGACCCCGAGCCCGAGTCGCCTGCGCCGGACGATCCGGTCGAGGCTCCGCCGCAGGCGGTGAGGAGCACGGCGGCGAGCCCGGCACTGAGCATCAGCCACAATGGGCGGCGGCGCCCGCTCGGCGGATGTCCTGTCATGACAATTCCTCCTGTCGAGGTCCGTGGTTTTACTCGATCGGCGAAGTAGGCGTCACGCCGAATGTGTAGGTCGGCCGGACGTGCCGGCCGCAAGCACTGGATCGTCACCCGCCGGCTCTGGCTTCTGGCCGGTCGTCCCGCTGGGCACCGAACGCCCCGCTGCCGGGAGCGCCCGGTCGCGCCCGGAGTGCGTGGCAGCGCGGGCTGCCGCGCAGCTGACAAAACGGCCGGGCTCCGCACCGGCCGGTGCGAGCAGGCCGGCGATGCCGGCCGGCCCGGCTGGACCGCCGAGGGCGATGACCGCCGGGGAGTCCGGGTCGGTCAGCCCGACGCGGACGATCTCGTCGCGGTCAGCGAAGCGGATGACATGCACGGGGGTCTATTCCTCATCAGTTCCCGGAGTGGCCGGCCCGCAGGCTCCTGGCCGGCCATGGTCGCCTCATCCGGATTGGCCGTGGTGAGGGTTGAACGCCGGGTGGCATCGGTGCTGTCGGTGCGCGCCTCTTGTGCGGCGGCAGCCCACATCACCTGACACCTCCCAGACCACTCAAGAACTCTGACGTCTAGGGACTGTAGAGGAGCAAGTGACCGTATGCAAGGGTTGTATATATGCTAAAAGCTGTGACGCGACATCTGATGTCTTGACTGCCGGGCCGAGAGCCTCGGCCCGCAGCTATGACCCGGCGCCTGGCCTGCGCCCGGACCTCCACCCTGAGGAGAACGACCATGACCGCTCGCATTGTCGATGTCGAGACGATCGACGTTCGCTTCCCGACGTCCCGTCAGCTCGACGGCTCGGACGCGACTAACGAGGCGCCGGACTACTCGGCCGCCTACGTCGTTCTCCACGTCGACGGCGAGGATGACGGGCACCCCCCGGTCCCGGAAGGCCACGGCTTCACCTTCACCATCGGCCGGGGCAACGACCTGGCCCTGGCCGCCGCCCGGGCCATCGGCGACCGGGTCATCGGCCTCGCCGTCGCCGATGTAGTGAACGACCTGGGCAGTTTCGCCCGGCATCTGGGCGCGGACAGCCAGTTGCGCTGGCTGGGGCCAGACAAGGGCACGATCCACCTCGGCACCGCTGCGGTGCTGAACGCGGCGTGGGATCTGGCGGCCAAGCGGGCCGGCAAGCCGCTGTGGAAACTGCTCGCCGACATGCGCCCGCAGCAGATTGTGGACCTGGTGGACTGGCGGTACCTGACCGACGCTCTCGCCCCGGAAAAGGCGCTGGAGATGCTTGAGCGACAGCGCCCCGAGCGTGCCCGGCGCGAGGCCAGTATCCGGGCGCGCGGCTACCCGGCCTATACCAGCAGCGCCGGCTGGCTCGGCTACGACGACGACAAGCTGGCCCGGCTGTGCCGCGAGGCCATCGCGGA
Organism: Streptosporangiaceae bacterium; assembly: GCA_035763085.1. Classification (GTDB taxonomy): domain Bacteria; phylum Actinomycetota; class Actinomycetes; order Streptosporangiales; family Streptosporangiaceae; genus DASUBV01. The sequence goes on along the minus strand of DASUBV010000135.1, from coordinate 17,979 downwards.
GGGCTGGGGCGCGCTCAAGCTCAAAGTGGGCGCCGATCTGGACGATGACATCCGGCGCTGCAAGATCGCCCGGCAGATCATCGGCCCGGATCGCCGGCTCATGATCGATGCAAACCAGGCTCTCAGCGTGCCGGACGCCATCCGCTGGGCTAACGCGCTCGCGGCGTTCGACATCTGGTGGTTCGAGGAGCCGACCAGCCCCGATGATGTCCTCGGGCACGCGGCAGTCGCCAGGGCGATCGCGCCGATCAAGGTGGCAACCGGTGAGCACGCGCACAACGCGGTGATGTTCAAGCAGCTCATCACGGCAGATGCCATCGGCATCTGCCAGATCGACGCCTGCCGGCTCGGCGGCGTGAATGAGGCCGTCGCGGTCCTGCTACTGGCCGCCGCCCACGAGGTGCCGGTCTGCCCGCATGCCGGCGGAGTGGGGCTGTGCGAGCTGGTGCAGCATCTGTCGATCTTCGACTATGTAGCGGTCAGCGGCTCGCTGGAGGACCGCATCATCGAGTACGTCGATCACCTGCACGAGAACTTCGTCGATCCGGTACAGGTGTCCGGGTCCCGCTACGTTGTGCCAGACGCACCGGGCTACAGCGCGGAAATCAGGCGGCCGGCACTGGCCCGCTTCGCCTATCCCCATGGTGCGGCATGGCAGCAGGACACCGGGAGGGACAATGGCTGAAGCTAAGTCCGGAAGCGTCGTCGACGAGGCGATCAGCTACCTGAAGGCACGCATCGAGAACGGCCAGCTCGCCCCGGGCATGCAGTTGCCGCCTGAGGCGGTGCTGGCCCGGGAGATGCAGCTGTCCAGGCTGTCGCTGCGCGAGGCGGTCCGCGCGCTTGCCATGGCCGGCGTGCTCGAAGTACGGCGCGGAGCCGGCACCTTCGTCACCGACCTCAGGCCAGACAAGCTGGTGCGCATCGTCGCCGACTTCATGGATCTTGCCCACGATTCCGGGGTCGGCGAGCTCTTCGAGTGCCGGTATGTCATCGAGCCCGGCGCCACGGCGCTCGCCGCCACCAGGATCACCGACGAGCAGCTCACCCGCCTGTATGAGCGCATCCAGGGGATGTCCACCATGACGGACCCGGAGGAACTGGTCGCCGACGACCTCGCACTCCATGCCGCGATCGTGGCAGCCACCGGCAACCGCACCCTTCAGTCCCTCGCCGATACCGTGGCCCAGCGAACGGCCCGGGCCCGGATCTGGCGAGCCGGCGTGAAACAGGATGTGGTGCCCTGGACCTTCCAGCAGCACATGAGCATCTACGAGGCACTCAGGGCGCGGGACAGCCTCGGGGCATATGCCGCGGCGAGCCGCCACATTGCCGATGTCGAGGCCTGGGTACGGCAGCGCCTCGTGGAGCCGAGGGACGCCGGCGGCGAGCCGTCAGCTCCGTGGCGCGCCCGGGATCACATTGAGCAGGCAGGGTAACGTCCCGGGGCAGGACAACTCGCCCAGCGCGGGCCGCAAGCCCTGATGAACCGTCAGCCACAAGCGCCCGAGCTGGCCAGCCAGCCAGCATTTCACCAGCACAGGAGCCAGCTTTCCGTCTTCCCGCGCCGACGTCACTGCTGCCGGCCCGACCGAGACGGATCTGGCGACCACAGCAGCCAGATCACGGGGTTCTCCAGACCCGGCCGTCTGGCCGTAGCCGGGTTGCCGGCCGGGCAGGCCGGCGTGCGGATCCGCCAGCGCTCACGCTGACCCGGACGATCATGACTGGATGATCAGTCGTCTGTGGCTTGTCAGCACGGCCAGGACGGGTAGGCTCGCGGTCGGTGCGACCGATCGCGTCGTGCTATCGCGGATAGAGGACTTGAACTGATGGCAACAGGAACTGTGAAGTGGTTCAACGCGGACAAGGGCTTTGGCTTCATTGCCCCCGATGACGGGGGGCCGGACGTGTTCGTCCACTTCTCCGCCATCGCGAGCACGGGCTACAGGTCGCTGGACGAGAACCAGAAGGTCGAGTTCGAGACGACCCAGGGGCAGAAGGGCCCGCAGGCGGAGAACGTCCGTCCTGCCTGACGTACAGACCCCGGACCACCGGACCGGCCCGCCGGGGCGCGCCGCGCTGCGCGTCCCGGCGGGTCGTCTGTAGTTAGCGGCGGTTTAGCGGGATCTGCCGGGCATCACCACGATGGTGGTGTGCTGCGTCAGCACCCGGCCGGTGATCGTCACCGTGTAGGCGCCGGGGATCAGGCCGGCCGTGTCGATAGTCGCCGTGACGGTGCCGTTGCCGTCCGGCCCGGTCACGTTCACCGGCTGGGCCGGCGAGCCTTCGCCCGGCCGGGTGATCGTCGCCGTCACGTCATCCCACGCCTGCCCCGGGACCGTCGAGCCCGGGTCGGCGAACGGCGGGCCGGTCACCCCGAACTGGCCCGGCAGCGGCGGGAACACGCCGAACCCGTCCTCGATCGTCGTGCCGTTCGGGGACCTGCCCGGGATGAACCCCTTCCCGGTGATCGTGACGGGCTGGCCGCTGGTCACCAGCCCGGCCGAGGCACTGATGCGGCCCTGCAGGCGGCGCAGCTCATCGCCCGCCACCCGGCCTGGCTGCAGCGGGCCCTGGCGGTTGACCTGGCCGACCAGGGCGGGCACGAAGGCCGGCGCGTCGATCGTGCCCCAGCCCGACGCGAGGTCATAGCCCGCCGCGGTCGAGAACCCGGTCACGCCGAACGCGCTGTTGGTGTAGCCGGCCGGGACATCGACGATGCCCGCCGCCGTGCCCCGCGGCCCGAGCGCGGCCAGGGCCGGGTTCACCGGGCCCAGGTCGCGGCCGCGCAGCTGGGTGGCCAGCGCGAGGATACCCGCGAACGTGGGTGATGCCTGGGAGGTGCCGTCGCTGGCATCCATCGAGATGTCGGGGTAGGCCCGGCCGGTCACGCCGCTGAGCGCCGGGTTGCCGCGCTGCCACCAGGGCTTGGGGTAGACGGTGGACACGCCGGCGCCCTCCGCGTCGGAGTGGCTGGTCCGCGCGGTCCACAGCGCGTCTGGCGCGGTCCGCCCGGCCGGGGTGGCCAGGCCGGCGTCCGGGATGGTGCCGCCGACCGCGGTGACCCAGGGGCTGTCCACCGGGTGGCCGGCGGTGACGCCGATCGGCGGGGTGCACTGGCCGGTGTCGCCCAGGACCGGCGGGTCCGTCGGGCCGCAGTCCCCGGAGGCGAACGTCACCGGGATGTTGTGCGCGGCGGCGTCCAGGAACGCCGGATCCAGCGACCGGACGGCCGCCTGCTGGGCGGCACCCGGGTTTGTCGGGTCATTGATAAACGAGTTCTCGCCATCCCCGAGGCTCACCGAGATGACGTCGGCCAGGTGCTGGTCAGCAATCATCTTGATGGCCTGCGCGACCTCCGGCCAGCCCTGGATGCCGATCGTCTCGGGAACCGGCGGGTGCACGAAGATGATCTTCGCGAACGGCGCCATGGAGTGGATCGCCTCCGCGTCGAGCTGGTCCTCGCCCGCGCTGCACTCGATCTGGCAGGCCGCCGACGGGTCGGACGGCGCGGGCAGCGCCATGTCGGTGGTGTCGGCGGGCGGCAGGTCCATCGCCGCGTCGTAGCTGGCCAGCCCTGCCGCCAGGTTCGGGTCGGGGTTGGTGACCACGTAGGCCACGGTCACGCCCGCGCCGTCGATCGCGTGCTTCCACAGGTCGTTGACGGCGTAGTCGATGATGTCCTCGGACGCGGTCGGGTCCGGGAAGCGCAGCCGCAGCGACTGCCCGGCGGCGATTTTCGCCTCGATCGCGTTGAACGTCGCTGTCGTCGCCGCGATCCGCTGCGCCGGCGGCGGGACTCCTAAGTCCTGGCCCTGCGCGACGGCGCTGGCCATCGCCGGGCTGGCCAGCACCGGGCTGGCCAGCAGGACGCTGGCGACGCCAGCAGCGAGTAGGGATTTCGCGACCATCCGATGGCCTCCAACAAGAACGGCCAGCCCCGCCGCTGATCTAGCAGCCCACTACGACGCTAAATCAGGAAATCTTGGTCAACAAGGCTTGTCTTCCGCGCAAATCTGCGGCCTGTCACCGAGCCAGGACGGCCGCCGTCCCGCCGCACCGGGACCGCCTGCCCCGGCTTCCCGCCGAGGCTGGCGTGCTCGCCTGCCCGGCAATACGCTGGTCAGGACCGCATCCAGCTGAACGGCGTGACCGATGCCCGGCGACCCTGTTCCGCCCGGCCTGGCCCGGGGCCGGCTCCCGGCCGCCTTCGGCGGTGCGCCCGGCGCCGACGGTGACCGCTTCACCCGCATGGCGGCCCAGGAGATCGACCTCGCTCGCGGGGTGTCCGATCGCGGCGTGCCGGACCGCGGGCAGTCCCGCTCCTCGCGGGGCACGGGCGATTCCCGGATCCGGCTCGACGCGACGCGCCTCGCGCATCAGGCCCGCTCCTGGGACGAGCTGCTCGTCCTGGTCCGCCGCCAGCTGCACAGCCACGGCGTTCCCGGCCCCGGCGATGCGACGCTGCTCATCGACACCGCGACGCGCGCCTACGGCGCCGAGCACGGCGCCGACCCGGAGACCGTGCTGCTCTACGCGCACGCGCTGCAGAAGGAGACTGACGACCAGGCGGCCGCCGCCCGGCAGCAGCAGATCGGCGCCCGGGCTCAGCAGCTGCGCGAGGACCCGGTGCTGCGGGCGCACCTGGACTGGCAGGACCGGGCGCAGCAGCTCGCTGACGAGGCTGGCGTGGCGTATCAGTACGCGGCCGAGTTCTTACAGGAGTTCGACCGCCTGACGGCGCCGCGGTTCCCGGGCACGGTCGACCCTCGCGGCGTCCCGTTCCTCCAGGCTGAGCCGCCGCTGTTTGCATCGGCCTACCTCATCAAGCAGTACATTCTGCCGTTCACGCCGGCTGGCCCGCTGCTCGGCATCTACGAGGGAGTGACGGGCCGGGACATGCTCACCGGCGACCGGCTGCCGCTGTGGGAGCGCGTCCTCAATCTCGTGACCTCGCTGCTCCCCTTCGCCAGCGGCGCGCTGAAGGGCGGGGCCCGGGCCGTCGCGAAGGGCGTCAGGGTCGCGGCGCAGGAGCTGGCCAGCGCGGCCCGGACGATGGCCGGCCTCGCGGTCCGGATCGGGAAAAGCGCGCGGGCCATGCTGCGCTTCGCCGGCAAGCTGGCCAGGGTCCCCGCCGCCCGGCTGCAGGCGCTGCTGGACCGGGTCACCCTGGCCCGCAAGGCAGCCGGGGGACTGCGCCTGGCCCCGGATGAGGCCCGGCTGGCCGGGCAGGTCGACGAGGCGATCAGGCAGCTCGACGACGTCGTCGAGGCCGGCGCCCGGCCGCGCTCGATGACCGCCAGCGGGGTGATCGATGACGGGCGGGCCGTGAGCAGGACCCAGAGCGGCACGATCGGCGCCCGGCCGGCCACCGCGCCCGCCGCCCCGGGTGCCGCCTCCGGGGCCGGCGCCGGAGGCGCCCGCGCGCTCTCCCGCGCCGCCGCGTCACTGGCCGCCGCGGGATACCTGCCCGAGGCGATCGAGGCCCTGGAGAAGATGGGCGTCAAGGTCACGGCCAGGGTGGCCAGGACCCTTACCGGGCTCGGCGCGACCGGCCGCGACTTCCTCAACCTGTTCTACCGGTCGAAGGGCTTTCACCGGGTCGTCGGCGACCTGGTCAAGGGCGGCAGCAAGGAGATCGGCGCAAGGTTCGTGATGCGCTTTGCCACCCAGCACCCCGACATCCTCGCCAAGGTGCGCGCCAGTCCCCTCAACGTCGCCTTCGAGTGGGGGGCGGGCATCAAGAAGACCCGGCGATTCGGCGACGTCTTCGCCCGCGAGGTGGACATCGTGGTCCGCGGCGACGCCGCCATCGGCGAGGGCGACACGATCTACACCGAGCTCAAGAGCTGGACCGAGGGCACGCTGCGCGCCTCGAAAGGCAAGACGCTGCCCCGCCAGCTGGTCCGGGACACGGCGCTGCTCGACCCGCGCAACATCAGGTGGGTCTTCGACGCAGCCAAGCTGGGCGACAAGAACAAGATCATCGACGTCTTCGTGGAGCTGATTCAGCGAGATGCCTACCTGTCGCGGGCCTGGGGCACCGACCGGGCGGCGATCAGGGCAGCGCTGAGCCGGGTGGTCACGGTCTTCTGAGAGCGTGCAGCGGGCAGGCGGCCGGGGATCAGGGCGGCGGGTTCCCGCCGCCGGGACCGGGCGGCACGATCGTGGCCGCGGTGGCCCCGTCGAAGACATACCGTGCGGTCACGCTGGGATCGTCGAGGTCGCCGTCGAGCAGGCGCCGGACGTAGCGGAGCTTCTCCATCTTCTTCAGGCGGAGGTTTTCCTGGGCATCGGCGGCATCGATCTGGCGGTGCAGCAGCTTGAAGTTCTCCAGGACCGGGTGCGCGCCGGGCAGCGCCTCGATGAACAGCGCGTCGAGCGGGACGACGATGTCGTCGTCCTCGCGCAGCGACTCCCGGAGCAGGACCGCCAGCTGGGCATCCAGTGTCTGCCTGAGCTCCTCGAAGTCATCGGGCGCCAGCTTCTGGCGCAGGCAGCAGACATAGTCGCCGAACTCATCGAGGGTCATGTTCCCCGCGTCATCGGGGTCGATGACGGCGAACCCGCCCAGGGCGCGGTCGACATACGGGGTCTGCATGAAGCTGGTGATCACGTTGGGGCGGCTCATCGCGAAGATCATGTAGTTGGCCTTGAAGCCCAGCAGGCTGTCGAGGTCGGCCAGCTCGGTCAGCGGCACGGTGGACAGCGGCGCGGCGGGCTTGATGCCGCAGCTGACATCGATGTCGTAGCTGCGGGTCTTGAGGTGGGCGATGCTGCTCAGCGCGCCGGGCACCGGGCCCAGGTGCAGCCTCAGCCGGGCGCCGGTGTCGGCGAACTCGGGGACCTGCACGTCCTTGAGGCGCATCCAGCGCTGGTCGGGCGGCTCGTGCAGCCAGATCGCCTGCATGTAGTACAGGATGTTGGCCTTGACGTGGTTGATCAGCTCGGTGACCCGCACGACCTCACCCAGATGGGCCGACAGCCGGTCGGTGTACTCCTTGGTGGCGACGGCGAGGGCGCTGCTTTCCTGCGCCAGGCGGCCCTCGAGGTCACTGAGCCGCTCCAGCTCACGCTCATATGCGTCCCTGGTGGCTGCCTCGCGCGTGCGGGCCGCCTCGGGAGCCTCGTTGTCCGAGCCGAACAGCCGGCCGGCCAGCGACTCGATCGCGCCCAGGGTGGTGAACTGCCTGGCGAAGCCCAGCAGGCCGCTCTGGCTGTCGCTGTCGTCGCTGCTGCGCTGGGCTGCCTCGGCGGTTCGCTCCATCGACCGCTGCAGCGCGGCGTAGCGGGACTCGGTGGCCAGCCGCGAGTCAGTCACCTGTCCCTTGAGGTCCTCGACCAGGCGCTGCTGGGCCACCAGGGCGCGCTTCAGCTCGGTGAGGGCGTACTCCTCGGCCGCCATCATCTCCGCGACGTAGGTCAGCGGCTGCCGGAAGACGTCATCGAGCAGGACCCGGTTGAGGATCCACCGGTTCGCGATCAGCCAGTCCTCGTCCAGGTCGGCCGGCCGCGGCATCTCCTGGGCGACCAGCACGACCGAGGTCAGCCGCCGGAGCCGCTCGCTGACCCGGTACCGGCGCTGCAGCTCGTAGAACAGGTACGTCACGGTGAGCTCGTCGTTGGGGTTGCTGATCTCCCCCGACTCCTGGAACTCCGACTCCGTGCTCGACTCGGTCTCCAGCTCGACCTTCAGCTCCTCGCGGTACTCCCGCGCCGCCCTGACCACCGACTCACGGAAGTTCTTCTTCGACTCCGAGGAGTCGCTCTGCGAGTCGGCGCCGACCGTGCTGGTGCCCTGGGTGTCGGCCACGCCAATCTGGAAGGTGCCGCTCACGGTGGCGCCGAAGTTGGTCTTCTGCATCGCCCGCTGGACGATGTCGGAATCGGCACGGGTGGTGGACTGGGTCTCGCTGCGCTGGGTGGTCAGGTTCGACTCCAGCTCCTTGCGGGCGCGCTTGTCCTTGATCACGACCTTCTTGGCGTAGCGCCGGGTCTCCTTCGGCGCCAGCGGGACCGTCTTGATCAGCTCGCCGACCTGGTAGCTGCCCGGCGTCCACCGCTGGGCGTAGGTGAGCAGCAGCCCGAAGTTGACGCTGCAGCCCTGCCGGCTCGCCGCGAAGTACCGCGCCGGGTACTGACTCAGCGCCCGCGTCCGCAGCTCGCTGAGGATCCGGCTGGCCGGCACCGGCGACTCGGTGGCCGCGCGCCGCTCCAGCTCGGCGCGGCCGAAGCTGACCAGCCGCTCGGCCTCAGCCCGGTACGCCGCGACCCGCTTGGCGACGTACTGCACCATGCTGTCGTAGGCCGCCTGGTCATCGTCATCGAGGCCGTCCAGGAACACGTGGCTGCCCACGCCGTCGGTCTGCACCCGGGCCTGGATGTCGGCCGCCTGCAGTGCGATCGCGTGCAGCCGGTCCTGGTGCTCGGCCGGCATCGCGTTCCACTCCGCCAGGGACAGCTCCAGCAGCCCGGCGACCACGGCCGGGGGCGGCGTGCTGCCGGGAGCCAGGACCGTGCCCAGCGTGGCGACAAAATCGCCCCACCGGGTGCCGCCCTGCAGCAGGCCCGGGTCACCGCCCAGCTCGACGAACCGGCTGTAGGCGCCCTCGGCGTCGGTCAGCAGCGAGTCGTCGAGCGCCTCGGACCACACCGGGCGGAACGCGACCTGCAGCTGATGGAACTCGTGCAGCGCCGGCACGTCCGCCGGGCCGGGCGGCAGGACCAGCGACGGGAACCCGGCCGCCGCGCCGATCGCGTCCTCGCCTAACTGCGACCCTGGCGCGGGCAGGCGCCCGAACCCCGTATCGAGGACGGTCTGCTCATCGAGCAGCGCGGCCATGTAGCCGGGCAGGCGCGCGGCCAGCTCGGCCTCGGTGACCTCGCCCGGGCCATCGCCGGGCGGGCCACCGCCGCCCGTGCCGGTGCCCGCGCCGCCGCCTGTGCCGCTGTCCGGGCCGCCGCCGGCCGTGCTGCCTGCCAGGCAGATCTCGCCGGCGGCGGGCGGCAGGCAGTAGTTCCCGACCACCTCGGCCCGGGCCACGCTCGCCGCGGCCGCCCGGTCGCCGGAGCTGACCGGAGCGCCCCCGCGCAGGACCTCGTCCAGGGCGGAGATGCTCAGCCCGACGGTGTTCGTCGCCGGGTCGACGGCGTACTGCTGCCGGATAGCCTGCGCCTGGGCATCGGTCAGCGTCACCCGGCCGTGCAGCACCAGCGGCTGCGGCGCGGCCGCGGAGAACCGGGTGCGCACGGCGTCGGCGATGCGCGCCTCGGCCTGCTGCCGGACGGCGGCATCCGGCGCGACGTAGTCCGGGTCGAGCGCGGTGCCGTCCGCGCCGCGCGGCACCGTGGAGATCTCCGCGATCAGGTGCGGGGCGATCTCGGTGCGGAACGTCGCGCCCACCGCCGTCTGCTGGCCGAGCCGCGCGCGCACCGCGCCCCGCACGGCGCTGGTGACCTCCTGCAGGCCCGTGCTGGTGGCGAGCACCTGTTCCGCGGCGGCCGTGCCGAACGGCCCCGGCGACGCCGGCCGCGGGACGGCATCGGCAGGGACGAGGACGGCGAACTCCTCGGCCGGCGCGGCCGCGACTCGCACGTCCTGATCCTGGTAGACGATGACCGGGCCGCTGCCCGCGGAACTGGCCGAGACCAGGAGCCACAGGTTGCACGAGGACCCCTCGCGATCACTGCTGGCGCTGGCACCGGGGTCATAGTCGATCACGGCCTGCCCCCGGGGGTCGGTCATCGCCGACCCGAGACGGCGGATGCCCTTTAACGCCGCCAGCTGCTGCCGGTCGCGGACCGGCAGCTGCGAGCGGAAGTCAGCCGGGACCGAGAACAGCTCGACGAGCACATCCGGCACCGGGCTGCCGGCCGACCGTACCCGGACTGTCGCAGTCGCCATGTTGCCCTCCCCAGTCGCAACAGGCACATCACCTCGCCGTTACCCCGTCCGCGGCAGTTCGCGGTCCGGCGAGTGCCCTGATCCTAAGCTCGCCGGGCGAGCCTGTACAGGCAGGCCGCAGGCCGTCCCGGTCCCCGCCCGGGACTGCGTCAGCCGCCGTCGCGATCACGGTCCCGGTGCTGCCGGGCCGGCCCGGGCCGGCAGCTGCGCGGGCGGCGTTCCCCAGCGAGCCCGTCGCGTCCGGCCAGCAACAGCGGCTACGCTGTGGGCGCACTGGCCGGGCGCTGTCGCCGCCTGGTCTTGGTAGCCGCCGCGCAGCAGCGCGCCAGCGTCAGGGGGTCAGCCTCATGAGCGCCCCCAGGGCGGGGTCGGAGCAGGCCGCGGAGCATGCCGGGGCAACTCCGGACGCAGCCACCGCCCCGCCAGCCGAGCCCGGGCAGCCAGCCACGTCCGCGTCGCCAGCCACGTCCGCGTCGCCAGCCGAGCCCGGGCCGCAGGGCGATCCGGAGCCGCAGGGCGATCCGCGGCTGCCCTGGCAGGGGAAGCCGGGGACGGCTGACATCCTGTGCTGGCTGGGCATCGTGCTCAGCGGCGTCCTGTACTGGTCCCTGCTGCCGCTGCGGCTGTCGCTGGTCGGCACCCACCCGGTCATCGCCGAGCTGCTGAACGGCGGCACCGAGTCGATCATCTCCGCCGCCGCGTTCGCCCGGACCGGGCACGGGACGCTGATCGTGGCCATCGTCGCCGCGATCCCCGGGCTGATGAAGTCCGACCCGCTGTACTGGTGGGCCGGGCGGCTGTGGGGCGAGCGGTTCCTCCGGGCCATGCCGGGGAGCCGGCGCGCGGCCCGGCACATGCCGCGCGTGCAGCAGGCCGGCCGCAAGGTCACCTGGCCGGCTGTCGTGCTCAGCTCCTTCCTCCCCATCCCCCGCGCGGTCATCTATGTCATCGCCGGCTGGGCCGGGATGCGGCTGATCACGTTCCTCGTCCTGGACCTGATCGGCTCCCTGCTGTGGTCGGGCATGCTCGCCGGGCTGGGCTACACGCTGGGTCACCGGGCGGTCGTCGCCGCGGCCGCCATCTCCCGCTACAGCTGGTGGGTCACCATCGCGATCGTGGTGCTGACCCTGGTGTTCATGGTGCGCTCGCAGCGCCAGATGAAAGCAGAAGCGGACCAGGCCCGCCGGGCCAGCCGGACGGGCGACCCCGGCCTCGACGAGACGTGACCAGCGGCGGCTCCGCGCGACTGCCGGGCGAGGGCCGCGCGTTCCGACACGTTCGCCTCGATCCCGCCATCCCGGTCGATGACGCCCGGTGGCCGGCCACCGTCCCGGCCGTGCGGCAGATCCTCCGCGAGGGCCTGGAGCTGCCCGCGGGCCTGACGGTGCTGGTCGGCGAGAACGGCTCCGGCAAGTCCACCATCACCGAACTGCTCGCCGTGGCCTGCGGCCTCAACCCGCAGGGCGGCTCGGCCATGGGGGCGACCTTCCGGGTCCGCGGCAGCGAGCCGCACCTCGGCGGGCAGCTGACCGCCGAGCGGGGGCTGGACCGGCCACGCTGGTCCTACTTCCTGCGCGCGGACACCATGCACAGCCTCTACACCTACCTGGAAGACCACCCCGGCCGCCGGGCCGAGCGGCTCCACGAGCTCAGCCACGGCGAGGGATTCCTGGAGATCCTGCGTACCCGGGTCAGCGAGCCGGGCTTCTACCTCATGGACGAGCCCGACGCCCCGCTGTCGTTCACCGCCAGCCTTGCCCTCGCTGCGCTGCTGCACGACCTCGCCCGCGAGGGCTCCCAGGCCATCGTCGCCACCCACTCGCCCGTCATCGCCGCCATCCCCGGCGCCGCCCTCTTCGAGCTCGGCGGCTGGGGCATCCGCCCCGCCCGGTGGGACGACCTGGACCTGATCCTCGCCTGGCGCCAGTTCATGACCGACCCGGCCGCCTTCTTCCGCCGCCTGCTCACCGACTGACCAGCGCCGTTCAGGCTGGGCGGCGAGCGGGCTGGCCGCGCCGGCTAGCGCGGCCGGCGGGCGGCGAGGCGGCGGCGCATGATGGTGACCTGCTCGGCCACGGCGATCCGCAGGACGTCATCCGGCGGCTCCGCGGCATTCGCCGCCTCGATGGTTGCCTCGGAGACGAGGGTGACCGGGAACAGCTGGCGGCTCAGCCGTGACATCGGCCAGGGCTTTCTGGTGGCGAGCGCGGGGAGGGCCTCGGTGAAGTACCGGTCGCGGTAGCCGGCCATCAGCTCCTCCTGCCCCGGCACCCAGATGCCGGCGGCGCACGCCTGCGCGATCCTGAGCGGCTCGCCGGAGGACAGGGCCGCGGCCCAGGCGGCTTCCTTCGCCGCCAGGTCCGGCTGCATGGCCAGGCAGGTCGCGCGATGTATCTCGCCGGTGACGGGGTCGAGGGTCGGCAGCGCGTCGATGTCCTGCCGACGCGCCAGCCCGCGTGCCGCGAGCGTGAACAAGATCCGGGCTCGCAGCTCGGCGTCGATGGCGACCCCGTCCGGCAGGTCCGTTCCGGCCAGCCACGCGCCGAGCACGGCGATCTGATCGTCGGACTGTGCGCTGGCGGCGAAGCCGACCGCGAGCCTGCGCGCGTCCCCGGCGGCGGTCCGCGTCGCGTCGGCAAGCTGTTCCCGCAGGGCCGCCCGGTGGCCCGGCGGAGCCCATGCGTCGGCCGCCTCGACGGCGCGGCTGAGCAGCGTCTCGAGGCCGGCCTCGGGCAGGCCGCCGGCCTGCAGGCGCCGGCAGGCCATGTCCGTGAACTGCGCGGCCGGCAGCTCGCCGCTGGTGACCAGCAGCCAGAACCCGTTCCAGCACACCGCCTCGCTGAGCGGATCGCCCAGCTGGCAGGCGGCCGCGGTGAGCACGTGGCGGGACCGGGCGTCGAACCCGGTCCGCGTGAAGGAGAGGTCCTGGTCGTTGAGCACCACTGCGTCCGCGGAGGTCAGCCCGGCCACCACGGTCCGCTCCGCCTCGAGCTCGGCGTGCATCAGGCTGCGGCGGTGCAGCTGGCCGTCGCGGTCCAGGTCGTAGAGCCCGATGCCGATTCGCTGCCGGCGCGGCACGTCCTGGACGACGGCGCCGTCTCCGTCTGGCCAGATCGTGGTGGTGCCCTCGGCGCGCAGCCACTGCTCCGCCCAGCCGGCCAGGTCCTGGCCGCTGGCCCGGGACCAGCATCCGACCAGGTCATCCAGCGTCGCGCTGCTGAAGGCGAACCTGCTCAGGTAGTCGCTCAGCCCTCGCCGCAGCGCGTCGTCGCCGATCAGCGCGGCGAGCGAGCGGATGACGCTGGCGCCTTTGGCGTACAGGATGCCGAACGGCCTGTCCCGGCCCTGCCGGGCCGTGGCGACCGGAGACGACACCGGCTGCCGGCTCGGCAGGCCGTCCGCCTGATAAGCCTCCGGCTTGTGGGTGTAAGCGAATCCGGTCCACGACAGCGACTCGCTCACCCCCGCGATCGCGGCCAGGGCGGCGTACGACAGGTAGGTGGCGATCGCCTCGTCCAGCCACACGTCATCCCACCACCGCGGCCCCACCAGGCAGCCGAACCACAGATGTGCCGCCTCATGCGCGCAGATCATCGCGCGGTGCTGCTCGCCGGCTTCGCCCGGCCGTCCGAGCAGCTTCTCGTTCACCACCATCAGCCCGGGGACCGACAGCGCCATGGCGGGCAGGTCCGGCATGAACACGATGTCGTAGGCGGGGTACGGGCAGGGCACCCCGAGACTGTCCGCGTACCAGGCGATGGCCTCGCGGGCATAGCCAGCGAACCGGGGCAAGGACGCTACTTCCGCCTGGCCGAGGAGTGAGTGCCGGTGCCGGACGGTCACCTCCGTCCGGCCCGCCGGGATATGCGCCGCTGCCGGGAACGGCCCGGCGCAGAACGTCAGGTGGTAGGGCCGCATCCCGGCGACCGGCCTGAACTCCCGCACATCGCCATCGCGCCGGGCGAGCTGGCCGTTCGCCACGCACTCCCAGCCGTCGGGGACCCGCACCGCGAACCGGAACGTCGCGGTCAGATCCGGCTGGTCAAAGCAGCAGAACAGCTCCGGCCCGCAGTCCGGGTAGCTGAACGCCATCACGTAACTCGCCGCGTCCGCCGGATCGGTGAACCGGCTCAGCCCGCGCCCCTCCTGCGAGTACCCGGCCTCAGCATCCACCACCAGGACCGCCTGAGCACCGTCGCCGGCCCGGCTCAGGCGCAGCCGGCCATCCTGCGGCGGCGGCAGGCTCACCCCGTCGAGCGTCACGCCGCGCACGCCCTGGGTGCGCAGCTCCGCGAACGTACTCGCGTCCGGCCGCAGCCACCGGAACCGGACCTCGGTCCGGGACAGCACCGGCTCGGCCGTCAGGTCGAGAAAAATGTCATACGACTCGACATCGATAGCCCGGGCCCGGTCAATTGCCTCATCCTGGGTCAGGTCAGCCACCCGGTGAGCCTAACGGTCAATGGCCTCGGCCGGCGCTGGATCACGCCGGGCCTGGCTGCCTTCACCGGCGCATTCCATTCAGTCCGGCGCTATCGGCGTCCGGCCGGGGTTTGCAATTCCGTCAGCGTTCCCCGGGCTCCGGACGTCACGGTACGATTTGTCAGCCGGTATGGCCTGATAGTCGGCGAAGTTACCGGGGTTCTATCCGTCTGGCGCCGGGACAGCAGGCATGTCATGCCTGGCCGGCGGACCACGGCGAAAACTAAAATCAGGCTTGGCTGGGGCAGTCGACCCTGGCGCTGGGGGTAGCAGATGGCACGGCTGGCAGGTAACTGGCGGACGGTGGCCGGCCATGTGGCCCTGGCCGGCGCCTGCGGTGCCGCCCTCATCATGACCGCAGCCTGCAGCGGCGGGAGCGCAGGCGGCGGGAGCAAGGCCGGAACGGGCCACGTCCAGGTCGCGGTGGCCGAGCCCGTCGTCAAGATCAGGCCCGCGGCCGGGGCCAGGAATGTGCGCCCGGATGTCCCCATCCGCGTCAAGGCGCTTGGCGGCCGCCTCGTCAGGGTCGTCGCCCGCAGCCGCGGGCGAGAGGTTGCCGGGCGGATGAATCCGGTGTCGACCGAGTGGACATCGCGGTGGGCGCTGACCCCCGGCGCCTCCTACGTGGTGCGCGCAACCGCCAGGAACTCGGCGGGCAAGACGGTCACGACGATGAGCAGGTTCCGCACGCTGACCCCGGCCAGCACGTTCACTGCCTCGCTGGACTGGATCCTGGCGGCCAGCCAGGGCCAGCGCTATGGCGTGGGGCTGCCGATCATCTTGAACTTCAGCGAGCCGGTCCAGCACAAGGCGGCCGTGCAGAAGGCCCTCGTGGTCACGGCCCAGAAACCTGTTCCCGGGGCCTGGCGGTGGATCAGCGATGAGCAGGTCGTCTACCGGGCCGACGGGTACTGGCCCCCGCACCAGACGGTCACGCTGCACGCTCACCTGACGGGCGTACGGGCGGCCGCCGGGGTCTACGGCACCAGGAACCTCACCTACAAGTTCAAGATCGGCGCGGCACGCATCAGCAGCGTCAACGTCCGGACCCACCACATGACCGTGCGGATCGACGGGAAGGTCGCGCGCAGCTACGGCATCAGCGCGGGCGACGGCTCTGCCCTGGTCTACACCACTCCCAGCGGCACCGCGCTGACGATGGACAAGGCGCGGCTGGTCATCATGACCAACCCGAACGTCAAGAAGGGGCAGCCCGGCTGGTACCGGGAGCCGGTGCCGCTCGCGGTCCGGCTGACCAACTCGGGTATCTACCTGCACCAGACGCCGGGCGCGGAGTGGTGCATCGGCGTGGTGAACTGCAGCCACGGGTGCGTCCGGCAGCCGCCGGCCGAGGCCGTCTGGTTCTACGACACCAGCCAGGTGGCCGACGTGGTGCACATCAAGGGCACGGCCCGCCGGATGGCTTTCGATGACGGCTGGACCTTTTACCAGATGCCATGGAAGCAGTGGGCAAAGGGCAGCACCATTAAATACGCGTCCTATCCCACTTACTCCCCTGGTCCGCCCCGGCGAGGAAGCAGCAATCTCAGGGTTCTGAAATAGGGCTCCGCCACGTGCAGCGGCGTCTCGCCCGAGCCGGGCGCCGGCCGCCCTCGACGACCTGCGGACAGCGAGCGCGTCGCTCAGCTGCGCCGACCTCACCCTCGGCATCTGTACTGGCGTCACTCCACGGTCTTGCCGGGGGGAACGGTCGTCGTGTAGGACGGCTGCATGCGCGCTATCCGCGCTCGCCGGGCCTAC
Organism: Streptosporangiaceae bacterium; assembly: GCA_035763085.1. Lineage (GTDB taxonomy): Bacteria > Actinomycetota > Actinomycetes > Streptosporangiales > Streptosporangiaceae > DASUBV01. Next base: position 1,829 of record DASUBV010000135.1, on the reverse strand, counting down.
GACGGCGAGTCATTCCTGGCCGCCGGCGCCACCGTCTTCGTCGACGACGCCAGGATCGCGGGCGTGGAACCGTACGGGTGCCCGCTTCCAGAGCAGTGCCCGGTCACCGACTACGACGGGACGCTGCTGCCCGGCCTGATCGACGCGCACACGCACCTGGTCGGCGACAGCGGCCTGGGCGCCCTGGACCGGGTGGCGGGCTACTCCGCCGGGGAGATCGACGACGTCATCACCCGGGCGCTGCGCGAGCAGCTGCTGGCCGGCGTGACCACGGTCCGCGACCTGGGCGACCGAAACTTCTGCGTCGCTGACCGCCGGGACCGGCAGCGCGCCGGCGCCGTGACCGAGCCGGCGATCGTCGCAGCAGGGCCGCCGGTGACCTGCCCGGCCGGCCACTGCCACTACATGGGCGGCGAGGTCACGGGCACCGGCGAGATCACCCGGGCCATCGCCGAGCGGGCGGACCGGGGCGTCGACGTCGTCAAGGTGATGGCCTCCGGCGGGGTCACGACACCGGGCACCGAGGTGATGCTCACCCAGTTCAGCACCGCTGACCTGACGTTCATCGTGGACCAGGCGCACGCCGCCGGCCTGGCCGTGACCGCGCACGCGCACGGCACGCCCGCCGTGGAGCAGGCGGTCGCGGCCGGAGTCGACGGCATCGAGCACTGCTCCTGCCTCACCGACCGCGGCTTCGGGCGGGTCAGCGACGAGACGGTGGCTGCCCTGGCGGCCAGCGGCATCGCGGTCTGCCCCACGCTCGGCCTGGATACCGAGCTGCTGAAGACCCCGCCGGTGTACCTGCAGGCGATGCTGGACCGGCTCGGCATGACGGCGCAGCAGATGCTGCGGCAACGGTCGGACTTCGCGGGCCGGCTGCACCGGGCCGGCGTGCGCCTGGTGTCCGGGCTCGACTCTGGCATCGCGCCGACCAAGCGGCACGGCGCGCTCGGGTACTCGATAGCTGAGCTGGTGATAGCGGGGCTCACCGTTGCCGAGGCCCTGGCCACGGCGACCTCGGGCGCGGCGGAGGCCTGCGGGGTCGGCGGGCGCAAGGGCCGGCTCGCGCCCGGCCACGACGCCGACCTGCTGGTCGTGGACGGGGACCTGGAAGCCGACATCACCGTCCTGCGCCGGCCCGCAGCGGTGCTGCTGCGCGGCGAGCCCGTCAGCCTCTGACCGAGGCTGCCTGGCCTGCACCGATCCGGCGGAGCCCCCGGGGCGTCTTCCGCGCGGCCAGCCGCCAGCCCAGCGCCGCGGCCCGGGCCGGTCAGGACGCTGCGAGGGCCTCGGCGATCATCCGGTGGCCCTGCGCCTCGAAGCGCTCGTCACCCACCTGGTAGGACCAGGCCGCGGTGGCGATCGCCTCGCGCACCCGGGTGCGATGCCAGGCGTCCCGCTCGCGCGGGTCGGCACCGTACCCGTCGAGGAAGGCGGCCTCCAGGCCCGGGTCGCGGCGGAATTCCTGCGCGGCCAGCCGGGCGAAGTCCGTCAGCGCCGGGCGCAGCGCGGCCCGGCCGAAGTCGATGACGCTGACCACGCCATCGTGGACGATCCAGTTGCGGGGCTGCCAGTCCCCGTGGGTGGGCACGAGGACCGCGGGCGGGACCGGCCACGAGGCGACCTCGGCACGCAGCCGCCCCGCCGCGGACGGCGTGATGCGGTGCGGTCCGCTGAGCCACGTCAGCGATTTGTGGTTCTCGCGCCTCTCGTAATCGTTACTGGTGATGGCGGTCTGAGCGTGCAGCAGGGCGAGCAGCCTGCCCGCCTGCCGGTAGGTGGCGGGTGCGCCGGCGTCGGCGCTGCCGAGGACCAGCCTGCCGGGTAGG
>DASUBV010000134.1:0-23674 GCA_035763085.1 Streptosporangiaceae bacterium | reverse complement strand
GTGGTGTTCTGCATGTTCGGCGGGTTCTACTTCTGGTGGCCGAAGTGGACCGGGAAGATGCTCAACAGCACGCTCGGCAAGTGGCATTTCTGGTCAGTGTTCATCGGCTTTAACCTGACGTTCCTGGTCCAGCACTGGCTGGGCGTCATGGGCATGCCGCGGCGCATCGCGAACTACCCGTTCCTGCCGCACCTGGCCACAGACCTGAATGACATCTCCTCGATCGGGGCGTTCATCCTGGGCGCGTCCACGTTCCTGTTCTTGTACAACATCTACTGGACGCACAAGCACGCGCCGACGGTCACTCAGGATGACCCGTGGGGGTTCGCCAACTCGCTGGAGTGGGCGACGTCCTGCCCGCCGCCGCGGCACAACTTCACCGCTATCCCGCGGATCAGGTCCGAGCGCCCGGCGTTTGACCTGCACTACCCGCACCTCGCCTCCGGCCGGAACCGCGAGCTGGAGCGTCAGTCGATCGGAGTCGGCAAGTGAAGGTCGAGGCTTTCCTGTTCCTGGGCTGCGCCGCGTTCTTCGGCGCGGCGGACCTGGTCTACTGGAGCTTCTCCCATGACCCGACCGGGACCACCGCGCTCGCGCTGTCGGTCTGCCTGGCCTTCCTGACCGGGTTCTACCTGCTGTTCACCGGGCGCCGGCTGCCCAAGCGCCCGGAGGACGACAAGCGGGGCGAGATTTACCAGGGCACCGGCGAGCTGGGCTTCTTCAGCCCGCACAGCTGGTGGCCGCTGTTCGTCGGCCTGGCCGGCGCCCTGGCGGCGGTCGGCGTAGCGGTCGGCTGGTGGCTATTCCTGATCGGCGCCCTGGCCACGCTCCTCAGCGTGGTCGGCTTCGTCTTCGAGTACTACCGCGGCCACTACGCGCACTGAGTTAGCCCAGGGGTAACCCCGGAGCCCCAGTCCGGGGGAGGCTTCGCCTCCCCCGGACGTCGCTTTGCCCAGGGGGTAACCCTGGCTGGAACCCCAGACCGGGAGGCTTCGTCCCCCCGGACCCCCTGCCGATCGCTCAGGCTGGCCCTGCGGGCCGGCCATGGCGATCGGCATGTGGGGTTGCTGGCCGGGATCCGGGTGAGCTGACCGGGGTGAGAGCGCCGCTGGCGGTGCGCAGTAACGGCACCCAGCAGAGGTCAGGTAAGGCGCCCGCAGGCCTCCAGCTGGTCTGTGCTGCGTCCGCTACGCGGGCTGGGGGTGCGGGCCGGTGCTGGGCAGAGAACCGGCCAGGATGCCGGCCAGGCGGTCGGCGACCAGCTCCCAGCGCCATTCCCGGTCCACCCAGGCCTGGCCCCTGGCGCCCATCGCGGCTGCGCCCGCCGGGTCACTGAGCAGCTCGGTGAGCCGCGCAGCCAGCGCCCCGGCGTCCCCGCCGGGCACCACGTAGCCCGTCTCGCCGTCCAGGATGGCGTCCGGAGCGCCGCCCGAGTCGCCGCCGACCACCGGCAGCCCGGTCGCTGACGCTTCCAGGTAGACGATGCCCAGGCCCTCCACGTCCAGGCCGGCCCGGCGGGTCCGGCACGGCATGGCGAACACGTTGGCCGCGTCGTAGTGGGCCGCCAGTTCCTCCCATGGCACGGGTCCGGCGAAGATGACCGAGTCCTGCACGCCCAGCCGCTCGGTCAGGCGGCCCAGTTCCGCGCGGTAGGGCCCGTCGCCGACCAGCAGCAGCACCGGGTCACCGCCTACCTGAGCCCGGACCTGCGGCCAGGCCCGCAGCAGCGTGTCCTGGCCCTTGCGCGGCACCATCCGGGACACGCAGGCCACCACCGGGCGGTAGGGGCCGATGCCCAGCCGCTGCCGGATCGCCGGGCCGCCTGACCCCGGCCGGAACGTCGCGGTGTCGACGCCGGGCGCCAGCCGGATCATCCGGGCGGCCGCCTGCGGGGACATCACTCTCGCGAGCCGGACCCGGAAGTACTCGCCGAGGTAGGTGAGGACGTCTACCTCCTCGCCGATGCGCCGCATCATCGCGCGGGCGCCGGGCAGCGCGGCCCAGCCCGCCTCGTGGCCGTGGGTCAGCGCCACGATGCGCTCGGCCCCGGCCCGGCGCAGCGCCGGGGCCAGCAGGCCCAGCGGCGCCGCAGCGCCGAACAGGACCGTGTCGCAGCCGTGCTCGGCCATCAGCAGCCGGGACCGCCGCGCCACCGACGGCACGGGCAGCATCAGGGAGGTGCGGTGCCGGCAGACCGGGAACGGCTGGCGCGCGTCGAACTGCGCCGCGCCCTCCCACGAGGGCGCGTAGACGCACACACTGCCCTCCGGCAGCCGGGCGGCCAGCGCGTGCACGAATGACTGGATCCCGCCGCGTCGCGGCGGGAAGTCGTTGGTCACGATCAGGACCCTGCGCATCGAGCTCCCGTACCGCAGGCCCGCACCGGGCCGGAGCTGCCCGTAGCCGACGGCCCGCCTCGCCGAGCTAGCGAGCCTACCGGCCGGCCCGGGCTGCTGCGGCGGGCACAGCCATCGTGCCCGGGCCCGCCGGAGATCCCGGCAGGCCCGGGCAGGGGCCGTGCAGCTGCTATGGCCGGACCGCGGCGTCCAGCTCGCTGAGGTACCAGCCGCTCAGCGGGACCTTCTGCACGTTCAGGCCGGTGTGCGGGGCGTCGATCATCATCCCGCCTCCGACATACATCCCGACGTGGGAGTTGCCGGAGAAGCCCAGGATGTCACCGGGCTGCAGGTACTTGGTCGGATCGCCCGGCGCCAGGTCCACCTGCGGCAGGTCGGCGATCTGGTCGTTGCTGACCCGCGGGATGGATACCCCGGCATGCCCCCAGGCCTGCTGCATGAGCCCGGAGCAGTCGAAGCCGCTGTTGCACGGGCCGTTCCCGCCGAACACGTACGGGCAGCCGACCTGGTCGTACACGTAGGCCACCGCCGCCTCCGCCTGCGTCCCGGTCGGCCCGGTGTACTTCAGGCCGCCGCTGGGCGGGCTGGTCTGCACCGGAGTCTGCAGCTTGGACAGCAGCGACTTCTGCTGGCCGATCAGCTTGTCCAGTCCCGCCTTGCGCTTGGCCAGGTCGGCCTTGAGCGAGGCGATCCCGGCCCTGGTGTGCCGGGCTGCCTGCAGGGTGCTGGTCAGGTGATGCGCCGCGGACAGGAACTGGTCCAGCTCGGCCTTGTTGGCCGAGTCCAGCTCCAGCAGGACCGACGACTGGTCGAGGATCTGCTGCGGGTTACCCGAGGTGAGCAGCGCGACCGACGAGTTCAGGCTGCCCTGCATGTAGGCCTGGGTAGCGATCCGGCTGATCTCGGTGCGCATCGCGGCGAACCGCTTCTGGTCCCGGGCGGCCTCGCGGTTCACCACCTTCAGCCGCTGGTTCGCCGACTTCAGCTGCTCCTGAACCTGGTCGTACTGGTTATCCAGCTTGTCGGCCTTGGCGTTCAGCTTGTTCAGCTTGGCCTGGACCTGCGAGACCGTCGGCTTCGGGGCGCGTGGCGCCGCCATGGCCACGCCACCGGTAATGGCAAGCAGGCCCACAGCCGACAGCCCGGCCGTCACGGCCGCGCGGTACCTCAGTTTCCCGCTCCCTGACCTCGTGCCCGGCCGCGTTGCGACGGGCGCCCGGACGTCCTGCGGCGGCGTATTCACGTGCGTGACACGCTCCCTCTCCCACATCCTCCTACCGGGTCAGCTGACGGGTTCGGGCCGTGGAAGTTCGCCCTACAGCCTGGTCGGGCCAGGCTGATTCACCCCTGGACGACCCGGCGCCGGAGCGTCGTGGTCGTCCGGTGGTTCCCCGGCTCTCCCGCCGGCCTGACGGCCGGCCGCGGAGACTCGGCAGCCGCTGATCGCCGCCGCCGTGATGGCGGCTGGTGAGCGAAGCGGTTCGCTGCACGAGACTAGTGAACCTGCAATAGCGGATTCAACCGGTTCGCGAACTCCCGCGAGTTCGCGTGTCCCTTCCGCTGCGATAACAATGCCATTACGAAATCCGCGACGCGCGGGGAACGTGCGAACTGCGTTACTGCTGTGCAGGTGCCCGGACACGCCAGGTAACGGATGAGTGCGCAGTAGCGCAACGGCCGTCTGCGCAGGGCCTGCTGGCGGCGCGCCTGAGCCGGACTGTCGGAGGCGCGTCCTAGCGTGAAGGCGTGCTGAGCGGAATGGACCTCGTCGTGGTCGATGTCGAGACCACTGGCCTACTGCCCGAGGAGGCCGACCTGATCGAGATTGGCGCGGTCCGGCTCAGTGCCGGTCAGGCCAGTCCCGGCCAGGCCAGTGCCGGCCAGGCCAGCCCCGGTCAGCCGTGTGGTGCTCAGGTCACCGGGGAGTTCTTCACGCTGATCCGGCCGCCCGGCGCCGTGCCGGCGGCCATCACCGAGCTGACCGGGATCGACGACGCCATGGTCCGCCGCGCGCCGCCCGCCGCCACCGCCCTGCGGGCATTCCTCGCCTTCGCCCGCGGTGCCGTCCTGGTCGCGCACAACGCGGCCTTTGACATCGCCTTCCTGACCCGCGGCTGCGCGGGCGCGGGCCTGCCCTGGCCGCCCGCCGCCGTGCTCGACACGGCGGTACTGGCCCGGTTGCTGCTCAGCCCCGAGCAGGTGCCCGACTGCAAGCTGGCCACGCTGGCTGCCTACTTCGGCACCGGCGCCGAGCCGTGCCACCGGGCCCTGGCCGATGCCCAGGCGACCGCCGAGGTGCTGGCGGGGCTGCTGCGGCGGGTACGGTCGGTGGCCGCGACCGCGCAGGTCGGCGAGCCCGCCGGGCCGGCCTGGCCGCCCCGCCAGGCCACCCAGGCCGGGCAGGCGCCGCTGGCCGGAGCCGCCGCTGTACGCTAACTGGCGCAGCCGGGGCGCGGGCTCCCGGCAGCCCCAGGAGGCGACCGTGGTCACCGCAATCGTCCTGATCAAGGCCGACGTGGCGCGAATTCCGGAGACGGCCGAGACGATCGCCGCGATGCCGGCGGTCACCGAGGTCTACTCGGTCACCGGCCGGTTCGATCTCGTGGCCATGGTCCGGGTTCGCAGCCATGATGAACTTGCCGACGTCATTCCCGGCTCGGTCAACAAGGTCAGCGGCGTCACCCACACCGAGACCCACATCGCGTTCCGGACCTACTCCCGGCACGACCTGGAGGCGGCCTTCGCAATCGGCTACCCGAGCGCGGAGTAAGAGGCACCGCGAGACCGCGGGTCTCGCCGGGCGGCAGCGGCGGGCTCGCGAGCGCGGGCAGCGGGATCGCGAGCACGAGCAGAGGGCGCGGAGGGCGGGCAGATGGCGCGCGAGCGGCAGGCTCGCAGCGGGAACGGAGCTCGCGGAGCGGGGAGCGGGGAGAGCGGCGGGTTAGCGGCTCAGGACTGCATGGCCAGCCGCCTGCTGGCCTCAGCCCAGCGAACCAGCAGGTCCGCGGCGGCCCCGGTGTCCACCGCGTCCGTGGCCCTGGCCAGCCCGTCAGCCAGCGCCGGCTCCAGGTCATCCGGGCTGGCCACCCCGGCCGCCGCGGCCAGCGCGGCGGCGGCGTTCAGCAGCGCCGCATCCCGCACGGGCCCGGGGCTGCCGCCCAGGTAGGCGCGGACCACTCCGGCGTTGAACGGCGGGTCGCCGCCCGCCAGGTCCTCGGGCCGGGCCCGTGCGATGCCCAGCGCCGCCGGGTCGAACCGGACCTCGCTCACCGTCCCGCCGTGCACGATCCACACTCTCGACGGTGCGGTCGTGGTCAGCTCATCCAGCCCGTCGTCGCCGTGGAAGACCAGGGCCGAGTTGCCGCGCGCGGCCAGCACACCGGCCAGCGGCGGGCCCATCCGCGCGTCGGCCACGCCGACGGCCAGCGACCCGGGCCGGGCCGGGTTGGTCAGCGGGCCGAGGGCATTGAACGCGGTCGGCACGCCCAGTTCCCGGCGCGGCACCGAGGCGTGCCGGTAAGCCGGGTGATAGAGCGCCGCGAACAGGAACCCGGCGCCGACCTCGGCCACCAGCTGCTCGGTGGCCGCCGCGGGCAGGTCGATGACCACGCCCAGCGCCTCCAGGACGTCCGCCGTGCCGCAGGCCGACGAGGCCGCCCGGTTGCCGTGCTTGACCATCCGCGCCCCGGCCGCGGCCGCCGTGATCGTCCCCATGGTGGAGATGTTCACGGTGTGAGCCCCGTCACCCCCGGTGCCGACCAGGTCGGCGATCGGGCCGGGCACCGAGATCGGCATGGCGTGGCTGAGCATGGCATCCGCCAGGCCGCTGACCTCGCTGACCGTCTCGCCCTTCATCCGCAGCGCGATGGCGAAGCCCGCGATCTGGCTCGGCGTCGCCGCGCCGTCCATGATCTCGTTCATCGCCCAGGCGGTCTCCTCCGCGTCGAGCGTCTCGCCCCTGATCAGGGCGCCGATCAGCGCGGGCCAGCTCGTTCGCGTGTCCATGGGGACCACCTTGGTGTGCCGGGTGCGGCGGGCGCGGGCGCCCTGGGAGATCAGGCCTGGACGGCCTGCGTGCCGGCGGCCCGCTCGCGCATCAGCCCGGCCAGGGCCTGGGCGAGAGCAGCCGGATCGATCGGATGGCTGACAACGGCGTCGGCGCGCGACCAGGTGGCCAGCCAGCCGTCATCGGCGCGGCCGATGACCAGCAGCACCGGCGGGCAGTCGAACAGCTCATCCTTGGCCTGGCGGCACACGCCCATGCCGCCGGCGGGCTGCGCCTCGCCGTCCAGCACCATGACATCGGCCCCGCCTGCGTCGAGCAGGCGGAGCAGCGCCGGGTGCGTCGCGACCTCGATAACTTCTGCCTCGGGCACATCGGCGGCCGGCCGGCGCCCGATGGCGAGCCGGATCCGGGCCCGAGTGTCCGCATCATGGCTATACACAACGACCTTCATGGAACTGGATGCTACCGACCCGGGGGGTCGGGCAACGAAGGCCTACGCGTTGTCGTAATAATGGCCCCGTGGCGACAGCAACTACAGAGGTGGTCCCGCGCACCCCCGCGAGCCGGCCCAACCTCGTCAGCGTGGGGACAATCGTGTGGTTGTCCTCCGAACTCATGTTCTTCGCGGCCCTCTTTGCCATGTACTTCACCATCCGCGCGGTGGATAAGGGCATGGGCAAGCCCTGGCCGATGGCACACCTGGACCTTCCCCTGGCCACGACCAACACGATCGTGCTGCTGCTGTCCAGCGTCACCTGCCAGCTGGGGGTCTTCGCGGTCGAGCGAGGCCAGATCCGCCGCCTCGGCTCGATCCTCAATCCCGCGAAGTGGGGCCTGCGCGAGTGGTACGTTCTGTCGTTCCTGATGGGCCTGTACTTCATCCTCGGCCAGGGCTATGAGTACCTGGACCTGATCCGTAACCAGGATGTGACCCTGCGGTCGTCCAACTACGGATCGGTCTTCTACCTGACCACCGGGTTCCACGGCCTGCACGTCACCGGCGGTCTCATCGCGTTCTTGTTCCTGCTCGGCAGGACGTTCGCCGCCAAGAGATTCACCCATGAGCAGCAGGTGAGCGCCATCGTCGTGTCCTATTACTGGCACTTCGTTGACGTCGTCTGGATCGGCCTGTTCACGACCATCTACCTGATCCACTAGCCGGGGACTTGAGGAAAGCTGTGAGCTGGATCACCGCAAGGCGGCGCCACCCGGCGGCGGGTTACGCTGTCCTTCTACTCGGACTTCTCCTGGTGGGCGCGCTCTACGCGTCGCTCACCGGCGGCGGCAATGCCGCCTCGGCCGCGCCGCCCGCGGCCAAGGACGTCGCCCAGATCAACGCCGGGCGGCAGATCTTCCTGCAAGAGTGCGCCACCTGCCACGGGTTCGCCGCGCAGGGCACCCCCGGAGTCGCGCCGAGCTTGATCGGCGTGGGCGCGGCGGCTGTTGACTTCCAGGTCAGCACCGGGCGCATGCCCGCGGCCGAGAACGGCGCGGAGAACCCGGACAAGCCGCCCCGGCTGACGCCCGGTCAGACCAGCGCGGTCGCGACCTACATCGCCTCGCTGGGCGGCGGCCCGGCCGAGCCGAGCGCGGCCGAGCTGAACACCTCTCAGGCCGACGTCGGCGTGGGCCAGCAGCTGTTCGTCGCCAACTGCGCCCAGTGCCACAACTTCGTCGGCGCGGGCGGTGCCCTGACCTACGGCAAGTTCGCCCCGGCGCTCACCCAGACCACGCCCAAGCAGATCTACGAGGCGATGCTGACCGGGCCCGAGGCCATGCCGGTGTTCAACAACAACACCCTGACCCCGGACCAGAAGCGCGACATCGTTGCCTACGTCACCGGCACGCGAGCGCAGCCGAACCCCGGCGGGTTCAGCCTGGGCCGGGTCGGGCCGGTAACCGAGGGCCTGGTGGCCTTCCTCGGCCTGCTGCTGTTCATGGTGCTGGTTGCCATCTGGATCACTGCGAAGCACGGGAAGTCAAAGTCTCATGAGTGACCACAACGCCCCCGGGCAGCCAGGCGAGCCTGATCAGCCGGGGCGCGGCGATGACCTGATGGCCGGCCTGGCCGGCGGCGAGAGCGCCAGCGGCGAGAGCGGCGGCTCCGGCGAGGCCCCGCGCCCGCGCCGGGTCATCGGCACCCCCCCGCCGGCCCAGGCGCGGACGCTGCTGCCCGCCGAGCAGGAGGCAGAGCAGCCGCCCGCGCCTGAGCTGCCCGCCGAACCGGAGAACATGAAGCGGGCCAACCGCGCCGAGAAGCTGGTCGCGGCCTGCTTCATCATCGCCACGCTGGCCGGCCTGGGCTTCATCGCGGCCTACGTGATCTTCCAGGTGCACTCGGTCACCAAGGTGCTGCACTCCAACATCGCGCTGGGCACCACCATGGCGGTCGCCTTCCTGGCCATGGGCGTGGGTGCCACCATCTGGGTGCGTCACGTGATGCCCAAGGTGGAGCTGACCGAGCAGCGCCACCCGATGCGCTCCTCGCCCGAGAACCGGGCCGCCTTCGCCAAGACATTTGAGGAAGGCGCGGATACCAGCCAGTTCACCAAGCGCCCGATCATCCGCCGGACGCTGATCGCCGCCACCGTGCCGATCGCCGTCGCCCCGATCGTGCTGCTGCGCGACATGGGCCCGCTGCCGCGCAAGAGCCTGGAGCACACCGTCTGGAAGCGGGGCACCCGGCTGGTCGTCTTCGGCTCGAACCGGCCGCTGACCCCGGCGGAGTTCAGCACGCCCGGATCCTCGGTCAGCGTCATCCCCGAGGGCTACGAGGACAACGATGACGCGCTGGCCAAGGCGGCCACGACGCTGATCAAGTTCCGGCCCGGCGAGCTGCAGGAGCCGACGCGGCTGAACTGGACCGTCAACAACATCGTCGCCTACTCCAAGATCTGCACCCATGTCGGCTGCCCGGCGGCCCTCTACGAGCAGACCACCCACCACATCCTGTGCCCGTGCCACCAGTCGACGTTCGACGCGGCACGCGGCGCGACGGTGCTCTTCGGCCCGGCCACCCGGCCGCTGCCGCAGTTGCCCCTGATGGTGAACACGGAAGGCTTCCTGGTGGCCGCGAGCGACTACCAGGAGCCAGTCGGGCCGAGCTACTGGGAGCGGTCATGAGCACGAACCGGGCCCTGGACGGGGTTGGCACCTTCCTGGACGACCGGCTGCACGGTGCCCGGGGCATCCGGGTATTCATGCGCAAGATCTTCCCCGACCACTGGTCGTTCCTGCTGGGCGAGATCGCGCTCTACTCGTTCATCATCCTGCTGCTCACCGGCACGTTCCTGACGCTGTTCTTCGAGCCGAGCATGAGCAAGGTCGTCTACCACGGCTCGTATCACAACCTTGACGGCGTCAAGATGAGCCAGGCCTACGCCTCGACGCTGGACATCAGCTTTGACGTGCGCGGCGGCCTGCTGATGCGGCAGATCCACCACTGGGCGGCCGACCTGTTCGTGGCCGCGATCATGGCGCACATGATCCGGATCTTCTTCACCGGCGCGTACCGCAAGCCGCGCGAGGTGAACTGGCTGATCGGGATCATCCTGTTCACCCTAGCCCTCATCGAGGGGCTGTTCGGCTACTCGCTGCCCGACGACCTGCTGTCCGGCGCCGGCCTGCGGATCCTCGAGGGCGTGCTGCAGTCCATCCCGATCGTCGGGACCTACCTGGCGTACTTCCTGTTCGGCGGCCCGTTCCCCGGCAGCGTGATCGTCCCGCGGATGTACATCCTGCATGTGCTGGTCATCCCGGCGCTGATCCTGGCGCTGGTCAGCGCGCACCTGTTCATCATGATCTGGCAGAAGCACACCCAGATGCCGGGCAAGGGGCGTACCAACACCAACGTGGTCGGGGCTCCCGCCTACCCGTACTTCGCGGCCAAGACCGGCGCCTTCTTCTTCTTCATCTTCGGTGCCCTGGCCCTGGCCGGCGCCTTCGCCCAGATCAACCCGGTGTGGCTGTACGGGCCCTACAACCCGGTCGCGATGTCGGCGGGCTCCCAGCCCGACTTCTACATGGGCTTCCTGGAGGGCGCCCTGCGCGTGTTCCCGGCCTGGGAATGGGTCATTTTCGGGCATACGTTTGCCTTCAACGTGTTCGTGCCTGCCCTGATACCACTCGGCTTCGTCTTCACCGGCGCCGCGCTGTGGCCCTTCATCGAGCAGTGGATTACCGGGGACAGATCCGAGCATCACATCAATGACCGGCCGCGCAATGCGCCGACCCGGACCGCTATCGGCGTGGCGATTGTCAGCTTCTGGGGGGTGCTGTGGGCCGAGGGCGCCAACGACGTCATCGCCGACCACTTCAACATCTCCCTCTACCTCACGACCGAGATCGCCAGGTGGGCGTGGATCGTGGTGCCGATCCTGGCCTACATCATCACCAAGCGGATCTGCCTGGGCCTGCAGCGTAAGGACGTGCACCTGCTGGAGCACGGCGTGGAGACCGGCATCATCCGCCAGCTGCCCAACGGCGAGTACATCGAGGAGACCCGGCCGGTCGACGACGAGGCGCGGGCGGTGCTGGAGTCGCGGCCGGACTACGTGGCCCTGCCCAGCGGTGCCGCCGAGGAGGCCGACGTGCCCGCTCCGGGCATGCGCGGGGCCATCGGCAAGGTCCGCGAGCGGCTGTACCGCGTGGTGACCGAGAGCGTGCCGCTGCCCGCTGGCGACGGCCACGGGAACGGGCACGCGGCGCTGGAGGGCGACGGTCACGGCGAGGGCGAGGGCGAGCCGAACGGGCATGCCACCGTGCCGGCCGGCGGCCACGGCGAGTCCGGCAGCAGCCAGTCCGGCGGCGGCCCGTCGGACAGCGGCCCGTCCGGCGGCGACGGGCACTAGGCCCGGCAGTACCCCAGCTGAGCTCCGGGACCGCCCAGGCGGCCCGGAGTTCAGCTGTGCCAGCGGCCTGCCGTGCCAGTGGCCTTGCCTTACCGGCGGTCGGCTGGGCTTGCGGCCGGCTGGGCTTGCGGGACTGGTCTGCACAGGGGCCTGAGGCACGCACGGGCTCCGCGCAGCGCCGCCAGGCCCGTTTCTGCTAGCTGTAGAGGGCCTCGATCTGCGTCGCGAAGTCGGCGGCGACCACGCTGCGCTTGACCTTCAGCGACGGCGTGAGATGCCCGGTCTCCTCGGTGAAGTCCACGCCCAGGATCACGAACTTGCGGATCGACTCGGCACGGGACACGGCCTTGTTGGCCTCGTCCACCGCGCCCTGGATCTCGGCGATCAGCTCCGGGTCCCCGGCCAGGTCGGCGACCGTCTCGCTGGCCGGGCGGCCGCGCTGCTGTTTCCAGTGCTCGAGCGATTCCGGGTCCAGCGTCACCAGGCAGGCGATGAACGGGCGGCCGTCACCCACCACCATGCACTGGCTGACCAGCGGGTGCGCGCGCAGCCGGTCCTCCAGCACGGCCGGTGCCACGTTCTTGCCGCCGGCCGTGACGATCAGCTCCTTCTTGCGGCCGGTAACCCGCAGGAACCCCTCGTCGTCCAGGCTGCCCAGGTCGCCGGTGCGCAGCCAGCCGTCGTCGCCGAGCACCTCGGCGGTGGCGGCCTTGTTCTGCCAGTAGCCGGGGAACACGTTCGGCCCCTTGATCAGGATCTCGCCGTCGTCGGCGATCCGCATGCTGACGCCCGGCAGCGGCTGTCCCACCGTCCCGATCTTGTTCCGGCTCGGCCTGTTGACCGCGGTCGCCGCCGAGGTCTCGGTCAGGCCGTAGCCCTCCAGGACGGTCAGCCCGGCACCGCGGAAGAAGTGACCCAGCCGCTCGCCGAGCGGCGCCCCGCCCGACACCGCGTACTGCACCCGGCCGCCGACGGCGGCCCGCAGCTTGCCGTAGACCAGCCGGTCGAACAGGCCGTGCCGCAGCCGCAGGCCCAGCCCCGAGCCGGCCGGCTCGTCGCTGGCCTGGCTCCAGGCGATGGCCGTGCGCACCGCGGCCTGGAAGATCCGGTTCTTGGCCGGGCTCGCGGACGCCTGCTGCTGAGCGGAGTTGTAGACCTTCTCGAAGACCCGGGGCACCGCGAGCAGGAACGTGGGCCGGAACTCCGGCAGCGCCTCAGCCAGCGTGCTCGCGTCGGGCCAGTGCCCGAGGATCGCGCCGGACTCCAGGCAGCCGACCTCGATGATGCGCGCGAATGAGTGCGCCAGCGGCAGAAACAGCAGCGTCGAGCCGCCCGCGATCTCGAAGACTTCCGGAAGCGCCCCGGCCACCGCGTTGCGGACATCGGCCAGCAGATTGCGGTGGCTGAGCTCGCAGCCCTTGGGCCGGCCGGTGGTGCCCGAGGTGTAGATGATCGTGGCCAGGTCATCGGCGGATCTGGCCGCCCGGCGGTCGGCCAGATCCTCGTCGCTGACCTGCGCGGCGCCCGGCCCGGCCCCGCCGGCCAGCGCCGCCAGGTTGTCGATCCGCCAGATCTCCTGCAGGGCGGGCAGCCGGTCCCGGACGGTGCCGATCAACTCGGCGTGCCGCCCGGTCTCGGCGAACACCGCGCGGGCGGCGGAGTCGCTCAGCATCCACTCCACCTGCTCGGCCGAGGACGTCTCGTAGACCGGGACCGTGACCGCGCCGGCCGACCAGATCGCATAGTCGATCAGCGTCCACTCATAGCGGGTCCGCGACATCAGCCCGATCCGGTCACCGGGCTCGATGCCCGCCGCGACCATGCCCTTGGCCAGGGCGCTTACCTCGGCGGCGAACTCCTGCGCGGTGACGTCCTGCCAGGTGCCCCCGGCAGTCCGCCGCCGGATCACGGTGCTGCCTGGCTCACCTTGCGCCCGGCGGAAGACAACGTCAGCCAGGCTGGCGTTGTCCGCGACCTCGGCCAGCGCGGGAATGCTGTAGTCGCGCACGAATCCTCCTGCCACTGCTGCGTATCCCAGGACCGTATACCTACTGGCCAGTATCAGCCCAGCGGCGCTGGTTGCGGCGGTGTCGCGGCCTGCGAGTCGCGCCTAAGGTGAGCCCATGCGGGTCAACGTGGTGAGTGACGTGCACGGCCGGACCGATGCCCTGCGCCGGGCCGGCGACGGCGCCGACGCGCTGATCTGCCTGGGCGACCTGCTGCTGTTCCTGGACTATGCCGACCATAGCCAGGGCATCTTCCCTGACCTGTTCGGCGCGCGGGCCGCGCAGGAACTGATCGCGCTGCGCACCGCTCAGCGCTTCGACGAGGCCAGGGCTATGTCCCGGCAGCTGTGGGCCGGGCTGGGCGGAGACCCGCGCGAGCACATCGACGCGGCCGTCTCCCGGCAGTACGCCGACCTGTTCGCGGCCATGCCCACGCCCGCCTACCTGACCTACGGCAATGTCGACGTCCCGCGGCTGTGGGCGGCCCACCTCGCGCCCGGCCAGCAGGTCCTGGACGGTCAGCGCGTCGAGCTGGACGGCTGGAGCTTCGGCTTTGTCGGCGGCGGACTGCGCTCGGCCTACCGGACGCCCAACGAGCTCGACGACGCGGAGTTCGCCGCCAAGATCGAGGCGGTCGGGCAGGTCGACGTGCTGTGCACGCACATCCCGCCAGAGATACCCGAGCTGCTGTTCGACACCGTCGCCCGGCGGATGGAGCGGGGGAGTGCGGCGCTGCTGGCCGCCATCCGGGCGACCCAGCCTCGTTATGCGCTTTTCGGGCATGTTCACCAGCCGCTGCAGAGCCGGCTGCGCATCGGGGCCACCGAGTGTGTCAACGTCGGCCACTTCCGGGCCACCGGCGCCCCGTTCGCGCTGGAGTGGTAGTCACGGAGGTACGCTCCGAGACATGGCCGACAGGACGAGTTCCAGCATCACCGTGGCGGTGCCACCGGCCGCCGTCATGGGCGTGATCGCCGACTTTGGCGCCTACCCGGAGTGGGCCACCGGGATCAGCTCGGCGCAGATCGTGGCGGACGGCCAGGACGGCCGGGCCAGCCAGGTGCGGTTCGTCCTGGACGCCGGGATCATCAAGGACAGCTACGTGCTGGCCTACCGCTGGGACGGCGATGCCGTGGTGCACTGGGACCTGGCCGAGCCCGGCACGATGATCTCCCAGATGTCGGGCGGTTATCTGCTGGAGCCGGACGGCGGGGGGACCAGGGTGACGTATGAGCTGGCGGTCGGGCTGAAAGTGCCGATGATCGGGATGCTGAAGCGGCGGGCCGAGAAGACCATCGTGGATACGGCCCTCAAGGGCCTCAGGTCGCGCGCGGAGGGTCGTGATGGCCGTGGCTGACAACATGCCGGCCGGCACCGAGCCTGAGCCCGGGCAGGAGCCTTCCGGGATGGCGGACGAGCCCGGGCAGAAGCCTGCCGGGCCAGAGCAGCAGCCAGCCGACCCGGAGCAGGAACGGCCTGACTCAGGGGAGCAGCCTGCCGGGCAGCAAGGGTCCGAGCAGTCCCCGTCAGCCGGGGAGCCCATGTCAGCCGAGCAGGACGTGCAGGGCGAGCAAGGCGCGTCAGCTGACCAGGACCCGTCAGCCGACCAGGGGACGCCAGCCGAGCAGGATGCGTCAGCCGAGCAGGGCGCGCCAGCTGACCAGGTCGCGCCAGCCGAGCAGGATGCGCCGGGCGACCAGGGCGCGCAGGGCGGCGCGTGGAGCGCGGCCACTGATGACCTCAGCCGGGCCGAGCGCACCCGGCCAGTCACTAAGACGCCGGCCAGCCGGCCGGGGATCCGCGAGGCGCCGCCCGGCGGGGCAGGCAGGCCCGCGGTCCGCCGATCCGAGTCCGCGCGTTCAGCGCAGGGCGGTCCGGCGCAGGGCCGTCCGCAGCCGCGCGGCCGCGACCAGCGCGGGGCGGACTCATCCGCCGAGGACCTGCTGGCCGGGCTGCAGCGGTGGCTGATCCGCTCCAGCGCCCGGACCGTGCACCGGGAGCTCAAGGGCCAGGTCCGCCGGAGCCTGGGCGGTGGCCGCAGCGAGCCGCAGGACATCTGGGGAACCGCGACGACCGAGCCGCCACCCGATCTTGACCAGGCGCCTGAATGCGCCTGGTGCCCGATCTGCCGCGCCGCCCGGCGGATGCGGGATGGCAGCCCGGGCCTGGGGCCGCAGCTGTCCAGTGCCTCCGATGCCGTTGCGGCCGCTGTTCATGATGCGCTCGGAGCGCTGGACGGAGTACTCTCCCGTGCGGCGGCGCCTCCTGCCACGGAGACGCCGGCGGATAGGTCGCAGGATCACGGGGACGCCGATTCCGCAGCAAGCGATGCCGCGGAAGGGGCAGCAGAACATGAGCCTGGCGATCGGAGTTGACGTTGGCGGTACCAAAGTTGCTGCCGGTGTCGTTGATGCCGACGGGAAGATCGTCGAGAAGCTCAAGCGGCTGACCCCCGCCTATAGCCCGGCCGGCACCGAGCAGGTCATCGTCGAGGTCGTGACCGAGCTGCTGAGCCGGCACGAGGTGGACGCCGTCGGGATCGGCGCCGCAGGCTTCGTGGACGAGACACGCTCCACTGTGCTGTTCGCGCCCAACCTGGCCTGGCGGGACGAGCGGGTCAAGAAGCAGGTCGAGGAGCGGCTCGGCCGTGAGGTTATCGTCGAGAACGACGCCAACGCAGCGGTGTGGGCCGAGGTCAAATTCGGAGCCGCCCGCGGTCACGATCACGTGGTGCTCATCGCCGTCGGGACCGGCATCGGTGCCGGCCTGCTGCTGGACAGCCGGCTCTACCGGGGCCGGTGGGGATCGGCGGGAGAGCCCGGCCACTACCGGGTCGTGCCGGACGGGCGGCTGTGCGGGTGCGGGAACCGGGGCTGCTGGGAGCAGTACGTCAGCGGCAATGCCCTGGTCGCCGAGGCACGTGAATTCGCCCGGCGGTCACCCGGCGCCGCGGTCCGGCTGCTGCAGCTTGCTGGCGGCAGCGCCGAGGGCATCGACGGCCCGGCCGTGACCCAGGCCGCCCTGGAGGGGGACGCGGTCGCGCTGCGCTGCTTTGAGATCATCGGGCACTGGCTGGGCACCGGCCTGGCCGATCTGGCCGCCATCCTTGACCCCGGCTGCTTCGTGATCGGCGGCGGCGTGTCCGAAGCCGGCGACCTGCTGATCGGGCCGGCCAGGGCCGCTTTCGAGGCTGGCCTGACCGGCGGCTCCTACCGGCCGCTCGCGGAGATCAAGCCCGCTCAGCTGGGCACCGATGCCGGCCTGATCGGCGCTGCGGACCTGGCCAGGGGCAAGTGACCGCTGCCAGCGTGACTGACCGGTGCCAGCGGCTGACCACTCTCGTCCTGGCTGACCCATCTAAGCTCGACTGACGGGTGCCGGCGACCAACCACACTCACCCCGGCTGACTCACCTCAGCTCGTCTGACCGGTCTCAGCAGGGCCGCTCAGACGACCGCGCCGTCATCGTCGTCGTCACGCGGCTTGTCGCCCATCCGCAAGACCAGCGTCGCGAATCCGCCGATGAACGCCACGATGGCCACCAGCGCCGCGAAGTCCGAGACGTGCCACCCCACGAGCGTGGCCACCAGCAGGTAGCCAGGGCCGCCGAGGAGGCCCAGCCACGCGCCCTTGGCCAGCGGGTCCAGTTCCGGCAGCGGCTCGGGCGGCGGCGGTTTGTATGTCTCGTCCTCGTCGGGGTCATCCAGCTCTTCGTCGGCCGGCGCGGGCCGCGGCACCGGGGCTGCCCGCCGGATGATCCGGCGCCGGCCGCCCGGCGCCTCCGCGATGTCCCAGCCGCTGGCGCCTGCCCCCGGCCGGTCCGCCGCGGGCTCGGTGTCCGTGCCCGTCAGGTCGGCGTCATCTAGACCCGCTGCTCCAGCACCAGCCGTTCCACCAGGCGCCGCCGGGCCTTCGGCGCTGCCAGTCCTGCCCGCGTCGTCAGTCCTGCCCGCGCCGACAGAACTACCCGCACCTGCAGGATTACCGGAACTGCCAGAACCACCGGCAGCGTCAGATGCACCGGTGCCGCCAGAAGCACCGGTACCGTCAGAACTACCGGCGCCGCCAGAAGCACCCGCCTCGCCAGAACTGCCGGCACCAGCAGGGCCGGCAGCACCGGAGCCGTCACCGGCCGGGCTCGCACCGTCCGTCCCCTGAGCTCCCGATGTCCCCCGGCCCCGGTCCGCCGGAGGCTCATCCGTGCCAGCGCCGTTCAGGTCCTCCCTGGCCGGCCACGGAGGCTCGGCCATGACCGTGTCCACCGGCTGGTCGAACCGCGCGATCAGGTCGCGCCAGGCCGCCTCCTCGCCGCTGACGTCGCCGTGCACGTCCCCGTTTCCGCCCACTATGTCATTCCCTGCCCGACCCCCGGCTCGCGCGACTGTGCGTTCGGACGAACTCCAGGCTCCCAGTGAAGATGGTCTCCGCGTCGTTGTCCAGGGTCGCGACGTGATAGCTGTCGGGCAGCTCGCGCACCTCCAGCTGCCCGGCCGGCAGCCGCGACCGCAGTAGTTCCAGGCTCTTCGGCCCGACCACGTGATCCGTCACGCTCTTGTAGGTCAGCACCGGCTGGCTGACCTCGCCCAGGTGCTCGGTGGTCACCCGCCACAGCCCGGGCAGCGTCGCCGCTGCCTTCACCGGGGTGCGGTCGTAGCCCAACTCGCTGGTCTGCTCCTTCTTGATGTCGCTGCCGATGCCCTTCAGCGACGGGATCACCAGCTTGAGCACCGGCGCGAGCATGAACAGCCGGGTATCCGCCGTGACCGACGGGTTGACCAGGACCAGGCCGCTGATCGCCTGGCCATGCAGCTCGGCCAGCCGCAGCGCCAGGCAGCCGCCCATCGACAAGCCCATCACGAAGATCTCGTCTGACCACGTGCGCAGCTGAGCGAGCGCGCGGTCCACCTCGGCGAACCAGTCCTCCCAGCGCGTCCGGGCCATCTCCTGCCAGGTCGTGCCGTGGCCGGGCAGCCGGGGCAGCAGCACGCTCAGCCCGGCGTCGGCCAGGAACTCCGCCCACGGCCGCATCGACTGCGGCGTGCCGGTGAACCCGTGGCACAGCAGTACCCCGGTGGCGCCGCCCTCGCGACTGAAGGGCTCGGCCCCGGGCATCAGCGGCATGGCAGGTCCTCTCGGCAGGGGCTCCGGCTTCCGATCGTCCCACGCCCGGCCGCCGGGCGGCAGCTGCTGGGCACTGAAAGCCCGGCCGCGCAGCAGGCTCGCGGCGACACCGGTGATCTAGCCCGGCTGGCCGTGTCCCGGGTGACTGGTGACGTGCGAACATATGACCGTGTTCTACTGGGTGGTCAAAGCGGTGCTGTGGCCCGTCCTCAACCTTGTCTTCCGGCCCTGGGCCGAGGGAACTCAGAACGTGCCGCGCGAAGGGCCGGCCATCCTGGCCAGCAACCACCTGTCCTTCTCAGATCACTTCTTCGCGCCGCTGCCGCTGCCGCGCAAGGTGGTGTTCCTGGCCAAGGCCGAGTACTTCACCGGCCGCGGCCTCAAGGGCCTGGTCAGCAAGGCGTTCTTCAGCGGGGTCGGGCAGATCCCGGTGGACCGATCGGGCGGCGCGGCCAGCGAGCGGGCGCTGCGCACCGGGCTGCGTGTGCTGGCCAGGGGTGAGCTGCTCGGCATCTACCCGGAGGGCACCAGGACGCCCGACGGGCGGCTGTACCGGGGCAAGACCGGCGTGGCCCGGCTGGCCCTGGAGGCCAGGGCACCGGTCGTGCCCACCGCGATGGTCGGCGGCTTCGAGTTCCAGCCGCCCGGCAAGATCACCCCCCGGCTGCGGGTCCGGCCCGGCGTGCGGTTCGGCAAGCCACTGGACTTCTCCCGCTACTACGGCATGCAGGACGACCATGTCGTGCTGCGCGCGATGACCGACGAGATCATGTACGAGCTCATGAAGCTGTCCGGCCAGGAGTACGTGGACGAGTACGCCCAGCGCGGCAAGAATCCGCTGCAGGCGCTCCGCAAGGGGCACGCCGAGCCCAGCGCGAACGGCGCCGCCCCCGAGGAGGAGGAGCGGGCCACCGAGCGGAACTAGCTGGCGACGGGGCCAGCCAGCGAGTCGGCTAGCCGAGGTACCGCAGGCCCGGCCAGGCCGCAGCCCAGGACATCCGCAGGTCGAGCAGACCCAGACCGGCGCGCCCAGGTCGTCGTCGCTGAGGTCCAGGTGGTTGTTCAGGCGGGCGGCCAGGCGCAGCGACCCGCACAGACGGCTCAGCTGGGGCCGCAGGCATCGCATACTGGCCATTTTCCTCCGCTAGCCGGGTAGTCTGGCCCGGCGCACGGCCTGAGCCAGGCTGGTGCCGGCGGCGGCCCCGCACGACCTCGGGCAACGCTGGCGCCCGCCGTTTCGCATGGGTCTGCAGAGGGAAAGCCGCGGCTGGATTTCCCGCTCCCGCAGACCTGCTACCGTGCCATCGGCGGTCACGACCCGGGCAGCGGCGCCCGTCGTGCCGGCGTCATATCGCCAGGACGCTCATGGGCACTCAGGGTGACGGGGCGGGTAAAGCTGGAGGGAGTTCCATGCGAGTTGGAGTGCTGACCGGAGGCGGTGACTGCCCCGGCCTGAATGCGGTGATCCGCGCTGTGGTGCGGACCGGCGCGGCTGAGCACGGCTTTGAGTTCATCGGGTTCCGCGACGGCTGGCGCGGCCCGCTCGAGGGCGACACGATGGTCCTGGACGTGCAGGCAGTCCGCGGCATCCTGCCGCAGGGCGGCACGATCCTGGGCTCGTCCCGGACCAACCCGCTGGGCGAGGCGGCAGCCGCCGGCGGTATGTCCGGCCTGGACCGGATCAAGGAGAACCTGTCCAGCCTGGGCGTGGACGCGCTGATCGCGATCGGCGGCGAGGACACCCTGGGCGTGGCCAGCCGGCTGGACGCCGCCGGGGTCAACGTTGTCGGGGTGCCCAAGACGATCGACAACGACCTGGGCGCGACCGACTTCACCTTCGGCTTCGACACCGCGGTCAACATCGCGATGGAGGCCATCGACCGGCTGCACACCACCGCGGAGAGCCACCACCGGGCGCTGATCGTGGAGGTCATGGGCCGCAGCGCCGGCTGGATCGCCCTGCACGCGGGCATGGCCGGCGGCGCTAACGTCATCCTGATCCCGGAGAACCCGTTCGACATCGAGCAGGTCTGCGCTTACGTGGAGCACCGGTTCCAGACCCGGTACGCGCCCATCGTGGTGGTCGCGGAGGGCGCGCACCCGAAGAGCTCCGGCGAGATCGCCGACCAGAAGCTGGACGCCTTCGGGCACGCGCGGCTCGGCGGCGTCGGCCAGATGCTGGCCGACGAGATCGAGCGCCGGACCGGCAAGGAGGCGCGCTGCACCGTCCTCGGGCACATCCAGCGCGGCGGCACCCCGACCGCCTTTGACCGGGTGCTGGCCACGCGGTTCGGCGTCCACGCGATCCGGGCGGTCGCCGACGGGGCGTTCGGGATGATGGTGGCGCTGCACGGAACGAACATCGACCGCGTGCCGCTGGCCGAGGCGACCACCCAGCTGAAGGTGGTGCCGCCGGACCGCTACGCCGAGGCCGAGGTCTTCTTCGGCTGACCGGCGCGCTCGGCCGCTCCGCCGTGCGGCACCTCAGAGGTGGTGCACGGGAGAGCGGCCGAGCTCGTGCCCGGCGCTGTCGTACCCGGCGGCAGCGACGTAGGCGGCGTGCCGGGGGACCGGGATGTGGGTCTCGAATCCGTGCCGCCTGGCCTGCGCCACGACGCTGAGGTTCCCGGCCGCTGATCCGGCCAGCACCTTCCAGTGCCGGACCCGGGTGTCGCCGTTCCAGCTGGCGTAGACGTTCATCCCGCTGCCCGACGAGCTGACCGCGATGGCCGGGTGGCCAGCCGGCCGGCCCGTCCACGCGGACTTGAACGCCCGGTAGTCGTAGGTGCCCTTGCCCTTCAGGTGGCCGCTGAACACAATCGACCCGTCGCGCTTGTACTCGGTGAAGTACGGGCGCTCGCCCCAGCCCACCAGCACATTGCCGCCCGGCAGGTCCTGAACGCTGCCCAGCGCCGCGCTCAGGATCGGCACCGGCGGGTTGTACTGGCGGACGAAGGACGCGTGCCTGCGCTTCTCGTCGACGTGCAGCACCAGCCCGCGTGAGTTCGTGCCGGTCTTGTAGTCGCCGGACTCGTTGTCGAAGATCGTGAACCTGCCGTCGGCGTGCTGCGTCACGTGGTGCTGCCAGGAGAACTTGGCCTTCGGGCCCATCGTGAAGCTGTTGTGCTTGCCGCCCATCCGCCACATCACGGCGCCGGTCTTGCGATGGACCTTGTAGACGGTCCAGGTGTTACGAGCGGAGACCAGCAGGTTGCCGTCTGGGGCCACGGTGATCGAGTTGATGTGGAAGTGATCCCAGGGCCGTGAGGTGTCGTGGCTGATCGGCGCGTAGGACGAGCTGAAGGAGACGTGCTGGTCACTGCGCCACTGGAAGACCAGCTTGCCGGTCGCCACGTCGACTTCCTGGACCACGCCGTAGAAGTACGGGTGGCTCGCCGTGCCGCCGATCGACCGCAGGTCGGCGGTCGCCTGGCCGTAGCAGCTGAACAGCGCGGTCCCGGCCGGGGTGAGCAGGAACTCGTGCAGGTCGCCGGACAGCCCGCCGTGCCCATGGACCTGAGCGATCTGCTTGTAATGGGAGTTGGCCAGCACGTAGTGCCCCTCGCCGTGGGCATTCACGACGCTGCCCTGCCACCAGGTGAGCACCGGCTCGCCCTGGTAGTGCTGGACGCGCACGTTCATGGCCCGCAGCTTGGGCGTCTGGCCCGCCGACAGCGGCCGGAACCACACCAGCTCGCCGGCGTTGTCCAGGATCATCGGCCCCTGCTGGCCGACGCCGGCGTGGCTGTCGAGCAGGACCACGCCGGGCGCCGGTTGGCCGGTGTTCGTATCTACTACCGCCGCGGCGGGCCGCAGGTCGGGCCGCGACTTGTAATGCCGGACAGCCGGGGCGCCGGGACTGACTCCGCTGTCGGATGCGGCGTTCTCGGGCTGCGGCTGGGTCGTGCAGCCGCCCAGCAGCGCGGCGCCAGCCGCGACCCCTCCGCCGAGAAGCAGCATCTGCCGTCGCGGCAGTACCTGTCGTGCCGGCTGCGCCTGGTCATCCAGCTCACTCAGTGCCGGTGGCGGCTTTCCCGACCCCGGACCAGGCACTACCTCAGGCATTACCGACCTTCACCGCCTCCGAGTCTCCGAGGGCCTTGCCCTGCGCATCAACAGCGGTCACGGCGAAATAGGGGCCCGCATTGGCGACCGCGATGGCAGTCTCAAAGCCTAGCCACTCCTGCCGTCCGACCTGAGCCAAAGAGGCAGACGTCTTGCCGCCGCGCACGACCCAGCCCGCGACATCCGTGGCGCCGTTCCAGCTCACGTAGACCACGGTGCCTCCGGCCGGGTTGACGCGGGCGACGACCGCCGGCTTGCCGGTCGGGCGGCCATGCCATGCTGCCGTGAAGGCCCGGTAGGACTGATCGCCCACCGGGAACTCACCTTCGAGCCTGATCTTGCCGTCCGCGGAGAACTCGGAGAAGTAGGGCTGGTTTCCCCAGCCGACGAAGACCCGGCCATCGGGCAGGACCTGCATGCTGCCCTGATTGGCCGCCGCGACGCCGGCCGGGTGCAGGTACTGCTTGCGCAGCGTCGCTGTCATGGCTGAGGTGTCCA
Source organism: Streptosporangiaceae bacterium (assembly GCA_035763085.1). Taxonomy (GTDB): domain Bacteria; phylum Actinomycetota; class Actinomycetes; order Streptosporangiales; family Streptosporangiaceae; genus DASUBV01. The sequence continues at coordinate 772 of DASUBV010000134.1, read as the reverse complement.
GGTCCAGCAGGATCGCGCGGGACTGCTTCTCGATCTGCGGCGGCGACCCGCCGTCGTCGAAGATGCTCAGCCCGCTCGCGCCGTGCGGGCGCGCGTGATGCTGGAAGTAGAACCGCGCGCCCTGGCCCATGTGGAAACTGGACTGCTTGCCGCCGAGCCGCCAGACGATCTGGCCGCCGGGTCGCGAGACCTTGTAGATGGCGCAGGTGTTACGGGCGGAGATCAGCAGGTCGCCGTCGGGCGCGATGGCGATCGAGTTGATGTGGAAGTAGTCGAACGGCAGCTTGCTCGTGCCCCCGGTGAAGGCCGTCATGGTATCGGCCGGGGCAACGTGGTCCAGGCTGTCCCATTCGAACAGCACCCGGCCGGTCGCAATGTTGATCTCCTGGACGACGCCCGACAAGACCACCCCGCTGGCCTTGCCACCCAGCTTGGACAGGTCGGCAGGAGCCGTCCGGTAGGCGGTGATCAGCGCGGTGTCCTGCGGGGTGATGACGAACTCATGCAGGTCGGTCATGACCCCGTTGCCTGCCTTGACCGTCGCGATCGTCTGGTAGGAGGCGTCGGCGATCACTCCCTCGCCCTTGCCGTAGCCGTTCTTGACCGTGCCCTGCCACCAGGTCAGGACCGGCTGGCCTTTGTAGGTCTGGGTGTCAAAGCCGAGCCAGGAGTGGCTGCCGCTGGGCGCGAACCAGACGATGCGGCCCTGGCGGTCGAGGATGATGTTGCCGGGCTGGCCGGGTCCGTCGGTCGGGTAGCCCTTCGTGGACAG
>DASUBV010000133.1:0-4638 GCA_035763085.1 Streptosporangiaceae bacterium | reverse complement strand
GGCCGCGGTGTCACCCGGGCCGCTGGCCCCGCCGCTGCCCGCGCCCGCAGGCTCCGGCGCGGCGGGGCGGGCGCCGCCCTCGCCGCCCGAGGCGCCCGCGCCGGGCGGCGGCGGGGTGGAGACCTCGGTCGGCGTCCGCGGCGTCGGAGACGGCGCGGCCAGGGTGGGCGACGGCCCGGACGTCGAGAACGCGCCCAGCCCGAACGCGTGGCGCAGCGCGCCGGCGAAGTCCCGGCAGCTGGCGTACCGGTCGGCCGGCGACTTGGCCAGCGCCTTGCTCATCACCGCGTCGGCCCGGGCGGGCAGCCCCGGCCGCTTCGAGCTGAGCGCCGGCGCCGCTTCCGAGACCTGCGCGTACATGACCGCCATTCCCTCGTCCCGGCGGAAGGGCGGGGCGCCGGTCAGCAGCTCGAAGGTGGCGCAGGCGAGCGCGTACAGGTCAGTGCGGCCGTCGACCGGGCGGCCCTCGATCTGCTCCGGCGCAACGTAATCCAGGGTGCCCAGGAACTGCCCGGTGGAGGTCAGCCCGGTCACCGCCAGGGAGGCCTTGGTCAGCCCGAAGTCGGATAGGTAGACGTGGTCGGGCCGGTCACTGCCCGCGCTCTCGTCCAGCAGCATGTTGGCGGGCTTGACGTCGCGGTGCACCAGGCCGCGGGAGTGCGCGGCGTCCAGCGCGGAGGCGACCTGGGAGATGATCTCCGTGGCGCGGGACGGCGACAGCGGCCCATCGCGGTCGATCAGGGACCGGACATCACCACCCCGGACAAAGCGCATGGCGATGAACAGGACACCGCGCTCCTCGCCGGCCTCGAAGACCGGGATGATGTGCGGGTCGTCCACCGCCGCCGCCGCCCGCGACTCGCGGATGAAACGCTGACGGAACGCCTCGTCCTGGGCGAGTCCGGGCGCCAGGATCTTCAGGGCGACCTGCCGGTCCAGCCGCTGATCGTAGGCGCGGAAGACCACGGCCATGCCGCCCTGGCCGATCTGCTCCTCCAGGCGGTAACCAGCGACCTGCGAGCCCGCGGCGAACTCGCCGTGCCCCCCGCCCGATTCCTCGCTCACCGATCCTCCACGCGTTCAGGCCCGCCGCATGCCCCGCTCGGGTGCGGCCCCGCGCTGTCCCCACAAGTCCGGAAATCATGCCAGCCCGGCAGTTCGCTGCCGTACTGTTCCCGCCCGGCCGCCGGACGCCACCTGCCGCCCCGCTGCTTGTGGTGATCGTAACCGCCGGCCGGCCTTCTGGCATGACGGCGAGCGCTCGTATTCGCCTTTTCCTGCCATTCCCCGGCCGACGCGGCATCCCGATGGCCGTACCCCGTACAGGCGCCCGGGAATCCCCCTTTTCTTCCCGCCGACATAGACCGGCCGTACTCGGACTCCGGATGTAGATTATGTGGAGACTGCGTGGATTCATCAGCGCTGCCGGCGACGTACGAGAATCCCGTAATTCTTCTCAGCGGCGAATCCCTTTAGGCTTGGCAGATGAAGATCGAGCCAGCCCTCTCCCCGGGTGACCAGCCGCTTCACGTGCGGGCCCAGGGGTCGGACCGGATGCTCCAGGCGGGGCCCAGTTACCGGATCGGGCGGGACCCGGATTCGGACATTGTTGTTGCCGATCCTCGCGTGTCCTGGCAGCACGCCGTGCTGCGGCAGGAGAGGGATCACTGGCTGCTCGAGGATTCCGGCAGCACCAACGGGACGTTTCTTGGCGCCGAGCGGGTCCAGCGGGTCACCATCACCGGCGACTGTCAGGTGCGGCTCGGTCATCCCGACGACGGCCCCGAGGTGACCTGCTCGCTCGACCACGGGCGGCAGGGCGGCCAGCACGGGACGCAGATCGCCGAGCCGCCGGCACCGCGGCCGGCCGGCGACCAGGCGGCCGCCGCGCCCGCGCCGCCGCAGCGGCAGGCACCGCCACCCCAGCCGCAGCCGCAGGCACGGCCCCAGCCACAGGCACCGCCGCCGCAGGCCCGGCCGCAGCCGCAGCCTCGGGCGCAGCCGCAGCAGGACCGGGCGGCCGCAGGCGCGCGGGTCTCGCAGGCACCGAGCCGGCCGCCGTCGGCCGTCATGCGGCTGCCCACCACGGTGATGAAGATCGGCCGCGCGGCCGACAATGACGTGGTGGTGGCCGACCTGAGCGTGTCGCGCTACCACGCCGAGCTGAAAAAGGGCGTACGCGGCACCTGGGAGATCGTCGACCTCGGCAGTCACAACGGCACGTTCCTCAACGGCCAGCGAGTCAACGCCGCCCCGGTGGCCGACACCGACCTGATCGGCGTCGGCCCGGCCACCTTCCAGCTGGTCGGCGACCAGCTGCAGGAGTTCATCGACACCGGCGACATCTCGCTGGCCGCGCGCGACCTGACCGTCACCCTGCCCAGCGGCCGGGTGCTGCTCGATCACGTCAGCTTCCCGCTCGGGGAGCGCTGCCTGCTGGGCGTCATCGGCCCCAGCGGCGCGGGCAAGTCGACCCTGCTCGGCGCGCTGACCGGGCTGGCGCCGGCGGGCGCCGGCGGCGTGCTGTATGACAACCGCGACCTGTACACCCACTACGCCGAGCTGCGGCACCGGATCGGGCTGGTCCCGCAGGAGAACATCCTGCACACCCAGCTGACGGCCGAGCGCGGCCTGGGCTACGCGGCTGAGCTGCGCTTCCCGGGCGATGTGAGCAAGGCCGAGCGCAAGCGGCGGATCGGCGAGGTGCTGGACGAGCTGGCGCTGACCAAGCACGCGCAGACCCGCATCTCGGCCATGTCCGGCGGCCAGCAGAAGCGCGTCAACGTCGCCCTGGAGTTGCTCACCAAGCCATCCCTGCTGTTCCTGGACGAGCCGACCTCCGGCCTGGACCCGGGTCTGGACAAGTCGGTCATGGAGCAGATGGCCGACCTGGCCCATGACGGCCGGACGGTCATCGTCGTGACCCACAGCGTGGCCAACCTGAACCTGTGCGACCGGCTGCTGGTGCTGGCGGCCGGCGGCAAGATCGCCTACTTCGGCCCGCCCGACGAAGGGCTGCGGCACTTCGGCAAGGCCGGCTGGGCCGAGGTGTTCCAGGCGTTCGACGCCGAGCCGGACCGTGACTGGGCGGCCGAGTACAAGCGGTCGCCGTACTACCAGCGCTACATCGCGTCGGACATGGACGCCCACGCCCCGGTGGCCGGCGGCGGGCAGGCCGAGGTATCCGCGCCGCACGCGCGCAACAAGGCAGCCCAGCTCAGCACGCTGATCCGGCGCTATGTGGCGGTGGTGACCTCCGACCGCGGGTACCTGGCCGTGCTGGCCATCATGCCGCTGCTGCTGGGCATCCTCGGCCGGTTCATCCCGGCCCCCCAGGGGCTGACCGGCAAGGGCAACTCCGACGCCGCCTCGCTGCTGCTGATCCTGGTCATCAGCGCGTGCTTCACCGGGGCGGCCAACTCGGTACGCGAGCTGGTCAAGGAACGGTCGATCTATACCCGGGAACGGGCGGCCGGCCAGTCGGCCGGCGCCTACCTGCTGTCCAAGCTCGTCATCCTGGGCATCATCAGCGCGATCCAGGCGGTGGTGCTGGTGGGCATCAGCCTGCCGGGCAAGAAGATGCCGCCGACCGGCTCGTTCCTGACTCACCTGCCGCTGGTGGAACTCCTGCTGGCGATCGGCGTGCTGGCCATCGCCTCGATGACGCTGGGGCTGTTCATCTCGGTGCTGGTCAACAGCTCGGACAAGACCATGCCGCTGCTGGTCGTGCTGGTGATGTTCCAGGTCATCCTGACCGGCGGGATCTTCCCGCTGGCCGGCAAGGCCGGGATCAACCAGGTCTCCTACATCTCGCCGTCCCGGTGGGGCTTCGCGGCCACGGCGTCGACGGCCAACCTGAACGTCATCCAGCAGCCGGCCGACGGCGGGCAGGCCGCGGCGATCACCATCCGCACGACGTCACACCTGGGCAGCAAGCACCCGCAGGCGTCGGGGTCACCCAGCGCCAGTGCGAGCGACAAGCCGGGCGGCAAGAAATCCGGCAGCCCGTCCAAGTCGGGTAACCCCGGGAAGTCGGGCGGCTCGAGCGAGCCGAAGGTGGCGACCGACCCGCTGTGGAGGCACACGTCATCAACCTGGCTCACCGACGTCGGGATGATGCTGGTGCTCGGGCTGCTGTTCTCCCTGATCACCTGGTGGCGGCTGGTCCGCATCAGGCCGGGCCGCCGGCAGTAAGCACGGCAGCGGCCCCCGCCCGGATGACTCCGGGCGGGGGCCGTCTCGTTTCTGCCGGGGATTTACGGGCTGTATGACCCGGGGAGCCACCCCTGGAACCCCAGTGCCGGGGGGACACCCCCTGGACCCCCAGGGGGACCCGGACCGCTATCAGCGGATGAAGCGGCCCAGGTCGAAGGGACGGAGGTAGCGGGTCGGGCGGAACGAGGTGAACGCGGGCGCGGTCGGGACCACCTGCCCGCCGCTGGAGAAGATGTTGAACTGCGGGCCGAGGGCGGCCGCGCCGGCGTTCAGGCTGCCGGCCTGCAGGGCCCCGCCGTCCCAGCGGCCGGTGTTCAGCCGGTTCAGCAGCACCTGCACGGCGGTGACCGTCTCGGCCGGGGTGAAGGCGCAGTGCCCGGCCCGGCTGACGAAGATCTGGCGCAGCAGCCGCCCGTTGCCGGC
>DASUBV010000132.1:0-44611 GCA_035763085.1 Streptosporangiaceae bacterium | reverse complement strand
ACGGCCTGCAAGTGGAACGGGGCCTTTTTCATCCCGGCGTTCGCCGGGCTGGTCATCGCGTGGGACCTGGGCGCCCGCCGGGCCGCCGGGTACTCCGGCCGCCTGGCCGGCGTGGCCCGCTCCGACGGGCCCTGGCTGCCGGCCTGGTTCATCCTCACCCCGGCCGTGGTCTACATCGCGTCCTGGACCGGGTGGTTCGCCACCTCCTACGGCTACAACCGCAACGGCGCCGCGCTCAACCACGGTCACGTCACCGGCACGCTCACCGCCTGGCTGGACTACAACAGGTGGATGCTCCAGTTCGGCCTGGGGCTGAGCTCTGGCCAGACCTATAAATCCAACCCGCTGGGCTGGCTGGTGCTGGCCCGGCCCATCTCCTTCTACTCCCAGTGCACCAAGCCATGCGGCTCGGCCACCGAGCAGGAGGTGCTGGCCATCGGCACCCCGCTGATCTGGTGGGGCGCCACCGCCGCCCTGGCCGTCTGCCTGGGCTGGTGGCTGCTGCGCCGCGACTGGCGGGCCGGCGCCGCCCTGCTCGGCGTCGCCGCCGGCTGGCTGCCCTGGATCTGGTTCTACTGGCACGACCACCGCACCGAGTTCTACTACTACGCCATCGCCTTCGAGCCGTTCCTGATCATCGCCATCACCTTGTGCCTCGGCCTGATCATCGGAGCCCAGCGCGCCAGCCCCGCCCGCCGCGCCGCCGGCGCCATCGCCGCCGGCGCCTACATGATCGCCGTCCTGGCCAACTTCGCCTACCTCTACCCCATCCTCGCCGCCAGGATCATCCCCTACTCCGCCTGGCTGTCCCGCATGTGGTTCCACAGCTGGATCTGAGGGCAGTCGGCCGCGGGACTGACGCGCGCCAGAGAACTTCCGGGCCCTTCCGTCAGGCCCGGCCCGCCAGGGACCGTCCGGGCCCTTCCGTCAGCCTGACCAGACCGCGCCTCGTCCTGGCCGGCCGGCAGGCCAATCGCCCAGGAGCACGCGATCACCCGCCCGGCCGGGCGGCGGTCGGTCGTGTATCACGGGCCACCGCACGGGAAGACGGTCTCAGCGGGACTGGCTGAGCAGCCAGTCAACGGTCCGGGCCGCTGCGTGGCCATCTTCGAGGCTGCAGAATCTCGCGGTGAAGGCATCGTAGGCAGCGCCGTAGCCGCGGCTGACGTCGTCGAGGTTCCGCAGGGCGTCGATGACGTCGTCGCTGGAGTTCAGCAGCGGGCCAGGGGCCTCGGCCTCAAAATCGAAGTAGAAGCCTCGCAGCTTGTCGCGGTAGCGCTCGAGATCGTAGGTAAAGAAAAGCATCGGCCGGCCGGTCACGCCGAAATCAAACATTGCTGACGAGTAGTCGGTAATGAGGACGTCGGTGACCAGGAAGAGATCGGCGATGTCCGGGTAACGAGTGACGTCAATGATCGCGCTGTCCTTGGACCCGGTGACCAGGGATTCCTTGATCATATGATGTCCGCGCACCAGCGTGACATGATCGGGGCCCAGGGCGCGGCTGATGCCGCTGAGGTCCAGGTGCTGCGGGAAGCCGAAGCCGCCGGCCCTGGTTTTCGCGTCATCTCGCCAGGTCGGGGCGTACAGCACGGTTCGCGCTCCCGGCGGCAGGCCAAGCTGGTGGCGGATGCGGGCTGCCCGCGCAGCCGCGTCCGGGCTGTGCAGCACATCGTTCCGCGGATAGCCGAACTCCAGGATCTCGCCATCGAAGCCGAAGGCGCTGCGGAAGATCGGCGTGCTGAAAGAATTTTCCGAGAGCAGGGCATCCCATTTGGCGACGTCGTCGCGAACTCGATCGTGATAAGCGATTCCGTTCGTGAATTGCGGGCTCTCCACATCGAGGCAGATCCGCTTGAGCGGCGTGCCGTGCCACGTCTGCAGGTACACCTGGCCGGCTGGCCTGCGGTACCAGGTCGGTTGCAGCGAGTTGCTCACGATGAAGCGCGCCCGCGCGACGAGCTGGTAGTGCTCGCTGCTTCCGCGAACCACAGTGCGACCGCCGTCAGGCACGCTGACCTGGCCGTCGTGGGTGATCCACACGCACTGCAGCCCGGTGTCGCGCCGGCGCAGTTCCTCGTAGACAGCCCGCGGGTTGCAGGAGTACTGCTTGCCGCCATAACTGTCAAAGATCACCAGGTCATCGAACCGGCCGCTGGCGGCCTCCGAAGCGTACATCTCCTGCAGCTGCCGCTGGGCGTAGGCACCCCTGTCGGCGTCGGCGATCCGGACGGTTAGCTGCAGAGCGTCGCCGCGGTACCTTCCCACCGTCACCTCATGGATGCCGGTCCTGCGCGGCGCAGGCAGCTGAGCCAGCAGCGCGCGGTCAGCGACCGCGCGGGTCTCGCCCGCCGGAGTCGCGGCCAGCAGCTCCCACCGGCCGCTGGCCAGCGGCAGGTCACCAGCCTGCCCGGGCATGGCGCCCGGCGACAGGCAGGCGCTGAACTCGCGGTCGTGCCACTGCAGCGGCACGGTGTGCTGGGAACCAGACCCGGTGCTGCGCAGCAGGAGTGCCGTCGGTGCCGTTTCCGCCGCCGGGCAGTCGCCGCGCAGAACCAGCCCGCCGGATTCCGTCCAGTCCAGCTCCCGGACGACCAGGCGGCATGTCCGCCGGATGGCCGAGAAGTTGCCGTACGGCGTCAGGTAGGTCGTGATCTCCAGCCCGCCCGCGACGAGCCGGCGGCCGGCAGCACCGGGCTCCCCGGCCAGCCGGACGGCGGAGCCGGTTCCAGGATCGAGGGCAAGATCCAGGCGGACCTCATCGCCGACCTCGTCGCTGACCTGCACGACCGGCTCGTCCGCGCCGTCCGGGCCGTCCTGGCCGCCAGCTTCCCGGTCGGCTGTGCCGGAGACAGAGAGCAGCCGCGCGATCGGGACGACGGCGCTGAAGCCGTAGCGGCCCGCGGCTGCGCCGGTGGCGGCGGCCGGCACCCGCGCCGAGGTCCCGATGCGCGCTGACGTCCCGCCCCCCTGCTGCAGCGAGACGACGACCTTTGCCTTCTTGCCGAGCGGGAGCACCGACCAGCCCTCGATGTGCAGGTCATCGCCGTCGGCACGGCATGCGGTCACCAGGGCGCCCGGCCGCTCGGCCCGGATCAGGTATCGCCCGTCAACTTCCGAGGCAGCCTGCAGCCGGACCCCGGCAGCTACCCACTGGTCTTCCGGCAGGGCGGGAGATGCCGGCGCGCTGCTGGCGACCGGCCCCTCGCGCCGCACACCGCGCCCGCGCACCTTGACCCGCAGCTCCCAGCTGGCCGCGCGCCACGTCCCGAGGTTGGAGAGCCGCCCCGGCTTGACCTCGACCATGAAGCCGGACCAGTCGTAGCATGCGGCCGACTGGCCGGATTTGGCCGTGACATCGGGCCGCTCGACGCGCGTGACCTTGAGCCGGATCGCCCGCTTGAGCACGGTGTTGCGCAGCATCACCTTGATACGGGTGTCCTGCTGGCGGGGAGCGTGCAGCCGGCGGATATAGGCGTGACCCTCGATCCGCAGCCTCCCGTCGTGCCAGGTGACCGCGTCAACCCGCACCTGAAGCCCCATCTCGCGGTCGGCGTCGTAGACCTGGCGGGGGACTGCGCGGGACTGGTCACCAAGATAGGGGTAGTCGATGTACCACCGCCGCCGCAGCCGCCCGAGCCGCACCAGCGGCGCCTTCGCGGCGTCTCCGCGGCGTGAGTAACGCAGCACCTCGAGAAGCTCGGCATACCTGCCCTCGCGGATGAGGTGGTACCGCAGCCGCTGCAGCGCCTTCGCAGCACGGAACACCGAGTCATCCACCGAGCTGAGATAGCTCGCCGCCAGTTCGAGCATCCGCTTCCGCTCGGGCTCGCCAGCGAACTCGACGGCGCTGACCAGAATCGAGAGGTCATTGTCCAGCACGCGGCCATCAAAGGCCGGCTTGAGCGCGGGCGCGCGGTCGGCGAGGAAGTTGCTCGATTCGAGGACCGCTGCCATCCGGCCCTCGATATTTTCCAGCTCCCTGGACTTTTGCGCCCTGGAGAGCTCACCGGACTCCCGTGCCCGCCAGTAGTAGACGATCTCGTGGCGGATGTCCACCGATCGCGCCAGCACATAGGCGCGGATGCAGACCGGGATGTCCTCATACCGGGCGGCAGAGAATTCCAGGCCAGCCGTCTCCCAGAACGACCGGCGGAACACCTTGTTCCACACCGTGCAGTCCCGGAGCAGCGCCTGATGCTGCGAGACATTCGTCCGGAGGACCGTCGTCCGGTACGCCGTATGGACCGCGGTCTTAGAGATCCAGCCGGTGCTGAAGCGCCGGACACCGCCCGCGGCGATATCCGAGCCTGTCGCCTCCAGCGAGCCGACGAGCAGGTCGTAGGCGTGCCCGGGCAGCACGTCATCGGCGTCGAAGAAGGCGAGGTAGTCGCCGGCCGCCTGCCGCGCGCCCAGGTTGCGGGCGGGGCCCTGGCCCTGGTTGTCCTGCTGCAGCAGCCGGAATCGCGGGTCACGCGCGGCGAAGGACTTCGCGATCAGCGCGCTGCCGTCGGTGGACCCGTCATCGACCATGATCACTTCAAGGTCGCGCAGCGTCTGCCGGGCGACGGACTCGAGCGCCTCCTGCAGGTAATCCTCTACGTTGTAGAAGGGCACGACAACGCTGAGCTGGACCATACCGGCCTGCCTTCCCCGGCATGCCTCCCGCCGGCAGGGCAATGCTACCGGTTCTTAGCATCTAGGTAATTAGATGGCAAACATCCGTCAAATTTAGACGGACCCGGCGATAGCCGCCCATCGCGGCGGCGCCGGGGGCATGGCCTGCGCGAGCGGGCCGACGGGGCCCGAGGGCTTCCCGCGCGCCGGCCGGCCAGCGCAGCATGGACGTCCCGCTGCCCGGATGCTGCCTGGTGGCCGGCCGGTAGTTCTACAGCCGGATCCGAGCTGGCATTCAGCTGACGGTCAGCGACTACGGCGACAGTAGCAGTGACGGCACGCGGTGTCCCGCCAGGCCAAGCCGGATTCGTTGACCGGGGGACGATCCAGGTGGCGCTGCGAGACGTCTATAAGGTAATAGGCCAGCAACGTCGCGGCCTGCGAGCCGGGAGGATGAATCCGATGGGTCAGGTGCCCGATCTGCACGCGCGATTCGAGCGGGACGTGCTCCCGCATCTGAGCCGGCTCTACCCTGCCGCCCTGCGGATGACCAGGAACGCCAGCGACGCGGAGGACCTGGTGCAGGAGACATCCGCCAAGGCCTACGCGGCGTTCCACCAGTTCAGGCCGGACACCAACCTCCGCGCCTGGCTGAACAGGATCCTGGCCAACACCTTCATCAACGGGTACCGCAAGCGCCGCCGTGAGCCCATCCAGGAGCTTGGTGCCGATTTCGAGCGGGACTGGCAGCTGGACGGCGACCCGCTGTCCCCCCGGGCCCGGTCGGCCGAGGCCGAGGCCATGGACCGGCTGGGTGACAGCGAGATCCTGCAGGCGCTGATGGACCTGCCGGAGATGTTCCGGACCACCGTCTACCTGGCCGACATTGAGGGCTATCCCTACAAGGAGATCGCCGAGATGATGGGCACGCCGGTGGGTACCGTCATGTCCCGGCTGCACCGGGGCCGCGGCCGGCTACGCGAGGCACTGGCCGCGCGAGCCCCCAAGCCGCGTCCGGCGGCGCCGAAGCCGAAGGCCCCGTCCGCGGCCAAGCGCCTGCCCGCGCCGCGGGTGCCGATCGTCCGGCCAGAAACGGCGTAGCCAGCACAAGCCGCCGCGCGATCGGCCGGCGGGCGCCGGCGGCCCGCCCCGCTGACCTGCGGCCCGCTAGCCGCCGAAGATCCGGTCGCAGGCGCGCGCCCCGGCCTTGCCGTCATCCAGCGGGCAGAACTTGCCCGTGAACGCCCGGTAGGCGTCGGCGTGCTGAGCCTGGACCGCATCCAGGTTGCCCAGGCTGTCGATGACCGCGGCGGAGGTCTCGAGCAGCGGCCCGGGCGCGTCGGCCTCGAAGTCGAAGTAGAACCCGCGCAGGTTGTCGCGGTACTGCTCGAGGTCGTAGGTGAAGAACAGCAGCGGCTTGCCGGTCGGCGCATAGTCGAACATCACCGAGGAGTAGTCGGTGATCAGGGCGTCGCTGGCCAGGAACAGCTCCGAGATGTCCGGGTAGGGCGTGACGTTGATCACGAACCCCGGCCGGATGCCCGCCGGCACATCGTCGGCCATGTGGTGGTGGCCGCGCACCAGGATGACGTAGTCATCGCCGAGCCGCTGCCAGGCGTCCTCCAGGTCCAGCCGGAAGTCGAAGCGGTACCGGCCCGAGGCGTAGTACTGGTTGTCCCGCCAGGTGGGCGCGTACATGATGACCCGCTTGCCCTCAGCGATGCCCAGGCGGGCCCGGGTGCGCTCGGCGATGTGCGCGCTGTCACCGCTGCACAGGACGTCGTTGCGGGGGTACCCGGACTCGCAGATCTCCCCGTCGAAGCGGAACGCCTGGCGCATGATGGGCGTGCTGAACGGGTTAGGGGACAGCAGCAGGTCCCACTTCAGCACCTCCTGCTCCAGGTGATCGAGGTACTTGGTGCCGCTGATGAACTGCGGCTGCTCCACGTCAAAGCCGATCCGCTTCAGCGGCGTGCCGTGCCAGGTCTGCACGTACACCTGGCCGTCTCGCTTGGTGTACCAGGCCGGCATGTCGTCGTTGGAGATCACGTACTTGGACCGGGCCAGCGCCTCGTAGTACTCGTCGGTGCCGACCAGCAGCGGGGTCGAGCCGTCCGGGGCCGGGATGGCCCAGTCGTTGACGACCCACAGGTGCTCGCGGGCATCACCCCGGCGGCGCAGCTCGTCGGCGATGCCGCGCGGGTTGTCCCCGCACTGCTTGCCCTTCCAGCTGATGAACATCACCGCGTCGCGGACCGGCAGGCGCTGCTGCACCGGGTAGTAGACGCTGCGCAGCACCTTGCGCTGGACGCGACCGCCCTCGACCAGCTTCAGCGCCGGCCCGATGGTCATGATCGGCGAGTCATAGCCGCTGCTGGTGAAGCGGTAGGCCTTCGGCCCGAACGTCATCCGCTTGTCACTCACCTCCCGCAGCCGTGAGTGGTCAAACACCGGCCTGATCAGCTGCTCATCGGTCTGGCCGACCTGCCGGACGCCGAACAGCCAGGTGCCGTCGCGCATCGGCAGCTGGCGGCCGAACGACGGCATCGCGGTGACCGGAATCGTGAGGGTGAACTTCTCGCCGTCGCGGGGCATCGCGATGACATGCCGGTCGGTCGAGCCCCGCCGGGTCAGCACCGCCTCGCATTCATGACCGGCCGCGCCCGCGTACCGGCCCGTCAGCGTGAGGGTGCCGTCCGGGCTCCAGGCGTGCTCCTCGATGACCGGCAGCTCGCCGCGGCGCACGATCACAGCGTTGCCGTACCTGGTCCGCGCCACGATGATCTCCCTGCTATCCGCGAGGTAGGAGTACTCGGGGAAGCCATCCGCGAAGGCGACCCGGGTCCGGTTCTGGTTATTGCCCTTGCTCGCGACGACGTACAGGTCCCATTCGACCTCCTCGTCCCGGCCCATGGCCAGGCCCGAGACGCCCGCAGGCGACAGCGGGCGCAGCAGGTCAGCGTTGCTGACCGCGGCCTGCAGCCGGATGCCGCCGGTGGCCGTCCGCTCGACGGTGGCGGCCAGCGGCTGCTCCGCGGCGCCCTTGGACCAGCGCAGGACAAGATCAAGCCGCGAGTCCGGCAGGCGCCCCGCCACCTTGGCGGGCTCGTCGATGTCAACCGCTAGCCGGAGCTGGTCCCCGGCCTGCTCGCAGCTGTGCAGCACGGCCGGGATTTCCCGCACCTGCACGTGGAGCCGGCGGTCGACCCAGCGGACCCCGAACCGGACGCCGGGCGCGACCTGACGCATCTCGGGGCGCTCGGCCGGCCCCAGGACGGGAGTGTGCAGCCGGGCCGGGCGCCAGATGCCGCGCCCGCGCACGAGGATGTAGCCATCCCAGTCACCGGTCAGCCACTTGCCCGCCGGCCGGAACCACCGTGGGCTGATCACGGCGCGGAAGCCCGCCCAGTCGTAGGAGTACCGGTCCTGCCGGGACCAGCCGGTCGCGTAGGAGTGCTCGACCGACCGCGCGGGCACCACGACGGGCAGCCGCTTGCCGCCGCGCGGCACCAGCACGACCACCTTGGAGGCATGCCGGCGCTTGGTGATGTCCACGGACGGGACGAAGGCGGCGCCGCCGAGGACGAGGTTGTCGCCCTCCCACTCGACGCTCTCGACCCGGACGAACGGGTCCAGCTCGCGCCAGTGCGGCTTGTACATGCTGTCGGGGACCTTCAGCTCAGGGTCGCCGCGGAAGGGCAGGTCGGCCCGCAGCCGGCCGCGCTCGCGGACCACCGGGATGGTCCGGATCGGCTGCTCGCGCCGCCACATGACGAATTCCAGCAGCTGGTCGAACCTGCCCTCGCTGATCAGGTGGTAAGCCAGTCGCTGCGGCGAGGGCAGCCGGGGGAACACTCGCTTCTCGACCTGGGCCAGGTAGCGCTGGGTGAGCTCCATGAACTCGGCCCGGTAGGCGTCGTCGGTCCTGGGCAGCTCGCCCACGTACAGCCACACGTCGTTGATGAGCGCCTTGCGCTGGTGCTGGGCGACCATCTTGTGCGGCTTGTGCTCGCGCAGGAACGAGTCGATGACCAGCAGGGCGTGGATGCGGTCCCGGTAATTGCCGATGTCGGTACGGGACTGAGTGATCGACAGCGCGCCCTTGCCCCGCTCGCGCCAGTAGTAGATCGGCATCGGGATCGTGTCCACGGCCTTGGCCAGCACGTGCGCCCGGGTGATGATCTGCAGGTCCTCCCACGCCATGACCTCGGGGTAGGTCAGGCCGTGCAGATCCCAGAACGACTTGCGGAACAGCTTGTTCCATACCGAGACGTCCCAGAACAGATCCGGGGTCTTGCTGATGTGCGTGCCGATCTTCCGGCCCTTGATGGCCCGGGAGTGCATCGCCGAATTGGTCACGCCCAGCGGGCCCAGCCGCTGCACGGCCCCGGACACGAAGTCCGAGCCCGACTCCTCCAGGGTGTGCAGCATGTACTCGTAGGCATGGGACGGCAGGGCATCATCAGCGTCCACGAAAGCCAGGTAGGTGCCCGTGGCCCGCTCCACGCCGCGGTTGCGCGCGTAGCCCGGCCCGCCGTTGGGCACCTGGACCAGGGAGAACCGCGGGTCGGCGGCGGCCCGGGCTCGTGCGATGTCAGCGCTGCCGTCGGACGAGCCGTCATCGACCATGATCACCTCAAGGTCGGTGAAGGTCTGCCCGGCGATGGACGCCAGGCAGTCGTCCAGCAGATCCTCGTTGTTGTAGAAAGGCACAACAACGCTGATCCGCGGAACCGTCATGGCAAGTCTCCCTTTATTCACTCGGCGGTGCTCTGCACCCCGTGGCGGCAGCTCTAGCTCCGTGCGGCAGACCACACTGCACCATCCCGGCCGGCCACGCCGTTCGCCCCCTGCCGGCAAATCCTAGGAGATCTGGGGTGCTGCGCGTCACCAACACCGCGCTGCCCGGGATGGCGCCCCGGAAAATCGGCCCCACCCGGGGGCAGGCACGCCGGCCGGGGTTCCGGGGGCGGCCGCCCGGGCTAGCAGGCCTGCCTCTTGCTGCCAGCAGCACGCCAGCCGGGTGTTCCGAGGACCGTCCTGGCCAGCAGGAAGAAAGCTGAGGCTACTCGCCGCGCCAGGCCGGCTGCCGCTTCTGCGCGAAGGCCGTCGCGCCCTCCATCGCGTCCGCGGAGGTAAACACCGGGCTGATGATCTCCGACTGCCGGGCAAACGCCTCGGCGGAGTCCCAGTCGGCCTGGGCCGCGATGACCCGCTTGGTCGCCGCCACCGCGAG
The DNA here is from genome assembly GCA_035763085.1 of Streptosporangiaceae bacterium. GTDB lineage: Bacteria > Actinomycetota > Actinomycetes > Streptosporangiales > Streptosporangiaceae > DASUBV01. Next base: position 34,758 of record DASUBV010000132.1, on the reverse strand, counting down.
CGGGGCTCCGAGGGCGACCCGCCGCGCCAGCTGGATCGCCGCGGCCAGCGCCTCGCCGGCCGGCGTGACCTGGCTGAGCAGGCCGGCCTCCGCCAGCCGCTGCGCCGGGTAGTGCTCGCCAGTCAGCGCGATCTCCATGGCTAGGTGATAGGGGATGCGGCGGGGCAGCCGGAGCAGACCGCCCGCCCCGGCCACCAGGCCGCGCCGCACCTCCGGCAGGCCGAACTTCGCCGTCTGGCCGGCCACGATCAGGTCGCAGGCCAGCGCCAGCTCGAACCCGCCGGCCAGCGCGTAGCCCTCGACTGCCGCGATCACCGGCTTGACCGGCGGCCGCTCCACGATGCCGGCGAATCCGCGGCCCTCGACGACCGGGGCGTCCCCGGCCAGGAAGCCCTTGAGGTCCATGCCCGCGCTGAAGGTACCGCCGGCCCCGGTCAGCACCAGCGCCCGGACGTCGGCGCGGCCGTCGAGCTCGTCCACGGCCCCGGCGATGCCGCGGGCGACAGCCCCGTTGACCGCGTTCCTGGCCTCCGGGCGGTTGATGGTGATGACGGCCACGCCGTCGGTCACCTCGGTCAGGACGGGCCCAGCCGCCGCATCCTCAGCCATCTTGTCTCCTCCCGGCGGGCGGCCCAGGGACGCCGGCCATCCTTATCCCAGGGTCCGGGGCGTAGCGCCCCCGGCTGGGGGTTCCAGGGGTGGCCCCTGGGCCAACCCGGCGGGCACGCCCCGGCTGGGGGTTCCAGAGGTGGCCCCTGTGCCCTGCCTGCCTGCGATAACACTGCTACTTGGGCTGGAACCGGATCCCGCCGTCGAAGCGGATGACTTCCGCGTTCATGTAGTCATTCTCGATCAGCGACCGGACCAGGTGCCCGAACTCGGCAGCGGTGCCCATCCGCTTGGGGAATACGACCGGTGCTGCCAGCTTGGCCTTGAACTCGTCGCTGGCCGGGCCGGTCCCGTAGATCGGCGTGTCGATGATGCCCGGGCAGATGGTGTTGACCCGGACCCCGATGGCGGCCAGATCGCGCGCGGCCGGGACCGTCATGCCAATGATCCCGCCCTTGGATGCCGAGTAGGCGATCTGGCCAGTCTGGCCCTCCAGCCCGGCGATCGAGGCGGTGTTGATCACGACGCCGCGCTGCCCGTCGGCGTCGGCGGGCTCGGTCGTCGCGATCCGGGCCGCGGCCAGCCGCATCAGGTTGAAGGTCCCGATGAGGTTGACCTCGATGACCTTGCGATAGCTGGCCAGGTCGTGGGGGGACCCGTCGCGGGCCACCGTGCGGGCGGCCCAGCCGATGCCCGCGCAGCTCACCGCGGCCCGCAGCGGCGCGCCGGTCGCCCCGGCCGCCTCGACGGCCGCGCGCACCGACTCCTCGTCGGAGACGTCGGTCTGCGCGAAGACCCCGCCGACCTCGCTGGCGATGGCCTTGCCGCGCTCGCTGTTCAGGTCGGCTACCACTACCGTGGCGCCGGCCGCGGCCAGCGCTCGTACTGTCGCCTCGCCCAGGCCGCTCGCGCCGCCCGAGACAATCGCCGATGTTCCGTTCAGCTCCATGGCCGGGAGCATACTGCGCGGCGGCCGCCACGGACCGAACCGGGTTCGGTTTGCATTCCGCCCTCGTCCGAAAGGTGCGAACTGTCGGTGCCCGTCCTTAGCATGTCTAGTGCCCGGACCAGGACTGTGCGCCGTGCGAGGCGGGTGGCCGGGATGTCATGAGGGCGGCTAGCACGGCAGCCCGGTCTGAATTCAACCCGAGACTCGACCGCGTCATCGCAGGCAGTCTGGGCGGGGCGGCGAGGAGGATGACGTGAGGCAGTACCGCGGGAACCCGTGGGCCGTGTTGCTGGTCGTGTCGCTGGGGTTTTTCATGACCCTGCTTGATTTGACGATTGTCAACATTGCCATCCCCAACATGATCACCAAGCTGCACGCGTCGCTCGACGACATCCTGTGGGTGATCAACGCCTACGCCCTGGTGCTGGCCGTGCTGCTCATCACCGCCGGGCGCCTGGGTGACCTGCTGGGCCAGCGCACCATGTTCTTCAGCGGCGTGGCGCTGTTTACCCTCGCCTCGGCGGCCTGCGGGCTCGCGCCGGGGGCGGGCTGGCTGATCGCCTTCCGCGCGGTGCAGGGGCTGGGCGCGGCCATGCTGATGCCGCAGACCCTGGCCATGCTGACGATGGTCTTCCCGGCCGACCGCCGGGGGGCCGCATTCGGGGTGTGGGGCGCGGTGGCCGGCGTGGCCACCATCGCCGGGCCGACTCTCGGCGGCCTGCTGGTGACCGCCTTCGACTGGCGGTACATCTTCTTCATCAACATCCCGGTGGGAGCCGTGGTGCTGGTGCTGACCCTGATCCTGATCCCCGACCTGCGCACCGGCCGGCGGCACCGGTTCGACGTCAGCGGGGTCCTGCTGGCCAGCATCGCGCTGCTGCTCATCTGCTACGGGCTGGTCGAGGGCCAGAAGTACAGCTGGGGCACGGTCACGTCGTTCATCTCGATCCCGCTGATCCTGGCCGCCGGCGTGGTGATCCTGGCCGTCTTCCTGCTCGTGCAGGCCAGGAAGCAGGACGCTGAGCCGCTGCTGCCGTTCACGCTGTTCCGGGACCGGAACTACGCGCTAATGAACTGGCTAGCCGCCGTGATCGCCATCGGGATGCTGGGCATCTTCCTGCCGTTCACCATCTACCTGCAGTCCGTGCTGGGCTTCTCCGCCCTCAAGGCGGGCCTGACGATGGCCCCGGCGTCGCTGATCTCGATGTTCGTCGCGCCGGTGGCCGGCCGGATGTCCGACCGCATCGGCGGCAAGTTCATCCTGATGACCGGGGTGACGCTGTTCGCGCTGGGCATGGGGCTGATCGCGCTCATCGCCCAGCCGTCCTCGGCCTGGTATGACTTCCTGGCCCCGCAGGTGGCGGCGGGAATCGGCATCGGCTGCACCTTCGCCCCGATGACAACGGTGGCGATGCGCAACGTCAACCCGGTCATGGCCGGCGCCGCCTCGGGCGTGTTCAACACCACCCGGCAGGTCGGCAGCGTGATCGGCACGGCCGGCGTCGGCGCGCTGCTGCAGAACCGCCTGGTCGCCTCGCTCACCAGCCAGGCCGAGCTGCGCGGGGCGGGCCTGCCGCCCGAGGCCCGGCACCGGCTGGTCAGCGGCGTCCAGGCGGCTGCCCGCGGCGGCCTGGAAGTGGGCTCCGGGCACCAGCTGACCGGCCTGGCCGGGCAGATCTTCACCCACGGGTTCGTCGACGCCATGCGGCCGACGATGTACACGCCCATCTTGCTGCTGCTGATCGGCGCCGCGAGCTGCGCGTTCATCAAGCGCCGCAAGAAGGGCAAGGCCGGGCCGCCGCCCGCCGGGCCGGCCGGAGTCGCCGAGCAGGCCAGCGCCGCCGGGCCAGCCTGAGCCACTGCGCCAGCCAGCGCCACCAGGCCAGCCAGCGCCGCCGGGCAGGAGAGCAGCAGAGCACCGCCGGGCCAGCCTGAGGCCGGCCCGGCGGGCAGCGCTGGCAGCCGCCGGGCTAGTCGGCGGTCAGCAGCAGGTCCTGCTCCCACAGGCCAGGAGGCTCGGGCGGCAGCTGAGCGAAGGGGAACACCGAGCCGAGGGCGGGCTCCAGGTCGGTGAGCCAGACCGCATGCGGGTCGTACCGGGCGAAGAACGGCCGGCCAACCTGCGACGGGTCGCGCGCCTGGATCATGTGCAGCGCGAACACCTTCTGGCCGGCGATCTCGGTAACCCCGTCGATGCAGACCTTGCCCGGGGTAGCCGACATCGACGGGCCGCGCACCGTCCGGCACAGGCCCGACACCGTGCTGTAGGCGTCCCGGTAGATCTCCGCCGCCCGGGCCAGCGGGACCGCGAAGTAGCCCTGCGGGCCGGTGTCCCGCTCGATGAACATGTAGTAAGGCACCATGCCCATGCGCAGCTGGGTCCGCCACATCTGCGCCCAGGTGCGGTGGTCGTCGTTGATGGTGCGGATCAGCGGTGCCTGGGTGCGGATGAGGCCGCCCGCGGCCCGGATCCGCCGCACGGCCGCCGCGACCATCGGCGGCTCCAGCTCCCGCGGGTGCGAGAAGTGGGCCATCACGGCCAGCGACTTCCCGGCCTGCTCGACCTCCTCGAACAGGCGCATCGTGTCGTCGGCGTCAGGGTCGGTGACGAAGCGCTGCGGCCAGTAGGCCAGCGACTTGGTGCCGATCCGGACGGACTCGATGTGCTCCATACCCGGGCGGAGCAGCGGCTCGATGTAGCGGCGCAGCACGCCGGCGCCCATGATCATGGGATCGCCGCCGGTGATCAGGACGCTGGTGACCTCCTGGTGCGCGCGCAGGTAGTCCGTCACCCGGTCGATGTCGCTGGTGGCCATCTTCAGGTCGGGCTCGTCCACGAACTGGGCCCAGCGGAAGCAGTAGGTGCAGTAGGCGTGGCAGGTCTGCCCCTGCTTGGGGAACACCAGCACCGTCTCGGGGTACTTGTGCTGGACGCCCGGCAGCGGCTCCTCGCCCACCTCCGGGATGTTCAGGGCCAGCTGGCCGGCCGGATGCGGGTTCAGCCGCATCCGGACCTCATGCGCGGCCGCCTGGATCTCGCGCTGCGGAGCATCGGCGGCCAGCAGCGCCGCGATGGGCGCGATGTCGTCCGGGGACAGCATGTCCGCCTGCGGGAAGACGAGCCGGTAGATCGGATCGTCGGGTGCGGAGTCCCAGTCGATCAGGGACTCCACCACGTACGCGTTGGTACGAAAGGGCAGGACCGCGGCGACGGCCCGGACCGCCAGGCGCTCCGCCGGATCCAGGCCGGCCCTGGCCAAGAGCTCGTCCAGGTGCTTGGCCGAGAACGCGCGGAACCTGCGGCCCTGCGCGGGGACGGTGGGCGCGATGTGCTGATCAGTCATGCAGCTCCTTCCGGTCGCCGCCGGGCCCGGCGTCGTCGCCGGTCCCGAGACTCCGTGATGCCGCCAGCGGGGGTGTCCCCCGCTGAGCCCCGGTCTGTCCCTGAGACGCTGCTGACTGGCTGTTCGCTTCAGCCAGAGCATGGAAAGCGGTCACAGTTTGAAAACGCTCAGGGAAAGCCGAGAGTTGCCTGTGCTTGCCGTGTCCCCCACTGGGTTATACCCAGGTCCCAGGCCAACCCTACGGGAGCGGTTACGTCCGAGGTGATCGGTTCTGCCGCATCTGTCCCACAGAGCCACTTTGTCCTCCTGCCTGTGCACCCGCCCCAGGGCCAGCCGCAGCTGGCACGTAAGCCGCGTGCCGCCCACGTTCCCCGCCCCGCACCAGTCATGCGCTCCGCCCGCCGCGCGGATCGCCTGCAATGAGAGGCTTGGCCGCATGCGGGTTGCCGAGCAGCCGGGCGCTGAGCAGAGCTCGCCGGGGGGCGCCAGGGCGCCAGCCGGCGAGGTACGCCCTGGCCAGGCCGCCGCCGGGCCGCCGCCGGCTGACCCGGTAGCGGCCGCGAGGGAGGCGGATCAGGCGCCAGCCCCGGGCCCCCGGCCCCTGGTCGTGGTGGATGCCATGGGCGGCGACCACGCCCCTGGCGAGATCGTCGCCGGCGCGATCGCGGCGGCGCGGGAGCACGGCACGCGGATCGCCCTGACCGGCCGGCCCGGCCTGCTCCGGCCGCTGCTGTCCCGCCTGTCAGCCCCGGCCGACATCTGGGTTGTCCCGGCCGAGGAGTCGCTCGGCATGGACGAGGGCGCGCTGGCCAGCTGGCGCCGGCCCCGGTCGAGCATCGCCGTGGCCTGCCAGCTGGTCCGGCGCGGGCAGGCCACGGCGGTCGTGTCGGCCGGGTCCACCGGCGCCATCGTCGCCACCGCCCGGCTGCGGCTGCGGCCCCTGCCCGGCGTTACCCGCCCGGCGCTGGCCGTGGTGCTGCCGACCCGGCCCGAGCCGACCGTGCTGGTCGACGCGGGCGCCATCGCCGACCCCAAGCCCGAGATGCTGGTGCAGTTCGCTCAGCTGGGCGTGGCCTATGCCCAGGCCGCGTGCGGCATCGCCGAGCCGCGGGTCGGGCTGCTCACCATCGGCGCGGAGCCCGGCAAGGGCAACAAGCTGGCCCGGCGCGCACATGAGCTGCTGGCGGCCGGCCCGCCGCACGGCGGCCTGCCGATCAACTTCGCCGGCAACGTCGAGGGCACTGACCTGCTGACCGCGCGGGTCGACGTGATCGTGGCCGACGGCTTCACCGGCAACGTGGCGCTCAAGACGCTGGAGGGCACCGCCAGCTTCGCCGCGCACCAGCTGCGCGAGACGCTGGGCGGCTCGGCGGCCGCCCGGCTCGGCGCCCTGCTGCAGCGGCGCGCGCTGCGCCGGCTACGCGAACGGCTCGATCCCGAGGCCTACGGCGGCGCAGCGCTACTGGGCCTGGAGGGAACCATCGTCATCGCGCACGGCGCAGCGGCGGCCAGGGGCGCGGCGGCCGCGATCGCGCTGGCCGAGGACCTGGCCAGCGCGGGCATCACCGACAAGATCCGGGAGCGCCTCGGCCCGGCGCGCGGCGGCCACTTCCTGCGCCGCACCTGACCCGGCCCGGTGCCGCCGGCGAAGCGCCGTCACCGAGCTAATTCGCTAGGCAGGGCCGATAGGCTGGTCAGGTGACGGATCCGGAGCAGACACTCGCGCAGCTGGTGCAAGATGCGCTCGCCGCCGAACTCGGCGAGCAGTACGCGCACTCCGATCCGCTCATCCGCCCGTCCCAGTTTGCCGACTATCAGTCCAACGTGGCCCTGTCGCTGGCCAAGGCGGCCGGGCGCCCGCCGCGGGACATCGCCGCCGCGATCGCAGCCCGGCTAGCCAGTTCCGACCCGGCGGGCGCGGTCGCCACCGCGGAGGTCAGCGGTCCCGGCTTCATCAACATCACCCTCCGGGACGCGTGGATCTCCGCTACCGCGAGCAGCCTGCTCGGGGACGAGCGGGCGGGCGTCGCGCGGGCCGCGAGCCCGCAGAAGATCGTCGTCGACTACTCGGCACCCAACGTGGCCAAGGAAATGCACGTCGGCCACCTGCGGACCACCGTCGTCGGCGACGCCGTCGTGCGAACCCTGGAGTTCCTCGGCCATGAGGTGATCCGCGCCAATCACATCGGGGACTGGGGCACCCAGTTCGGCATGCTGCTCGAGCACATGCAGGACGAGGGGGAGCAGGCGACCTACGACCTGCTCGCCGCAGGCGAGATCAACCCCTTCTACCAGGCGGCCAAGGCCAAGTTCGACACCGATCCGGCGTTTGCCGGCCGGGCCCGCCGCCGGGTGGTCGCCCTGCAGTCCGGCGACCCCGAGACGCTCCGGCTGTGGCAGATCCTGGTCGGCGACAGCCAGCAGTACTACAACACGGTCTACCGGCGCCTCGGAGTCACGCTGACCGACGCCGACCTGGCCCCGGAGAGCTTTTACAACCCGATGCTCGCCGACGTGTGCGCCGAGCTGGAGTCGGCCGGCATCGCGGTCATGAGCGACGGCGCGCTGTGCGCGTTCCCGCCCGGATTCACCGGCCGGGACGGCAGCCCGCTGCCGATCATCTTGCGCAAGAGCGACGGCGGCTACGGCTACGGCTCCACGGACATGGCCGCGATCCGCTACCGCATCCGGGACCTGCACGTCCAGCGGATCATCTACGTCGTCGGCTCGGAGCAGGCGCTGCACTTCTCCATGGTGTTCGCCGTAGCGCGGCAGGCGGGCTGGCTCACCGACGGCGTCCGCGCCGAGCACGCGAGCATCGGGCTGGTCACCGGGGCGGACGGCAAGCGGTTCCGGTCCCGGTCGGGCACCTCGGTCAAGCTGATCACGCTGATCGACGAGGCGGTCGAGCGGGCCGAGGAGGTCATCAAGGACCGCTACGACGACCCCGAGCAGCGGCAGCAGATCGCCGAGGCTGTCGGCATCGGCGCACTGAAGTACGGGGATCTGTCCGTCGCCCGGGAGTCGAGCTACGCGCTGGACTTTGACCGGCTGCTGGCGCTGACCGGTAACACCGGCCCGTACCTGCAGTACGCGACGGCGCGGATCCGGTCCATCTTCCACAAGGCCGGCCTGGAGCCCGCCGCGGCCGCCGGGCCGATCACGGCCGCCGACCCGGCCGAGCGGGCCCTGGCGCTGCGGCTGCTCGGCCTCGGCCGGGCTATCGACGAGGTGGTGGCCGGGGCGGAGCCGCACAAGCTGGCCGCCTACCTGTTCGACGTCGCGAGTAGCTTCACGACGTTCTACGAGCAGTGCCCGGTGCTGCAGGCCGCCCCGGCGGTGCGGGACTCACGGCTGGCGCTGGCCGGCCTGACCCTGCGCGTCCTGGAGACCGGGCTCGGCCTGCTCGGCATCCCGGTGCCCGTGCGCATGTAGGACGCCGGCGCGGCCAGCCGAATCCTCGGGGTCTTCCCGGGGTGTTCCCGGGAACGGCGGCGGGATCTCCCATGGCACCCGGACATGCTCGTCGCCATGAGCAACCAGAACCGTGACTCCGCAGACAACCCTCCGACCCAGCAGTTCCGGGCAGCGGGCGGTCAGCCTCCCTTCCAGCCGGGCGGTCCGGCCGGGCCCGGCGGCACGGGCGGACCCGGCGGCACGGGGCCCGGCGGCGGCCCGCGCCGGCCGGGCCGGGCCACGCGGTGGGGAATCGGCCTGGCCGCGGCCGCGGTCCTCATCGGCGGCGGCACGGCCGTCGCGCTGGCCGCCGGCGGCCCCGCCCAGCTGAGCCTGGCCGGCCATCCGGGCGCCGCCAGCCAGGGCGGAGCGGCAGGCCAGGCCGGCGACGGTACCGGCGCGGCCGCTCCGGGCAGCCAGGCGGCCGTGCTCAACACCGTGCTCAGCTCGGCCGACTCCCCGAACAGCGCCGAGATGGCCGCCGCGTCGCCGGCGGCGGCCCAGGCAGCCGGCCCTGCCGGTGCCGCCGCGGCGCACCCGTGCGCGGCGATCCGGCAGTGGGTGCGCGCACACCGCGCAGCGATCCGGCGCTGGGTGCGCGCCCATCCCCGGCGCGCCCTGCGCCGCGCCGCCCGGCACTCGATCGCCGCGCGCGGCCTGCGGGCCGTCTGCCGGCACCGGCTGGCCCGGACCCGGCTGCTGCTGCGCGGCATCCACGGCCAGTTCACCTTCCAGACCAAGAAGGGCATCAAGACGCTGGCTTTCGAGCGCGGCACCATCGAGTCGGTCGCCAGCGGCACCGTGACCGTGCGGGCCGCCGATGGCACCACCTGGACCTGGCACCTGGTCAGCAACACGGTGATCCGCGAGGGCGGCAAGAAGACCACTGCCACCAGCCTGGCCGCCGGGCAGCGGGTCTTCGCCGGCGGCCCAGTGGTCAGCGGTGCCGACGACGCCCGCCTGATCGTCATCCGCCCGGCCGCCGCTGGCGCTTCGTCGTCCAGCCCGGCTAGCTGAACCCGCACCAGCCTGGCCAGCCAGCCCGCAGGCTCCTGGCCCGCAGGCTCCTGGCCCGCAGGCTCCTGGCCCGCAGGCTCCTGGCCCGCAGGCTCCTGGCCCGCAGGCTCCTGGCCCCGCCGCGTACAGCGGCGGGGCCAGGAGCTGTTTCCGACCCTGGTCAGCCCGATGGCCGCGATCGCCGGACGCGGGTAACCTCTCAGCCCGACAGCCCGTATTGCGTGCCGTGCCCCGGCGTGCCCGGCAAGCCCCCGATGCCCGGCTCCGCGCCGCCACGAGGCGGGCGGCCGCCCACGCCCCGCCCGACCCCAGCGCACCGGAAATGACCCGAGTTCCTCATGACAGACAGCGACCGAATCCCGCAGGTCCTCGTCGTGGACGACGAGCCGAACATCCGCGAGCTGGTCCAGGTGGCGCTGAAGTTCCACGGCTGCTCGGTCACCACCGCGGCCAGCGGCCGGGATGCGCTGCGGCAGGCCGGGAGCAGCCGGCCCGACCTCATCGTCCTGGACGTGATGCTGCCGGACATGGACGGGTTCGAGGTCTGCCGCCGCCTGCGGGCTGCCGGCAACGAGGTGCCGGTCATCTTCCTGACCGCCCGGGATACCTCGTCCGACACCGTGACCGGCCTGGCTATCGGCGGGGACGACTACGTGACCAAGCCGTTCTCGGTGGAAGCACTGGTCGCCCGGGTGCGCGCGGTGCTGCGCCGCGCGTCGCGGGCCGCCCCTGACGCGCCGCCCGGAGCGGCCGGCCCGCTGCGCGCCGGTGATGTCGAGCTCGATGAGGACCGGTGGACCGTGCACCGGGCGGGCGTGCCCGTTGACCTGTCGCCGACCGAGTTCCGGCTGCTGGCCTACCTGATGCGGCACGAGGGCCGGGTGCTGACCCGGGCCCAGCTGCTGGAGAACGTCTGGGGCTGGGACTACTCCGGTGAGTCGCAGGTGGTCGAGACCTATGTCAGTTACCTGCGCCGCAAGCTCGACCCGCTCGGCCCGCCGCTGATCTACACCCAGCGCGGCGTCGGCTACAGCTTCCGGCCGCGGCACCGGGAGCAAGCCGGGCCGGGCGGGTGAGCGCCCCGGGGGCGGCCAGCCAGCCCGCCGCGGGCGTCACCGCGGGCCGGGACGCCGCCGGCGGCGGCCGGAGCACGCGGCGGCTGTCGCTGCGGGCCCGCATGCTCGTGCTGCTGACCGCGGTGACCACCATGTTCCTGCTGATCATGGGCACGGTCAGCACGGTGATCCTGGCCCGGAACGTGACCCAGCAGTTCCGCGGCAACCTGATCGCCGAGTCCGCCATCAGCCCGGCCGAGATCGCCAGCAACCCGCACGGCTACGCGGCGGTCCTGATCACCCGGCTGCCGCTGCGCGTCCAGCCGCTCACCGGGACCAGCGGCCTCACCATCGAGCTGGCCGGCGAGGTATCCCGGCAGCTGGGCACCAGCCAGCTGCGCTACCGGGCGCGGCTGCGCAAGACGCCGTCCGAGCCGTTCGCGCTGAGCATTCCCGGCGGCCCGCGGCTGCTGGCGGTCGCCCGGCTGGTCACCCGCAGCCAGTCCGGCACGCCTGGCGTGCTCATCGTGGCGCAGGCCACCAGCGCCGCCACCCGGCAGGTGCGCGGCTTCATCATCGCCGAGCTGATCACCGGAGGAGCGCTGATCGCGCTGCTGGCCATCGGCGGCGAGTGGCTGATCGGGCGGGGCCTGGAGCCGCTGGGCCAGATGGCCGGCACCGCGCACGACATCACCACCCGCGGGGACCTGACCGCGCGGATGCCGGACGCCGGCGAGCAGACCGAGGTCGGCCTGCTGGCCTCGGCCATCAACACCATGCTCGACCGGATCCAGCAGGCCTTCGGCGCGCGGCTGCGCTCGGAGCAGAAGGTGCGCGAGTTCGCCGCCGATGCCTCGCACGAGCTGCGGACGCCGCTGACCACCATCCGCGGCTACGCCGAGCTGTACCGGCAGGGGGCGCTCGGCCCCGACCAGCTGCCGAACGCGATGCGCCGGATCGAGCAGGAGGCGCAGCGGATGAGCACGCTGGTCGCCGAGCTGCTGGAGCTGGCCCGGCTGGACCGGACCTCCTCCCTGGACCTGGCCGAGACCGACCTGGCTGCCGTCGTCCGCGACGCCGTCGCCGACGCGGTAGCCGTCGAGCCGCAGCGGCCAGTACGCGCCGAGGCCCCGCCGCGCCTGGTCGCTGTCGTGGACGAGAAGAGGATCCGCCAGGTGCTGGCCAACCTGCTGGCCAACGTCCGGGCGCACACACCGGTCAGCGCGCCGGTGGCGGTCCGGCTGGGCGCCATCACCGGCGGCATCCTCGTCGAGGTGGCCGACTCGGGGCCCGGCATGTCCGCCGAGGACGCCGCCCGGGCCTTCGACCGGTTCCACCGGGCCGCCGACTGCGAGGACAGCGATCCCGCGCCCGAGCCCGGGCACGGCTCCGGCCCCGATGCCGGGCGGAGCGGCAGCGGCCTGGGCCTGTCGATCGTGCAGGCCATCGCGCACGCGCACGGTGGCCGGGCAACGCTGGAATCCTGGCCGGGCCACGGCACTACAGTCCGCGTCTGGCTGCCGGACCGTACGGCCTGACCAGGCGCGGCGGGCGGCCTGCGGCTACGGGGCCGCCGGGTCGTCCGGCTGGTCGTCCGGGAGGTCGCCGGACTGGCCGTCGGCCGGCGAGGGCAGATGCTCGAACAGGTAGTAGACGGCCAGGGCGGCGAAGATGGCCAGCGACGCGACCGGCTCGACCAGGGCCACCAGCGTGCCGGCGGCGTAGCCGACCAGCCCGCCGGTGAACCGGAGTGTCGAGGCGACCCGGCTCCCGGCCGCGGCGAGCGGGCGGTCCGCGGGTGACCCGCCGAGCGCCGTGCTGCGGACGGTGATGTAGATCCACATCGAGGCGAAGAAGATCGAGATCACGATCATCCAGATGCCGTAGACCACCACCGCGACCTCGGCCGAGTGCTGGTCGCCCGTCAGGTGCTCGGCGACCAGCGCCGTCGGGAACGGCAGGGCCACGATGCCGAGCAGCAGGAGCAGGTTCAGCACCAGCGTCGGCCGGTCGACCCGCCGGATGTTGGCCAGCATTGTGTGGTGGTTGAGCCACATGATCCCGATGGTCAGGAAGCTGACCACGTATGCCGCGTACTTCGGCCAGCTCTCGCCCAGCGCGGTCCAGGTCAGGGGCGACTCGCTGCCGACCCCCAGCAGGTCAATGACCAGCAGGGTGATCGCGACGGCGAAGACGCCGTCGCTGAAGGCCTCGGCCCGCCGCGAGTCCATGCCGCCTAGGCCTGCTCCGGGGCGCTCTGGTCGCCCGGCCCCGCCGCGTCCTCCGTCCCGGCCGCGACCGCCGCGGCCGGCGGCTGCACCGAGCGGACCAGCAACTGCGCCACGTCCACGACCTCCAGCGTCTCCTTGGCCTCGCCCGAGCCCTTCTTGGCCGCCACCGCGTCGCCCAGCATCACCATGCAGTACGGGCAGCCGGTCGAGATGGTATCCGGGTCGGTGCCGAGCGCCTCATCGATCCGCTCCATGTTGATCCGCTTGCCGATGCGCTCTTCCATCCACATCCGGGCTCCGCCGGCGCCGCAGCAGAAGCCGCGCTCCTTGCACCGGTGCATCTCCTGCGCCTGGACGCCGGGCACCTGCTCCATGATCTCCCGCGGCGGGGTGAAGATCCGGTTGTGCCGCCCCAGGAAACACGGGTCGTGGTAGGTGATCTTCTCATTAATTGGATTGACCGGGGTCAGCCTGCCGTCGGCCACGAGCTGGGCCAGCAGCTGGGTGTGGTGCACCACCTCGTAGTTCCCGCCCAGCTGCGGGTACTCACGGGCGATGGTGTTGAAGCAGTGCGGGCAGCTCGCGACGATCTTGCGCACCCCGGCCTCGTTCAGCGTCTCCACGTTCTGCTGGGCCAGCATGCTGTACACGAACTCATTGCCCATCCGCCGGGCCGGGTCACCGGTGCAGGTCTCGGCCGGGCCGAGCACCGCGAAGTTCACCCCGGCGGTGTGCAGCAGCTGGGCGACCGCCTTGGTGGTCTTGCGCGCCCGGTCCTCCAGCGCGCCCGCGCAGCCCACCCAGAACAGGTACTCCACGTCGTCGCCGATGGGTCCGTCCACCACCGGGACCTCGAAGTCGAGCTCGGTGATCCACTCGGCCCGCTTGTCGTGGCCCATCCCCCACGGATTGCCCTTGTTCTCCAGGTTGCGCAGCATCGTGGACGCCTCGGTCGGGAACGCCGACTCGATCAGCACCTGGTGCCGGCGCATCCCGGTGATGTGGTCGATGTGCTCGATGTCGACCGGGCATTCCTCGACGCAGGCCCCGCAGTTGGTGCATGACCACAGCACATCGGGGTCGATCACGCCGTTCGCGGCGGAGTCACCCACCAGCGGTCGTTCTGCCTCGCTCTTCACGGCGTCCGGCAGCTGCTCGCGCGCCTCGTCGGAGCCGGCCAGCAGGTAGGGGGCCTTGGCGAAGGCGTGATCGCGCAGGTCCAGGACGAGCATCTTGGGGGACAGCGGCTTGCCGGTGGCCCAGGCCGGGCACTGCGACTGGCAGCGCCCGCACTCGGTGCAGGTGCCCAGGTCCAGCATGCCCTTCCAGGTCAGGTCCTCGATCTTGCCCAGGCCGAAGATGTCGGTGTCGGGGTCGGCCTCCTCGAAGTCGAGCACCTGGCCGTTCGAGCGCATCGGCTCCAGCGGGCCCAGGCCGTTCGGGCGCCGGGCGAACAGCACGTTGAGCGGGGCGATGGCGATGTGCAGGTGCTTGGAGTAGGTGACGAAGACGCCGAAGGCCAGGATCACCGCCAGTTGCAGCAGGATGAAGGTGGTCTCGATGGCGGAGTTGGCGTCATGCCCGAGCGGCGCCAGCCAGTGGCCGACGAGCTGCGAGGCGAAGGCGCCGCGCGGGTAGGGGAAGTCGCCGGTGTTGATCTGGGCGCCGCGGTAGAGCAGCAGGGTCGCGACGACCAGGAAGATTCCCAGCAGGACCAGCCAGGCGGCGCCGTTGTGCGAGCCGGAGAAGCGTGACCGGCGGCCCTCCCGCCTGGGGTCCGAGCGCAGCCGGATGATCGAGAAGATCACGATCCCGGCCAGGACCGCGACCGCGAACAGGTCCTCTCCGAACCCGACCCAGGCCCAGGTGCCGATCAGCGGGATGGCGAACGTCTTGGAGAACAGCGCGCCGTAGGCCTCGATGATCGTCAGCATCAGGATGATGAAGCCCCAGAAGGTCATGAAGTGCGCGATGCCGGGCAACGTCCACTGGAGCAGCTTGCGCTGCCCCAGGACCTCGGTGACCTGAGTCTCGGCGCCCCGGCCGGGGTGCTCGCGCAGCGCGGCGATGCGCTCGGGGGCGGGCTGGCCGCTGGTCGCGAGCCGGTACAGCCACCACAGGCGGCGGCCGGCGATGACGCCGGCGGCCGCCGTCAGGGCAAGGCCGATAATGATGCGCAGGGCCACGGGGACCTCCCGGTGCTTGGTCAGGCCACGCGACGCCGGGGGTGGCGCGGTGCCTGGCGGCCAGCCTAGCCCGGCCCTGTGCACGGCCGATGATCTACGTGCCCCGATATCTTACTCACCGGTAACTTACTGGCCGCACGGCGGCTGGCGGGCGGGCTGGCTCGCGGGGATGCGGCCCGGACAGCGGCAGTCCGGGCGTCCTGGCGGCTAACCTGATCCCGCAGATCGGAACAGTCCCGGACGGCCGGCTTCGACGGAGCGTGATGTGGCCCAGGCAGAGGCACAGGGCAGCCGCGTGCAGGCGGTGACCCCGCCGGGCAGGCTCGCCCTGCTGGCCGGCTCAGTCACCGCGCTGGTCATCGCCAGCCTGGCGGGCAGCGCGCTGGGCTTCCTGAACAAGGCCGCCTGCCGGGCCGGGGCCTGGAACGTCGGTGTCGGGCAGTACCAGGCGCACTGCTACACCGACATCTACCCGCTGTACTTCGGCGAGGGCCTGTGGCATAACCAGGCCCCCTACCTCAGCCACCCGGTCGAGTACCCGGTGCTCATCGGCGGCGCCATGCAGGCAGTCTCCTGGCTGGTGCGGCCGATCTCCGACCCCTACGTCCGGGGCCGCGAGTTCTTCGACATCACCGTGGTGCTGCTGACCCTGTGCGCGATCGCCGGGGTCCTGGCCACTGCTTACCTGGCCGGGCGGTCCCGGCGCTGGACCGCCCTGCTGGTGGCCCTGTCCCCCGGCCTGATCCTGGCCTCGTTCATCAACTGGGACATGATCGCCATGGCCCTCACGGCGGTGGCCATGGCCGCCTGGGCCGCGCGCCGCGGCGTGCTGGCCGGCGTGCTGTTCGGGCTGGCGATCGCCACCAAGTTCTATCCCATCGTGCTGCTCGGCGGGCTGTTCCTGCTCTGCCTGCGCGCGGGCCGGCTCCGATCGTTCTGGACGACCGCGGCCGCGACCGCGGCGGCCTGGCTGGTGGTCAACATCCCGGTCGCCATCGTGGCCCTCGCCGGCTGGTCGCGGTTCTACCGGCTGAACTCCACCCGGGGCGCGGACTGGGGCTCGATCTGGTACTTCTTCGAGGTCGAGCACGCCCCCGTGCTCGGCGGCCTGCACGTGGGCACGCTGAACCTGGTCAGCCTGCTGCTGTTCGCGGTCGGCTGCCTGCTCATCGGGCTGCTGACCCTGGCCGCCCCGCGGCGGCCGCGGGTGCCGCAGGTGCTCTTCCTGATCCTGGCGGTCTTCCTGCTGGTCAATAAGGTCTGGTCGCCGCAGTACGTCATCTGGCTGGTGCCGCTGGTCGTGCTGGCCCGGCCCCGGCTGTGGTCGTGGGCCGTATGGCAGGTCGCGGAGATCGGCTACTTCTTCGCGATCTGGGCCTACCTCATACCCTTCGCCCAGCCCGGTGCACCGGGCAGCATCGGCACGGGCCTGTACTTCACGGCGCTGCTGGCCCGGTTCGGCACCGTGGCCCTGCTGTGCGCGCTGGTCATCCGCGACATCCTGCGGCCCGGGCAGGACGTGGTGCGGGCGGCCGGCGAGGATGACCCGGCCGGCGGGATCCTGGACGGCGCGTACGACGTGGTGGTGCTGGGCAGGCGAGCCCGGCTCGCCGCCGGGCCCGCCTGAGCCCGCACCCCGCCCCCGCGGGGTTCGTTCAGCCCTTGCCGTCAGTGGCGACGCTGAACCGCTGCGACGGGGCCAGCGGCCGCGGCCTCGCGCGGCAGCTCGGGCCAGGGAATGTCGGCGAGCCTTGCGACAGGCGATCAGGTACACCTCGCTGACGATCACCTCGGCCAGCTGGCGGCCGGCATGGCTGACCGCGAAGGCATACACGCGCGGCCTGGTGCGCTCATACAGGCAGGTGAACCGCTGTACCGGGTCCTCATCGGCCACGCTGTCCCTCCAACGGGCCCGCGTCGGTATCTGCACCCTTCACCAGGGAGTGTCCGGTTCCCGGCACTTCTTACCGCCCGGCCCCGCCTGGCCCGCCCGGCCCGGAGCCTGGCCCGAACGCAGGCGGCCCGGAAGCCGGCCCCGCCCGGGGGAATACCTCCGGGCCCAGTAAAGTTGAGCCAGGCAGACTCAAGTTTTTGCTCGGCCAGGCAGTGCGTGGCAAACTTGAGCCCGCCAGGCTCAACCCTGGCGGGACCGGAGTGACCGCTAGCCGAACCTCGGCAAAGCGGGCAAAACAGGCGTTAGCACTAGGTAATGACAGCAGGCGCAGCGGCAGAGCTGCCCGGAACGAAGACCAAGGACTGATCTCATGGCACGTGCGGTAGGCATCGACCTGGGGACGACCAATTCCGTCGTCGCCGTCCTGGAGGGCGGCGAGCCCTCAGTTATCGCGAACGCGGAAGGCTCGCGGACCACGCCGTCCGTTGTCGCCTTCGCGAAGAACGGTGAGGTGCTCGTCGGCGAGGTTGCCAAGCGCCAGGCGGTGACCAACGTCGACCGGACCATCCGGTCGGTCAAGCGGCAGATGGGCACCGACTGGTCCGTCGCCATCGACGGCAAGAAGTTCACTGCGCAGGAGATCAGCGCGTTCATCCTGCAGAAGCTCAAGAGGGACGCCGAGTCCTACCTCGGCGAGACCATCACCGACGCGGTGATCACCGTGCCGGCGTACTTCAGCGACGCGCAGCGGCAGGCGACCAAGGAGGCCGGCCAGATCGCCGGCCTGAACGTGCTGCGCATCATCAACGAGCCCACCTCGGCCGCCCTGGCTTATCACCTGGAGAAGGAGAACGAGGCCACCATCCTGGTCTTCGACCTCGGTGGCGGCACCTTCGACGTGTCCCTGCTGGAGGTTGGCGAGGGCGTGGTCGAGGTCAAGGCGACCAGCGGTGACAACCACCTGGGTGGCGATGACTGGGACCAGCGCATCGTGGACTGGCTGGTCAAGGACTTCAAGAACAGCTACGGCACCGACCTGTCCAAGGACAAGATGGCGCTGCAGCGGCTGCGGGAGACCGCGGAGAAGACCAAGATCGAGCTGTCCCAGACCAACGAGTCGCAGATCAACCTGCCCTACATCACCCACTCCGACCAGGGCCCGCTGCACCTGGACACCAAGCTGACCCGCGCGGAGTTCCAGCGGATGACCTCGGACCTGCTCGACCGCTGCAAGGCGCCGTTCCAGCAGGTTATCCGGGACGCCGGCGTGAAGCTGAGCGACATCCACCACGTGGTGCTGGTGGGCGGCTCCACCCGGATGCCGGCCGTGGTCGACCTGGTCAAGGAGCTGACCGGCGGCAAGGAGCCCAACAAGGGCGTCAACCCCGACGAGGTCGTGGCCGTGGGCGCGTGCCTGCAGGCCGGCGTGCTCAGGGGCGAGGTCAAGGACGTCCTGCTGCTGGACGTGACCCCGCTGTCGCTGGGCATCGAGACCAAGGGCGGCATCTTCACCAAGCTGATCGAGCGCAACACCACCATCCCGACCAAGCGGTCGGAGATCTTCACCACCGCGGACGACAACCAGCCCTCGGTGCAGATCCAGGTGTTCCAGGGTGAGCGCGAGATCGCGGCCTACAACAAGAAGCTGGGCATGTTCGAGCTGGCCGGGATCGCTCCCGCGCCGCGCGGCATCCCGCAGATCGAGGTCACCTTCGACATCGACGCCAACGGCATCGTGAACGTCTCGGCTAAGGACCTCGGCACCGGCAAGCAGCAGTCCGTGACCATCTCGGGCGGCTCGGCCCTGCCGAAGGACGACATCGAGCGGATGATGGCGGACGCCGAGAAGTACGCGGAGGAGGACCGGCTGCGCCGCGAGGAGGCGGAGGTCCGCAACCGCGCGGAGTCGCTGGCCTACACCACCGAGAAGTTCCTGTCGGAGAACGCCGACAAGGTGCCGGACGATATCAAGTCCGAGGTGGAGACCGCCGTCGCCGACCTGAAGAAGGCGCTGGAGGGCAACGACACCGAGGCCATCAAGACGGCCAGCGAGCACGCGGCGCAGGTGAGCCAGAAGATGGGCACCGCGATCTACGCAGCGTCGCAGGCCAGCGCCCAGGAGGGCGGCGAGGGTGCGGCCGATGCCGAGGCTGGCCCCGGCCAGGACGACGAGGTCGTCGAGGCGGAGATCGTCGACGAGGACAAGCCGGCTGACCGGGAGGGCGGCGCCGCCTGATGAAGCCAGAAGAGGAAGAGGGCCAGAGCCCGGTGATCCGAGATCGCAGGCGCATCGACCCGCGGACGGGCCAGGTCCGGGAGGTGCCCGGCCAGAACCGGCCGGGCCGCCACTCGGCCTCCAAGCCCGGCAGCGCCAGCCCGGGCGGCCAGGACCGCCCGGGCGGCGCCGGGGGTCAGTCCGCCGCCGCGCCGGGGAACGGCGGGGCGGCGGACTCCAGGCCGGCCGGCCCGGCCGCGGGCGGTGACGCCGGGACCAGTGCCGCCACGGCAGATGCCCTGGCCAAGCTGGCCGAGCGCACCGCCGACCTGCAGCGCCTGCAGGCCGAGTACGCCAACTACCGCAAGCGAGTGGAACGGGACCGGATGGCCGTCCGGGAGCAGGCACTGGCCAACGTGCTCAGTGAGTTGCTGCCGGTGCTCGATGACATCGGGCGGGCCCGCCAGCACGGCGAGCTGTCCGGCGGCTTCAAGTCCGTGGCCGAGTCGCTGGAAGCCAGCGTGGCCAAGATGGGCCTGACCGCCTTCGGCGAGGCCGGGGACCCGTTCGACCCGACCTTGCATGACGCCCTCATGCACTCCTACTCCGCCGACGTCACCGAGCCGACGGCCGTGCAGATCCTGCAGCCCGGATACAAGGTGGGCGACCGGATCGTCCGGCCCGCCCGGGTGGCCGTGGCAGAGCCAGGGGAGGACGCCGCGCCCGCCGACGGCGACGGGGACTCCGGGCCGGACACCTCGTCCGGGCCGGCCGACCCCGACGCCGCCTCCCGCTGACCAGACCCGCCAAAGAGAGGCCCGTTGAGCACCAGGGACTTCCTTGAGAAGGATTACTACAAGACTCTTGGCGTAGCCAAGGGGGCGTCCGCGGACGAGATCAAGAAGTCGTACCGCAAGCTGGCACGCAAGTATCACCCGGACGCTAACAAGGGCGACTCGAAGGCCGAGGAGCGCTTCAAGGAGATCTCCGAGGCTTACAACGTCCTCTCCGACGACAAGCGCCGCAAGGAGTACGACGAGGCGCGCTCGCTGTTCGGCAGCGGCGGGCCGCGGATGCCGGGCTCGGGCGGCACGGGTGGCGGCGGCTACAACTTCGACCTCGGCGACCTGTTCGGGGGCGGCGGCAGCGGCGGCAGTTCCGCCGGCGGGCGGCTGGGCGACCTGCTCGGCGGCGTCTTCGGCGGCGGGCGCACCACTGGCCAGGCCCGGCCGCGGCGCGGCGCGGACATCGAGACCGAGGCGGCGCTGTCGTTCGGTGACGCGATCGACGGTGCCACCGTCTCGCTGCGGCTGGCCGGCGAGGGGCCGTGTAAGGCCTGCGCCGGCACCGGCGCCAAGGCCGGGACTGTCCCGCGGGTCTGCCCGACCTGCGAGGGCACCGGCCAGGGCAGCCGGAACCTGGGCAGCTTCGCGTTCTCCGAGCCGTGCAAGACCTGCCGGGGCCGCGGCCTGATCGTCGATGACCCGTGCCCGGTCTGCTCGGGCAGCGGCCGCGCGATGAGCACCCGCACCATCCAGGCGCGCATCCCGGCCGGGGTCGGCGACAACCAGCGCATCAAGCTGAAGGGCAAGGGCGCGCCTGGCGAGCGCGGCGGGCCGCCCGGCGACCTGTACGTGCGCGTGCACGTCGCGCCGCACCCGGTGTTCGGCCGGTCCGGGCACAACCTGACGGTCACCGTGCCGGTCACCTTCCCGGAGGCGACGCTGGGCGCCGACATCAAGGTTCCCTCGCATCGCGGGATGCCGGTCAGCGTCCGGATCCCGGCCGGGACGCCCAGCGGCCGGACCTTCCGGGTCCGGGGCAAGGGCGTGCGGCGGACCGACGGCACGGTCGGCGACCTGCTGGTCACCGTGGACGTGCAGGTGCCGCGCGACCTCGGCGACAAGGCCAAGACCGCGCTGGAGTCCTTCCGCGAGGCCACCGCCGGGCCCGACCCGCGCGATGAGCTGCTGCGCAAGGCGAAGGCGTGACCGGCGGCCGAGGGGAGATGACATGACCAGCCAGTTCGAGCTCTCCGACGACACACCGGTCTACGTGATCTCGGTGGCCGCCCAGCTGTCCGGACTGCACCCGCAGACGCTGCGGACCTACGACCGCCTCGGCCTGGTCTCACCAGGCCGGGCGGCCGGCCGGGGCCGGCGCTACTCGCTGCGCGACATTCTCATCCTGCGCGAGGTGCAGCGGCTGTCGCAGGACGAGGGCGTCAACCTGTCCGGGATCAAGCGGATCCTGGAGCTGGAGAGCTCGGAGCGGCGCACCCGGATGCTGCTGGCCGAGCTGCATGCCGAGGTCGGCCAGCTGCGCGCCGAGCTCGAGTCCACCCGCGCGGTGGCCGCCCGGCTGGCCGGCCTGCTGCGCGACCGCACCGGCCGGACGCTGGTCCCGGTCCGGGATGCTGTCCCGGTCCGCGAGGCCACGCCGGTCCGGGAGGTACCACCGGCGAGCTGAGCGCGGCCAGCGCGGCTGGCCACGCTGGGCTCGGTGACCCTAACCGAATCTGTACTGACCTGAAAGAGAACCAACCGTGGATGACAAGCTGACCCGCAAGAGCCAGGAGGCTCTCTCTGACGCGGTGCAGCGTGCGACTACCGCCGGCAACCCGAGCGTGGAGGGCCTGCACCTGCTGGCCGCCCTCATCGAGCAGGAGGGCGGTACCGCCGCGCCCCTGCTGCGGGCCGTCGGTGCCGACCCGGCGGCCGTCCTGCAGCAGGTCAACAGCCAGCTCACGCGGCTGCCGAAGGCGGCCGGCGCGACCGTCAGCGCGCCGGAGACATCCCGGCCGCTGCTGGCCGCGCTGGCGGCCGCCGGGCGCAAGGCCAAGGAGATGTCCGACGAGTACGTCTCCACCGAGCACCTGCTGTTCGGCCTGGCCTCTGACGGCGGCCAGGCGGCCACGGTGCTGCGCGGCGCCGGCGCCGGGCCGGACCAGGTCTTCAGCGCGTTCGAGCAGGTCCGCGGGCATGCCCGGGTGACCTCGCCGGACCCCGAGGGCACCTACCAAGCCCTCGAGAAGTACGGCGTGGACCTGACCGCCAGCGCCCGCGACGGGCGGCTGGACCCGGTCATCGGCCGCGACGCCGAGATCCGCCGGGTGATCCAGGTGCTGTCCCGGCGCACCAAGAACAACCCCGTGCTGATCGGCGAGCCGGGCGTGGGCAAGACCGCCGTCGTCGAGGGCCTGGCCCAGCGCATCGTGGCCGGCGACGTTCCGGAGTCCCTGCGCGGCAAGCGGGTGGTGGCGCTGGACCTCGGCGCCATGGTCGCCGGGGCCAAGTACCGCGGCGAGTTCGAGGAGCGGCTGAAGGCGGTCCTGAATGAGATCAAGCAGAGCGACGGCGAGATCATCACCTTCATCGACGAGCTGCACACCGTCGTGGGGGCCGGCGCGGCCGAGGGCGCGATGGACGCGGGCAACATGCTCAAGCCCATGCTGGCCCGCGGCGAGCTGCGGATGGTCGGCGCGACCACCCTGGATGAGTACCGGCAGCGGATCGAGAAGGACCCGGCCCTGGAGCGCCGTTTCCAGCAGGTGCTGGTGGGCGAGCCGTCGGTCGAGGACACCATCGCGATCCTGCGCGGGCTGAAGGGCCCCTACGAGGCGCACCACCAGGTGCAGATCTCCGACGCCGCGCTGGTGGCCGCGGCCAGCCTGTCGGACCGCTACATCACCGCCCGGTTCCTGCCTGACAAGGCGATCGACCTGATCGACGAGGCGGCCTCCCGGCTGCGGATGGAGATCGACTCCCGTCCGGTCGAGATCGATGAGCTGCAGCGCTCGGTCGACCGGATGAAGATGGAAGAGCTGGCCCTGGCCAAGGAGACCGACTCGGCCAGCAAGGAGCGGCTGGAGCGGCTGCGCGCCGACCTGGCCGACCGGCAGGAGCAGCTCACCGCGCTGATCGCCCGGTGGGACCGGGAGAAGGCCGGCCTCAACAAGGTCGGTGAGCTGAAGAAGCAGCTCGATGACCTTCGTGTCCAGGTCGAGCGCGCGCAGCGGGACGCCGACTTTGAGACCGCGTCCCGGATCATGTACGGAGAGATCCCGGCCCTGGAGCGGGAGCTGGCCGCGGCAAGTGCCGTCGCCGGGGACGCGACGCCGGCCGGAGCCGCCAGCGCCGGTCCGGACAGCGCCACCGCCGGAGCCGGCGGAACGGCCGCGGCCCCTGGCCTGAACGAGCAGCCCATGGTGAAGGAGGAGGTCGGGCCCGACGACATCGCCGATGTGGTGTCGTCGTGGACGGGCGTCCCGGCGGGCCGGCTGCTGGAAGGCGAGACCGGCAAGCTGCTGCGGATGGAGGCCGAGCTCGGCCGCCGGCTTGTCGGGCAGTCGAAGGCCGTCCAGGCCGTGTCCGATGCCGTGCGCCGGTCCCGGGCGGGCATCGCCGACCCGGACCGGCCCTCGGGCTCGTTCCTGTTCCTCGGGCCGACCGGAGTCGGCAAGACCGAGCTGGCCAAGGCGCTCGCGGAGTTCATGTTCGACGACGAGCGGGCGATCATCCGGATCGACATGAGCGAGTACTCCGAGCGTCACTCGGTGGCCCGGCTGGTCGGCGCGCCGCCCGGCTATGTCGGTTACGAGGAGGGCGGCCAGCTCACCGAGGCAGTCCGGCGCCGGCCGTACTGCGTCATCCTGCTGGACGAGGTGGAGAAGGCCCACCAGGAGGTCTTCAACATCCTGCTGCAGGTGCTCGATGACGGCCGGCTCACCGACGGCCAGGGCCGGACGGTGGACTTCCGCAACACCATCCTGATCCTGACTTCCAACCTGGGATCACAGTTCATCGCCGACCCCAAGCTGGACGAGGCGGCGCGGCGCGAGGCGGTGATGTCGGTCGTGCAGGCGACGTTCAAGCCGGAGTTCCTGAACCGGCTGGACGACATCATCCTGTTCGACGCGCTGAGCACCGCCGAGCTGACCGAGATCGTCGACCTGCAGGTGGCCAGGCTGGGCGAGCGGCTGAGCGATCGCCGGCTGACGCTCACCGTGACCCCGGCCGCCCGCGAGTGGCTGGCCGTGACGGGCTTCGACCCGGTGTACGGGGCGCGGCCGCTGCGGCGGCTGATCCAGTCGGCGATCGGCGACCGGCTGGCCCGGGCCTTGCTGTCCGGCGAGATCATGGACGGGGACACGGTGATCGTGGATCTCGACGAGTCGGCTGACGCCCTCAGCGTCACCCCGGCCCGCCACGCCCCCGCCACCGCAGCCAGCTAACCAGCGCCGGGCCGTCACCACCCAAACCTCAGCCACAAGTCCTGCTTGAGACGGGGCCGTCCCGAAAGGGTCGGCCCCGTCTCAAACAGCCCCCAGGGGGTCCGGGGGCGGGACGCCTCCGGTCTGGGGGTTCCAGGGGGTCAGTCCCCTGGGCTAGCACTGCGGTCCGGGGGCGGGACGCCTCCGGACCAGGTTCCAGGGGGTGTTCCCCTGGGCTAGCACAGTGTCGTCACAGCATCGCGTCGTAGGTGTCCTCGGGGAGGCCGAGGTCGTTGCGGATCCGGTAGCGCAGGCTCAGCAACAGCCGCAACTCCGGCTCGTCGTCGCTGCCTCCCGGCTGGGCCGGCACCACCGGCGTCTCCCCGTTGGCCTGGCCTCCCTGGCCGGTGCGCTTCAGGCACAGCTCCACGCCGGCCGTCGCCCAGTCCAGTGCGCCGGGCAGGTCGGACCGGTCGACTAGCAGCTCGGCCACCAGGTCGCAGACTCGCGGGTCCTGCGGTCCCTCCGCCTTCAGCTGGCGGATCAGTGCCTGAGCCTCGGCCTGACGCCCGAGCTGGAATAGCGCGCGGGCCAGTGGCACACGCGGATCGACGAAGACCGGGCCGCCGGCGACCATCGCGCGGCGGAATCCGCCCGCCGCGGCGGCCGGGTCGTCCGCGAGCAGGTACTGCTCCCCGGCTCGCAGATACGCCTCGGCGCGCGGCATCCCGGAGGTCTCGGCTGCGGTCGCGGCGAGCTGGCTCATCAACTCCGCCGCAGCGGCATGATCCCCGCTTCGCACGGCGTCAAATTCGATCGCATCGAACTGTTCACGACTGAGCACGGCCACGTCTCGTACGGTACCCAGCCGGGGTTCGTTATCAACGCAAACGACCACGGAGTAATGGCATCGTGATCACAGAAGCCGGCGAAATGCCGGGCTTTCCGGTCCTAGCGCCGGGACCGCTCCAGTGCCTCCCAGAACCCGCGCCGCAGCGAATGCCGCACCTCGTCGTGGAGCAGCGAGTCAATCGGCAGGGCCGAGCCCTGCAGCAGCCTGGCTTCCAGGTCCGAGGGCATCCGCGGCTTGCGGGCCAGGACGGCCTCCAGCCACAGTGCCGGGGCGTCCCTGGCCACGGTCTCACCGAAGCCGAAGCCCTCGGCGTGTGCTGCCTGTACCGCTTCGGGCAGCGAGATGGCGATGGGCTGCGGTATCGAAGCCTGCGGGAGTGCGGGCAGATTGTGCGGCTGCGGTATGCCGGGTGACTGCATGCCCGGCTGACCGAATCCGGGCTGACCGGGGCCTGGCTGACCGAATCCCGGCTGACCAGGGCCCGGCTGACCGAATCCCGGCTGGCCGGGACCCGGATGACCCTGGCCGGACGGCGGCAGCCCCGGCTGATGGGCGCCTGGCTGGGGCAACGCAGGCTGCGCAGGTGACGTTGCCGGCCCGGGCCGTTGCGGGATCCCGTACGGGCCAGAGGACTGAGCCGGGTAACCAGGAGCCTGCGGCTGGGCCGGACTCCCGTAGCCGCCACCGTAGGGCGGCTGAGGTACCGGGCCGCTGTCGTAGGGCGTCATGCCCGACGCGGGCGGATACTGCGACCCGGGCCCGCCCGGCAACTGGCGCTGCTGGGGAATGGGCCGCTGGGCATCGGGCTGACCTGCGCCATGCTGGCCGCCCTGCTGACTGCTCTGGCCATACGGAGAAAGGCCGCCGCGGCCCTGGTCGCCGGCGCCGGAAGTCTGGGGCGGCACCGAGTGCTGGGAGTACCCGTTCTGGGCCAGGCCATTACCGGGCAGGCCGCCACCTGGGAGCCCGTTGGACGGCAAGCCATTACGGGCCGGGCCGCTTTGCTGAGAGCCACCCTGATGGGCGCCGTTGCCGGGCAGGCCGTTCTGCGACACGCCATTCGAGCCAAGCCCGTTCGATGGCAGGCCGTGAGACGAGAGGCCATTCGCGGGCAAGCCATTCGGGGGCGGCCCGTTTCCCGTGAGTCCGCCGGGCGGCAGGCCATTGTGAGATAGCCCGTTGGATGGCAGCTCGCTGGACGGCGGGCCGCTGTTCGGCAGGCCCCTGTTCGGCGGACCGCTGTTCGGCACGCCGTAGTGGGACAAGCCGTTCTGCACCAGGCCGTTCGAGGGCTGGCCGTTCGACGGCGGTCCGCTGGCGGGCATGCCGCTGGCGGGCATGCCGTGGGACGGCAGGCCGTTCTGGGGAAGCCCGTTCTGAGACAGGCCGTTCGAGGGCAGGCCGCTGGCGGGCGGTCCGTTGGAGGGCAGGCCGTTCTGGGGAAGCCCGTTCGAGGGCAGGCCGTTGGACGGCGGGCCGCTGGCGCGCAGGCCGTTCTGCGGCTGGCCGGGCCGGGCCGGGCCGGGAAGCTGGTAGGGCTGCTGGACCGGCATCCGGGCCGACGGCTCATCGGGTCGGGACTGCCGTCCGGCATCGCCGGTGTCCTGGCCCATCAGCCCGCGTCCCAGTTCGGCGCCCGGAGCCCCGGCGGGATGGCCGCCAGCAGTGTCGCCGGAGCCGGCGACGGGACCGCGCAGACCAGCCGCCTGATCGGTCAGCGCGCTGCGCCCGTCGCTGTTCAGGGCGGAACCGGCTGAAGCCCCGGCCTGCGGCGGTCGCGCAGCACCAGGATGCGCGCCCGGGCCCTCTAGGCCGGGCACCCCCTGCCGCTGCCCTTGCTGAGGCTGCCCGTGCTGCTGGTGGCCGTGCTGCTGGTGGCCGGAGCCCGGCTGACTGCTAGCCGGGGTACCGCCTGGCCCCTGCTGGCCCGGCGCTTGCTGGCCCGGGCCGAGCTGACCAGAGCCGTGCTGTCCCGGTCCTTGCTGTCCGGGCTGCTGACCCGGCCCGTGCTGATGGCCGCCCTGCCGGTCCTGACCACTCTGCTGGTCCTGACCACCCTGCG
Organism: Streptosporangiaceae bacterium; assembly: GCA_035763085.1. Lineage (GTDB taxonomy): Bacteria > Actinomycetota > Actinomycetes > Streptosporangiales > Streptosporangiaceae > DASUBV01. Next base: position 7,675 of record DASUBV010000132.1, on the reverse strand, counting down.
GCCCGGTCTGGCCGATTTGCCCCTGGCCAGAACCGAAGTGTGCCGGGCCGAACTGCCCGGCGGGCTGGCCCTGGCCAGCCTGAGCCGCTGCCTGGGCCGGAGCGGGTGTCTGCTGAGCCGAGCGGGCGTACTCGGCGCCGACGACCGGGGCCGGGTAGATCGCCGTGCCGCCCGGCAGCGAGCCAACGGCGAGCGGCTGCGGCTGGCCCTGGCTGTGCCCACGGGAAGGGGCCTGGCCCTGAGCCGGGACGGTCGGGCGGCTGGGCGAGCCGTCGCCCTGGCTGCCGCCGGGCCTCCCGCTGTCGGTGTCACTGTCGGTAACCGCAGGCTCGGCACCCGGGATGAGATCGACGTACGGCCGCAGGTGGCTGGCCGAGATCTCGATGATGTCGTCGCACTCCTGGCGCAGCGCCCGGGAGATGGTCCAGTTCCCGTCTGTCGCGATGTGCACCAGGGCGACGCGGAGCCCCTGGTCCTGGACGTCGGAGATGATCTGGGCCAGATCCTCCTCCGCGCTCACGATCACCACGTCGCTGACGGCCTTGTTCCTGGCCAGCGCAGTGAGGTCGCGGCGGATCTCAGTCTCGACGCCTTCCCGGCGGCCCGGCCGCAGCTTGCCCAGCCGGAGCTTGAGCCCGGGGATGTCGGCCAGGGCCTCGTGCTCGGCAGTACGACGACTGTCGACGGTCGTCTCGTACCAGTAACAGCGCAGGACCTGCAGGCCCGTACGGTCCTGCGAGACGCTTGCCAGCAGCTTCAGCAGGCCCGGGTAATCCCAGGAAACCGAGTCACGATGGCGTGTCCCGTGAACGGCGAGGGCGCCGTCGGCCAGCGCATACCCGGCATCCACGAACAGCGCGCAGCGATCCACCCGACACCGCCCTTCCCTTGACGCGTGAATTTACCAGCGCATCGTGACCGCTGTGGCGGATAGTGCAGATCGCGGACTAAGGCACCAGCCGGGATTCTGGCCCTTGCTCTGGGCATTTCGGCTGCTGAGGGCCACTCATGGCGGTACCGGGCAGCGGCAGGCCGCAGCAGGCGCGGCCGGTAGGCTCTCGCTGTGCGTGATGATCGTGATGAACTGCTGAAGGCCATCCGGGAACGAGCCGTCATCCACGGCCCGGTGACCCTGAGTTCGGGGCAGCATGCCGACTGGTACATCGACCTGCGCCGGATCCTGCTGGACGGCAGTGCCGCGCCGCTCGCCGGCCGGGTCATGCTGGCCGCCACGGCCGACCTGTCGTTCGAGGCGGTCGGCGGCCTGACGCTCGGCGCCGACCCCGTCGCGACGGCGATGATGCACGTGGCGGCCGCCCGGGGGCGCAAGCTCGACGCCTTCGTCGTCCGGAAGGCGGAGAAGGCGCACGGGCTGCAGCGCAGAATCGAGGGGCCGGACGTGGCCGGCCGCCGGGTGCTGGCCGTCGAGGACACCTCCACCACCGGTGGGTCCGTGCTCACCGCCGTAGATGCGCTGACCGAGGCGGGCGCTGAGGTGGTCGGCGTTGCGGTGCTCGTCGAGCGCGGCGCGCGGGACCGGATCGCGGAGCGCGGGCTGCCGTACCGGCCCGCCTTCGAGCTCGCCGACCTCGGCCTGGTCTAGAACAATCCGGGCGGCACGCCCAGGCTGGGATTCCAGGGAGTGGCCCCTGGACTAGCCAGCCAGCAGGGCGGCCGGCGCGGAGAACCGGGCCCGCCGGGGTCGTGGCCGGATACCCGGGCTGAGTCCGGAATACTTGAGGTCGGATTCCTAGGAGAGGATGCTGCCGTCATGCCTATCGCGACGCCAGAGATCTACGCCCAGATGCTGGACCGGGCGAAGGAGCAGGGCTTCGCCTATCCGGCGATCAACGTGACGTCCAGCCAGACCCTCAACGCGGCCATCCGCGGATTCGCCGAGGCAGGCAGCGACGGGATCATCCAGGTCTCCACCGGCGGCGCCGAGTACCTGTCCGGGCAGGGGGTCAAGGACATGGTGACCGGCTCGGTGGCCCTCGCCCACTTCGCTCGCGCCGTGGCGGCCAAGTACCCGGTCCAGATCGCGCTGCACACCGATCACTGTCCTAAGGACAAGCTGGACGGGTTCATGCGCCCGCTGGTCCAGATCTCCGCCGAGCGGGTCGCGCGCGGCGAGGAGCCGCTGTTCCAGTCCCACATGTGGGACGGGTCGGCTGTCCCGCTGGCCGAGAACCTCGAGATTGCCGCCGACCTGCTGAAGCAGTGCGCCGCGGCGCACGTGGTGATGGAGATGGAGATCGGGGTCGTCGGCGGCGAGGAGGACGGGGTCGTCGGCGAGATCAACGAGAAGCTGTACTCCACCCCCGGCGACGCGCTGGCCACCGCGGAGGCCCTCGGCCTGGGTGAGCGCGGCCGCTACATCCTGGCCGCGACGTTCGGCAACGTGCATGGCGTCTATAAGCCGGGGCACGTCAAGCTGCGCCCGCCGGTGCTCAAGGAGATCCAGCAGGCGGCCGGCGCCAAGTATGGCAAGGACAAGCCGTTTGACCTGGTGTTCCACGGCGGGTCCGGCTCGGACCTGTCCGACATCCGCGAGGCGATCGGCTACGGCGTGGTCAAGATGAACGTGGACACCGACACCCAGTACGCGTTCACCCGCCCGGTGGCCGGTCACATGTTCAGCAACTACGACGGCGTGCTCAAGGTCGACGGCGAGGTCGGCAACAAGAAGGCCTACGACCCGCGCACCTGGGGGAAGGCCGCGGAGGCGTCAATGACCGCCCGCGTCGTGCGGGCCTGCGAGGACCTGCTGTCAGCGGGCACGCAGCTCGGCTGAGGCGCCGCGCCACGATGACGGGAGTGATGAGGCCATGAGCCACCAGAACCTGCTCGGCGGGCCGCCCGACACGCTGCTGCCGCCCAGCGAGGAGGCCCGGGCGGCGCTGGGCGCGGCGGCCGATCCGGCGACCGTGGCCGCGGCATTCCCGGCCTACTGCGCCGCGTGGGCGGCGCTGGCCGAGCGCGCGCTGGCCGGCGGAGACCCGGTCACTGCTTATGCCTACGCCCGGACCGGCTATCACCGGGGCCTGGATCAGCTGCGCCGGGCCGGGTGGAAGGGGTACGGCGGGGTCCCGTGGGAGCACGAGCCCAACCAGGGCTTCCTGCGCGCGCTGGCCGCCCTGGCCGGCGCCGCTGCCGCGATTGGCGAGGACGATGAGGCGGAGCGCTGCCAGGTATTCCTGGCTGAGAGCAGTGCGGCCGCAGCGGCGAAGCTGCTCCCGTAGCAGCGCGCTCATCCCGGCCGCTGCGCAGGCAGCGCTGACTTACGGAGGGACTGCGGACTCATGCCCGCCATCGTGATCGTGGGCGCCCAGTGGGGCGACGAGGGCAAGGGCAAGGCCACCGACTTGCTGGGCGACAGCGTCGATTACGTCGTCCGCTACCAGGGCGGCAACAACGCCGGGCACACCGTGGTGATCGGCGAGGAGAGCTATGCCCTGCACCTGCTGCCCTCCGGGGTGCTGTCCCCGACCGCCGTGCCGGTGATCGGGAACGGGGTGGTCATCGACCCCGGCGTGCTGCTGGCCGAGATCGACGGCCTGGAGGCCCGCGGGGTGTCCTGCGACCGCCTGCTGATCTCGGCCAGCGCGCACCTGATCATGCCCCACCACATCGCCCTGGATAAGGTGACCGAGCGGCACCTGGGGCGGGCCCGGATCGGCACCACCGGCCGCGGCATCGGCCCGACCTACAGCGACAAGGCCGCCCGGATGGGCATCCGCGTGCAGGACCTGTTCGACCCCGGCATCCTGGCCCAGAAGCTGGACCTGGTGCTGCGGGAGAAGAACCAGGTGCTGACCAAGGTCTACAACCGGCGCACCATCGACGCGGCAACCGTTGCCAAGGAGTTCGTCGGCTACGGCGAGCGGCTGGCGCGTTATGTCGCCGACACCGGCCTGGTCCTGAACCGGGCGCTGGACGACGGCAAGGTGGTGCTGCTGGAAGGCGCCCAGGCCACCCTGCTCGACGTGGACCACGGCACCTACCCGTTCGTGACCTCGTCGTCGCCGACCGCGGGGGGTGCCTGTGCCGGGTCCGGGCTCGGCCCCACCCGGATCACCCGGGTAATCGGCATCCTGAAGGCCTACACCACCCGGGTCGGGGCGGGCCCGTTCCCCACCGAGCTGACCGACGCGCAGGGCGAGTGGCTGCGCAAGGCGGGCGGCGAGTACGGCGTCACGACCGGCAGGCCGCGCCGGACCGGCTGGTTCGACGCCGTCGTGGCTCGCTACGCTACCCGGGTCAACGGGATCACCGACTACTTCGTGACCAAGCTCGATGTGCTGTCCGGCCTGGAGAAGGTGCCGGTCTGCGTGGCGTACCAGGTCAACGGCGAGCGGATGAGCGAGATGCCGATGACCCAGACCGACTTCCACCATGCGGTGCCGGTCTATGAGTACCACGACGGCTGGTGGGAGGACATCTCCCAGGTCACGGACCCGGACGACCTGCCGCGTAACGCCCGGGCCTACCTGGCCGCCCTGGAGTCCATGATCGGCGCCCCGATCACCGCCGTCGGGATCGGCCCGCGCCGGGACCAGACGCTGCAGCTGCGGCCCGCTATCTGAGCGGCCGCGGCCCGCGGGTCAGGACCGGCCAGGGGTCCATCGCCTTGCTCAGGCGTCCGGGTCTGTCCCGAGATTGATGCTCGGCCAGGCGCTGCTGACCCGGCGGATGGTGGCCGGACTCAGTGCTGGCCGAGGAAGCGCAGCACGGCCAGCACCCGCCGGTGATCCCCCTCGGCCGGCGGCAGATCCAGCTTGGTGAAGATGGCGTTGATGTGCTTGGCCACGGCGCTGTCGGTAATCACCAGGTCCGCCGCGATGGCGGCATTCGAGCGGCCCTCGGCCATCAGGGCCAGGACCTCCCGCTCCCGCGGGGTCAGGCGCCCGAGGGGGTCGTGCCGGCTGCGCGTCAGCAGCTGCGCTACTACCTCCGGGTCGAGCGCGGTCCCGCCCGCCGCGACGCGCTTCAGCGCGTCCACGAACTCGGCCACATCGGCGACCCGGTCCTTGAGCAGGTACCCGACTCGCTCGGTATTGGCTGACAGCAGGTCAGCCGCGTACCGCTCCTCGACGTACTGGGATAGGACCAGCACCGCTACCTGCGGCCACTCCCGCCGGATTACCAGCGCCGCCTGGATCCCCTCGTCGGAATGCCCCGGCGGCATCCGGACGTCGGCGATTACCGCGTCGGGGCGGTGCTCGGCAACGGCGCTGAGCAGATCATCAGCGTTTCCGACAGCCGCCGCCACCTCCATGCCGCAGCCCTCCAGCAGCTTGACCAGGCCGGCCCGCAGGAGGACCGAGTCCTCGGCGATCACGACCCGCACGGCAGCTCCGCGCTGATTGTTGTCGGGCCGCCCGCCGGGCTGGTCACCCGCATCGTGCCGTCCACCGAGGCTGCCCGCCGCGCCAGGCTGGCCAGGCCGGTGCCGCGCGCGGCGTCGGCGCCGCCCTGGCCATCGTCGGTCACGCGCACCGTCAGCGTGCCTGCGGCCAGCCGGACGTCCACCTCAGCCGCCGAGGCGCCCGCATGCCGGGCGACGTTGGTCAGCGCCTCGGACACGATGAAGTAGGCCACCGCCTCGACCGCCGGCACCGCCCGGCGTGTCATGTCCACCCGCACGCGCACCGGCAGCGGCGCCCGGGCGGCGATCCCGGACAAGGCGGCGTCCAGGCCGCGGTCCTCCAGCACCGCCGGATGCAGCCCGCGGACCATATTGCGCAGCTCAGCGAGCGCCTCCTTGGCCTCCAGGTGTGCGTCGTCGATAACCTGCCTGGCCTCCTCGGGCAGGTCCGGCAGGGTGTGCCGGGCCATGCCCAGGGACATGGCCAGGCTGACCAGGCGCTGCTGCGCTCCGTCGTGCAGGTCGCGCTCGATCCGGCGCCGCTCGGTGTCGGCCGCGGCCAGCACGTCCGCCCGGCTATGGGTCAGCCGTTCCACCCGCTGGGCCAGTTCGGCGGCCGGGCCAGGACTGAGCAGCGCGAGACAGGCCCAGGCATCCAGCCGGGTGAGCAGGCCGCCGAGCCACGGCGCAGCCGCCAGCATGAGCAGCCCGATGCCCGTCAGGTAGGCATCGGCGACCGGCCGCAAGGAGCCGGGCGGGAATGCCCAGACGTAGACATACACCAGGCTGAGCGCCAGGCCGCCCGCCCACAGCGCGAGGACCAGCCACGCCCCGCAGGCCAGCGCCGGGCCGACCACCAGGTAGTAGCCCAGCTGCTGCCAGGCCGATCGCAGGCCCTCGGCGGTGCGCAGCTGCCGCCATCGCGAACCCTGCCCGGCGGAGGGGCCGGGTAGCTCCGTCCCGAGCAGCGACCGGGTCCGGAGCCGCTGCGCTGCGGTCAGCGCCGGGGCCATGGCCAGCAGCACGAGCACCGGCGCCAGGACGACCGCCGCGATAGCCGGAACGGACACCGGAACCCACACCAGCCACGGAAGCGCGAGCAGCCCCGGGCCGACCAGCTGCAGCGGCTGTCCAGCGATCAGGAACTTCAGGTCGCGGGCCGTGCGCCCCAGCCAGGCGCGCACAGCAAGCCAGAGCTCGCCTGCCGACCACGCCCGCCCGACGCGCACAGTGCGCCAGGACCCTGCTGCTGACCGCGCGCGCCAGCGCCGCGCCGCGGCCAGCCATGCCATGGCTTCACCGTAGCGGCGGCCGCCAGGAGCTGCCATCCGGGCCGGACCACCGTCCGGGGTGCAGCTAGCACCACCATCAAGTCGGACCTGCGCGCTACTGATCAGAGCCGGTTTGCTGACCAGGCTGGAGGCATGATCACAGCACTGCCCGCCACGGACATCAGCCCGCTCGCCGAACGCCGTCCAGCGCTGCCGCGCGAGCCTATTCAGGGCGGCCCGAGCCGTCTGCAAGCGCGGCGCCGGTGGCTGGCCAGGGCCATCGCGGGTGCCGGCGTGGGCCTGATCCCCTGGATGATCGTCCTGGCCGTCAGCCTGCCGGCCAGCGCGCGGGCGGCGCACTGGGCGGCCGCCTGGGTGGGCCTGGATGCCCTGGAGGCCCTGGGCCTGATCACGACCGGGCTGCTGCTGATCCGCCGGGACAGCCGGTACTGCTTGACCGCCGCCGCCACAGCCGTCCTGCTGCTGGCCGACGCCTGGCTGGACCTGGCGACCGCTACGCCGGGATCGGCACAGCTAGCCGCGGCCGCCCTGGCCCTGTTCGCCGAGCTCCCCATGGCCGTCATCTGCGCCGCGCTCGCCATATCGGGCCTCCGGCCAGGGCCCCGACCCTGAGCCGGGGCGCCGCCAGGCGCCGCCGCGAGCGAGCCGGAAGGATGCCGGCGCCGCCCGGACTGACAAGCCTGCGAGGAGGGAAGGCGGCGCCTCAAAGGCATCCCGCCGGTGAGCGGGCCAGCACAGCGAGCCGGAGGGATGCCGCCGCCTGGACTGAGGAGCCTGCGACGAGGGAAGGCGGCGCCAACAAGGCGCCCCCGGAGGCGAGCGGGCTAACACAGCGAGCCGGAGGGATGTCCGGCGCCGCCCGGACTGACGAGCCTGCGAGGAGGGAAGGCGGCGCCAACAGGGCGCCCCCGGAGGCGAGCGGGCTAATCTGTGCGCCGTGCGCGTTCTTGTTCTTGGGTCGGGTGGCCGTGAGCATGCCCTGGTCCGTGCCCTGGCTGCCGATTCCGGCGTGACC
>DASUBV010000131.1:0-14329 GCA_035763085.1 Streptosporangiaceae bacterium | reverse complement strand
CAACCTGGCCGCCGCGCTGCGCATCGCCCGGCGGCTCGGCCCCGGCCACCGGGTGGTCACCATCCAGGTGGACAGCGGCCTGAAGTACCTCGCCGGCCAGCTCTACTCCTGAGCCGCGGGCTCCGCCGCCGCGTACCGGGGGGTTCCGCGTGCCCGTTACGGAGCGGCGGCCTGGACGAGCCAGACCGCCGCGCCCAGGCGCACGCCGCCGGCGTCCGCGTACGGGGCGAGCGCGGACCGCACCGAAGCGATGGCGCGGTCGGCCGTGCCGGCGTCGGCCCCGGCCAGCGCGGTCCGGCCGACCGCGCCGGCGCGCAGGAACTCCACGGCGTCGTCGACCGTGCCGCCGCCGCCGACCAGGACCGGCACCTGCCTCGCGGCGATGTCGATGTCCTGCCAGCCCGCCGCGGCCAGGATCCGGCGGAGGCGGTCCGGGTCGGCGAGCGCGAATATGCCGGGACCGTCACCGGTCCCCAGGTCAGGCGGCTGCACATGCTCGGCCAGGGCGGTCGCGGGCACCAGCAGCCACTGGTTGGCGGCCATCGGCTGCCAGCACACGAAGATGAGCCGCCCGGCGGGCCGGGTCGCGGACCGGATATTGGCGAAGGCGGCGACCGGGTCGGCGAAGAACATCACCCCGAAGCGGGAGAGCACGGTGTCGGACCGGGCGGGCCCCAGGTCGTGCACCTGTGCATCTCCCTGCACGAACTGCACGTTGCCCAGGCCGGCCGCCGCGGCGTCGGCGCGGGCCCTGGCCAGCATCGGGCCGGACAGGTCGAGGCCGGTGGCCCGGCCCGGCCTGATGAGCCGCGCGGCAGCCAGGGTGGTGCCGCCGCAGCCGCAGCCCACGTCGAGCACGCTCGTGCCCGGCTCCAGCCCGGCGGCGTCGAGGATCATGGCGGTGAACGGCGCGTGCATGCGCTCGTAGCGGGCGTGGTTGGCGATCCAGTGCGCGACGCCGTCGCCGGTGTTCCAGTGCTCGGCCTGCTGGGCGTTCGGGATGCTCATGCCTCACCTCGCCGGCGGATGGTCCCCCGCGGAGCCCGCGATCGCGCCGCGCTGCTGTCATCGAGGGCGGCCCGGGGCCGCCCGCCGGGCCCGCGGTGCGGGCCCTGATCGGGGCCGGGCACCTCGCTGAGCAGTGTAACCCGGTCCCGGCTGCCTGCTCAGGCGGCCGTCCGGCAGGAGCCCGGGCGGCCGGGCCCGGACCTCACCAGCGGCCCCAGGGCAGCACCGCAGCCAGGGCGGTCAGGGCGAACAGCAGGGACAGGTAGGCGATGGACAAGTGGAACAGGCGCATCGGGACCGGGCTGATGCTGGGCCGGGTCAGCCCCGCGCAGGTCTCATCCGGCGCGCCGGCGGCCGTGCGGGCCTCGCCGGGCGCATCCGGGCGCGCGGGCGTGACCGCGGCCGTGCCGGCGGTGAGCCGGGCGACCCGGGAGCGCAGCCGGTGCGCCTCGGCCAGGAACCACGCCCCGAGCCCGGCCGCGCCGGCCGCGTAGACCCAGCCTGCGTACGGGATGAGGGCGAGGGTGGCTGCCACCATCGCATAGGAGTAGAGCAGGATCTTGCGGGCCACGACCCAGGCTGGTGCTACCACCGGCAGCATCGGCACGGCGGCCGCGGCGTAGTCATCGCGGAACTTCATGGCCAGCGCCCAGAAATGCGGCGGGGTCCAGAAGAAGATCACCGCGAACAGGATCAGTGCCGGAAGACGCACCGTCCCGGTCACCGCCGCCCAGCCGACCAGCACCGGGAAGCCGCCCGCGGCGCCCCCGATGACGATATTGGACGCGGTACGCCGCTTGAGCCCGAGCGTGTAGATAAAGACGTAGAACACGATGGCCGCGTCGGCCAGGGCAGCAGCCAGCCACCCGGCCAGCAGGCCGAGCAGCAGTGTCGCCGCGATGCCCAGGACGATCCCGAAGCTCAGCGCCTCGGCGGGCCTGATCACGGCCATCGAGGGCGGCCGGGCCAGCGGCCGCCGGGCGGTCCGGCGCATGACTGCGTCAATATCGCGGTCAATGTAGCAGTTGATGGTGTTCGCGCTGCCGGCCGCCAGCGTTCCCCCGGCCAGCGTCACCAGGAGCAGCCCCAGGGGCGGCAGCCCGTGGGCCGCCAGCATCATCGTGGGCACTGTCGTGACCAGCAGCAGCTCGATGATCCTGGGCTTGGTCAGCGCCAGCAGCGACGCGCTGACCAGGCGGGCCGGGCGGCGTCCGGTGCCATCGCGGGCCTGGCCCGGCGGGCTGCCGGCCGGGCGGGCGCGCCCCGGCGGGACCAGGCCCGCGCTGCCGGGGGCACCGCGCAGCACCCTGCCGCTCCTCACGACGCGGCCGGCCCGGCGCAGGGCGGTGCGACGGCCTCCGGGCGCAGCCTGCCGCCTGCTGGCGCGGCCGGGGACCGGTGCCGGGCGTCCAGCCTGGCCTGCTTTCTGGCGTCCTCGTCGAGCCACCGGAGCAGCAGGACCGCCATGGCGGGAACCATCGTGAACGTCCCGGATATCCACATGATCGTCCCGGCCACGCCCTGGTCGGCCAGCGCGCTCGCGCCCCACGGCGGCGGGTGCGCCGCGTAGTACGGGTACAGGACGCGAGAGGCGTTCGCGATCGCCAGCCCGAGATAGGCCATCACGGGCATGTCCAGGAGCAGGTAGAGCAGCCGGGCCGGGTAGCCCAGACGGCGGGGCGCCGGGTCGATGCCGATGGCGGGCCACCACAGCAGCAGTGCGGTGACCAGGAACGCGACGTGCTCGAGCTCATGTACCCAGGGCCGGGCCAGCGTCAGGCTGAACAGCGGGCTCAGGTGGCTGCCCGCGAGAACGACGGTGAACAGGCCCAGCGCGGTCACCGGATGGGCCGCGATGCGCACGGGGCGGCTGCGCAGCACCCGGCTGAGCACCCGCCGGGGCAGCCAGGGCGGGTCCGCGCGCAGCAGCAGGCTCAGCGGGCCGCCGAGAAGCAGCAGCGGAGGCGCTACCAGCTGCAGCAGCATGTGCTGGACCATGTGAGCGGAGAACGAGACGTCCGACAGGACATCCGGCGGCCCGTCCACGGCGACCACGATGGCCAGCAGGCCCGCGCCGAAGCAGGCGAGGCGCAGCCGGCTGCCCGCCCGCGGCGCCGCCGGCCGGCGCGGCTGGCGGAGCAGCCGGCGCCGGGCGCTGAGATAGCCGAGCGCGGCTACGCCCGCCCCGATGGTCGGCACGGGGTCAAATGCCCAAGCGGTCAGCCCGTCCTGAAGGGTAAACAGAGCGCAACTCCCGTCCTGCGTGCGTGCGGGTGACGCATCATGCGCCCGCCACTGGGAGTGTGACACGCGCCGGCGGCCGGACAGCTGATCATGACGGAGCTGTCACGGAGGAGCGGGATTTCCATTACACAACTCTCATGTTGGGCGCCGCGGACTTACGTGATCGTCAGTACGGGCGTTAGACATTCCGGTAGAGCGCTGCCTGCATCGCACAGGGGTGCGCTTGTCTGCGCCGCACCGGGCACATCGTCATTGATCTGCTCGCGGGTGCGGACTGAAACCTGGGTGCGAAGGAGCAGCCATGAGATCGCGACGCGAGCCTCGCCCCGACGGACGGCGCGTCCGCCGGCTTTCGCAATCTGTCGTGGTGGCTATTGCGGCCTGTGCCGTACTCGTCATCGCGGTCGGATGCGCCAAGGGCAGTGGCGGTGCGCACTCCGGCAAGAGCCCTACTGCGCCGACTACGCAGGCGGCTGCGGCCACCGGGATGCCTCTTTACAACGTGTCGGTGAAGAACTTCACCTATCACGGGATGCCGGGCACCGTGCCGGCCAACCGGCCATTCCAGGTGTCGTTCCGGAATGAGGAATCGTTCCAGATCACGCACGAGTTCGTGGTGCTGCGGCTGCCGGCCGGCAAGACCGCCCAGGACGTGATCAAGGACGCCAAGAAGAAGGGCCCGAAAGGCGAGGACGACTGGGTCCATGTCGGTGACAGCGGTGACGTCGATACCGGCGGGGGTGTCCTGATGACCCTGGACCTGCCGCCCGGGAATTACGTGGCCACCTGCTGGCAGACCGGCAAGTCCGGTGGCGGCACGGGCCCGCCGCACGTCACCATCGGCATGGCCCAGGCGTTCACGGCGTCCGCCTCAGCCAGTGCCCCGGCGGTCCCCGCCGGGCCGACCTACAACGTGTCGGTGAAGAACTTCACCTACCACGGGATGCCGAGCACCGTGCCGGCGAACCAGCCGTTCCAGGTCGCCTTCACCAACGATGAGTCGTTCGCGATGGATCACGAGTTCGTGGTGCTGCAGCTGCCGGCCGGCAAGACCGCGCAGGACGTGATCCAGGACGCCAAGAAGAAGGGTCCTGACGCGGAGGATGACTGGATCCACTTCGCCGACAGCGGCGACCCCCTCCCCGTCGGTGCCGGCCACCTGGTCAGCATGGACCTGCCGCCGGGGAACTACGTGGCCACCTGCTGGCAGACCGGCAAGGCCGGCGGCGGCACCGGCCCGCCGCACGTGACCATCGGCATGATCGCCTCGTTCACGGCCTCGGCCTCGGCGAGTGCCCCGCCCGCTCAGGCGGCCAAGACCTACGACGTGTCGGTGAAGAACTTCACCTACCACGGGATGCCCGCCAGCGTGCCGGCGAACCAGCTGATCCAGGTGGCCTTCACCAACGATGAGTCGTTCGCGATGGATCACGAGTTCGTGGTGCTGCGCCTGCCGGCCGGCAAGACCGCGCAGGACGTGATCAAGGACGCCAAGAAGAAGGGCCCTGACGCGGAGGATGACTGGATCCACGTCGGCGACAGCGGCGACCCGCTGCCAGTCGGCGGCACCACCGTGATCAGCATGGACCTGCCGCCGGGGAACTACGTGGCCACCTGCTGGCAGACCGGCAAGGCCGGCGGCGGCACCGGCCCGCCGCACGTCACCATCGGCATGATCACGCCGTTCGCGGCCTCGTGAGCTGCTGATGATGCGGGACACGATGACACCCGATTCCGCCGTCAGGAAGCGAGAGCCCGTGCATCACAACTGGCGCCGCCGCGCGCTGCAGCTGGCACTGCCGATCGCGGTGCTGCTGGTCACGTCGGGGTGCGGAGTGCTGCAGCCGGGACTGTCGGCGAAGGCGCGGGACGTGCACGGGCTGTTCTACATCATCTTGTGGCTGGCCCTGCCGGTGTTCCTGTTCGTCGAGGGGATGCTCGTCATCGGCGTGATCCGGTTCCGCCGGCGGCGCGGGGATGATGCCGAGCCACCGCAGACCTACGGGAGCAACGGCGCCTACGCGGCCTTCTTCGCCGTTCCGCTCGCGATCATCGTCGTGCTCCTGTCGTTCGGCGAGGTGACGGTCGGGCGGGTCGACCGCCAGGAGCCGCACCCGGCCGAGCGGCTGGTGGTCACCGGATCCCAGTGGCAGTGGTCGGCGAGATATGTCAAGGAGGGCCTGTCGGCCAGCGGCAAGACAGCCACCGATAAATCTGCCGGCCGGCCGCTCACGATGGCGCTGCCGGCCGGCCAGACCACCCAGATCACGCTCGAGTCGGCCGACGTGATCCACGGGTTCTACGTGCCGGGCATGCTCTACATGAAGAACGCCGTGCCCGGCCACCCGAACGTGTTCACGGTCACGCCCACCAGGACGGGGATCTACCGCGGCCAGTGCACCCAGTTCTGCGGGCTGTGGCACTCGAAGATGACGCTGGTGCTCGAGGTGCTGACGCCGTCGAAGTTCCACGCCTGGGTGCAGCGGCAGCAGCAGGCGCAGTCCAAGGGCGGCTCCTGCGCTCCGACCGGGTCATCGATCACGCTGACGGCGCAGCACATTACCTGGGACAAGTCCTGCATCGCGGCGGTGGCCGGCAAGCCGTTCCAGGTCACGATCAATAACAAGGACGCCGGGATCGCGCACAATTTCGCGATCTGGAAGAACTCCAGCCTGAAGCACCGGCTTTACCAGACGCCGAACGTCACCGGCCCGGCGACCAAGACCTTTACCGTCCCGGTGCTGCCGCCCGGCAAGTACTACTTCCAGTGCGATGTCCACGGCCCGGCAATGTCCGGGACGCTGATCATCGGGACACCGGGTGGCTAGGGGCGTGATGACCAGTCAGGCAATAACCAGGACGGGCGACAGGGAAATCCGCGGCGAGCAACGGGACGATCGATCATGACGACCACAGATGTTCTGGCGAAGCCGGCGGCTCCGCGGCCGCGATCGGCGCGAGTGCTCGACTGGCTGACGACAACCGATCACAAGAAGATCGGGATCATGTATATCGTCAACTCGCTGGTGTTCTTCGCGTTCGCCGGGACGCTGGCGATGCTCTTGCGGACTCAGCTGATGCAGCCGGGCAATAACGTTCTGTCGCCCCAGTCATTCAACGAGGCCTTCACGATCCACGGCACGGTCATGATCTTCCTGGTCATTCTCCCGCTGCTGTCCGGATTCGGGAATTATTTCGTGCCGTTGCAGATCGGCGCGCTGGACATGGCGTTTCCCCGGGTGAACGCGGCGTCCTTCTGGCTGCTGCCGATCGGCGGGCTGACGATCGTGGCCGGCTACCTCACCAAGGGCGGCGCGGCCGCGGCCGGGTGGACGAACTACGTGCCGCTGTCGCTGCAGGGCGGGACCGGGGAGGACCTGTGGATCCTCGGCCTGCTGATCGTCGGCACCAGCTCGCTGCTCGGCGCCATCAACTTCATCGTCACCGTGCTCCGGCTGCGGGCCCCGGGCATGAGCATGACCCGGGTGCCGATCTTCACCTGGGCCACGGTCACCACCTCGATCCTGATCGTGCTGGCCGTGCCCTCGCTGACCGCCGGCCTGGTCATGCTGCTCACCGACCACCACCTCGGAACGGTGTTCTTCGACCCGTCCCACGGCGGCAGCATCGCCAACTACCTCAACACGTTCTGGTTCTTCGGGCACCCCGAGGTCTACATGCTCATCATGGGCGCCTGGGGAGTGGTCTCGGAGATCATCCCGGTGTTCAGCGGCAAGCCGCTGTATGGCTACCGCATCGTGATCCTGGCCCTGATGCTCATCATGGCCCTGTCCTTCACGGTGTGGGGCCACCACATGTACACCACGGGCATCGTCGACGACTCGTTCTTCTCAGTCACGACCGAGCTGATCTCGGTACCGACCGGGCTGCTGGTCCTGGCCTGGCTCTTCACCCTGTGGAAAGGGAAACTCAGGTTCGAGCCGCCGATGCTGTTCGCGCTGGGCATGATCGCGATGTTCGTGATCGGCGGGATCGACGGCGTGTGGATGGCCTCCCCGGCGGCGGACTTCGCGGTCCATGACACCTACTTCGTGGTCTCGCACATCCATTACGTGCTGCTCGGCGGGAGCCTGTTCGGGATCTTCGCCGGCCTGTACTACTGGTTCCCGAAGATGACCGGCCGGCTCCTCGACCGCAAGCTCGGCATCTGGCAGTTCTGGCTGCTGATCGTCTCGTTCAACGTGACGTTCTTCCCGATGCACTTCCTAGGCCTCATGGGCATGCCGCGCCGGGTCGCGACGTACCCCGTCAGCTCGGGGTGGGGGATGCTGAATCTCATCGAGACGATCTCCGCGTACGTGATCGCGCTGTCGATGCTGGTCGGGCTCGCGAACATCATCATCACGCTGCGCAGGCCGCGCACCGCGCCGGCCGATCCCTGGGGCGGGAACTCACTGGAGTGGGCCACGATGTCACCGCCGCCCGCCCACAACTTCGACATGCTGCCCGAGATCCGCTCCGAGCGCCCGGTCCGTGACCTGCGGATCGCCCTCAGCGCGGCGAAGGCCGCGGGATCGGGCCCGCCGGGAGCCCCGGCCGCGCCGGGAGCACCGGGCGAGCTGGCCGCGGGATCTGAGGGAGCGGCCGGACCGGAGGCCGGACAATGACAGCAAGCGAGCAGGTGGCCAGCGGAGCGGCGGGGCCCGACCCGGAACTGCTGGACCGGCAGGCCGTCCGCAGCGCCAGCGGGGCGGTCACGGGCATGGTCTTGTTCGTGGCCTCAGAGGGCGTGTTCTTCGCGGCCTTCCTGGGCATCTATGCCGTCTCCTACGCGGCGGTCCGGGTCTGGCCGCCCGCCGGGATCACCGGCCCCTCGCTCGTCCTGCCGACCATCGGAGTCCTGGTGCTGCTGGCCAGCGGGGGCGTCATCGGCCAGGCCATGCGCCTGGCCAGGCGCCCGGAGTACCACCGCGGCGTCACGCTCTGGCTGGCCGCGGGACTGGCCGGGGCGGTGATCTTCGGCGTGCTGCTGGCGGTCGGCTACGCCAGCATCCCCTTCGGCGTCGGCCAGGGCATCTACGAGTCCCTGTTCTACGTCATCACCGGCCTGGAGCTGGCTCATGTCGTCGGCGGCGCGGCGCTGCTCGCCGTGGTGGTGGCCAGGGCGTCGTCGGGGGAGCTGGCCCTGCGCCGCGACCCGGTGCAGGCCGCGGCGATCTACTGGTATTTCGTGGTCGGCCTCGGCGTCGTGATCTACGCCATCCTCTACCTCGGGGCGATCCGGTGAGCGGCGCAGGCGCGGCAGGCGGGGCAGCGGGCCGGCCGGCACGGCGCCCGGATCCGGGCAGCTGGCCCGGCGGAGGAGGCGGCAGATGACCCTGTTCTCGCGGATCGGCATGGCCCTCGGCGCGTTCCTGATCGTGGCCGGCGTCGCCTACGGGCTGATTGCCCGTGAGTACGAGGGCCTCGCCCTGATGCTCACGGTGGCGGGCGGCGCCCTGCTGGCCGGCACGTATCTCACCCGGGCCGTCCAGCGGGCCCGCACAGCCGTGGCCGCGCAGTCGGCCGGCGCGGTGGCGGCGGGCGACACCGAGCCGCACGTGGCGCCGACGATCTGGCCGCTGATCTTCGCCCTGTCCATGATCGGGCTGGTGATCGGGGCGGTGGAGTCGCGCTGGGCGCTGGCCGGCGGCGGCGTCCTGCTGGTTGCCGCGCTCGCCGGCTGGAGCCTTGATGTGCGCCGGCAATGGCGTCACCATGATCATGCCGTGACCGCGCAGGCGGCGCACGGCGACGCGCATCCCGGAGCGGGGCAGTGATGGACCGCAGGGGAATGGTGGCCATGAAGCGGCGCTCCTACGACCAGTGCCTGCGGTGCGGCAAGACGGTCATGTACGGCCGGTCGGTGTGCAAGGAGTGCAACCCGGCCGGGCTGCCCGAGCCGAGCCCCGCGCAGTATCACGCGATCGTGTTCGCCGCGGTCCTGGTGACGCTGGCGGTGCTGGGAGTCCTGGCGTTCGTGCTGCGGTGAGGCCGGGGCCTGCCCGCGGCTGGCCGGCGCGGCTGGCCGGGGCGCTGCTGGCGGCAGCGGCGCTGCAGCTGCTGGCGCCGGCGGCGGCCGCCGCGCACGCCGTGCCGGTCTCGGCCTCGCCGGCGCCGGGTGCCCGCCTGGGCAGCGCGCCGGCCGTGGTGGTCATCGTCTTCGACGAGCCGCTGGTCGCCCGGCTGTCCGGCACCACCGTCACCGACCCCGCGGGCAGGCAGTTTCGCGGCACGGTGTCCGGCAAGACCATCAGGGTGCCGCTGACCGGCACCGCGACGGGCATCTACCAGGTGGACTGGAAGACCGTCAGCGTGATCGACGGGCACACGATCAGCGGGTCGTACCAGTTCGGCGTCGGGGTATCGCCCGCCATGGCAGCCGAGCCCGCCGGGACCACCGCGCAGGGGCCGGCAGCGCCGGACGTGATCGTGGCCATCCTGCGCGGGATTGAGTATGCCCTGCTGCTGCTCGCCTGCGGGCTCGCCCTGCTGGGGATCTTGCGCCGCGACCTGCCGCTGCGCTTGCTGGTGATACTGGCCGCGGATGCGCTGCTGGTCAGCGGCGTGGCCGTGGTCGCCGCCGAGTCGCTGCTGGCCAGTTCCGGCTTCTCCGCCGCCGGGATCATCGACTACCTGACGAACGGGGTGACCGGCTGGGCCCGGGTGGCGCGCCTGGCGCTGGAGGCGGCGGTGGCCGAGGTGGCCATCGTCCGGGGGCGGATGTCGCCCGTGCTGCTGGCCGGCATCGTCGTGGCGGTCGCGGTCGCTGGCCATGGCGCGGATGTGGAGCCTGCCTGGCAGGGCATCGCGGTGAACGCGGGCCACCTGGCCGCGGCCGGGGTCTGGGCCGGCGGGATCATGGCGCTGGCACTGCTGCGGGTGACCGGCCGCTGGCAGGCCGCGGGACGCGAGGTGCTGGCGCGGTTCAGCACGGTGGCGCCCTGGGCCTTTGCGGTGTCGGTGCTGCTGGGCGCCGTGCAGGCCATTCAGCTGCTCGGCAGCCCCGGCCAGGTGCTGAGCACCCCGTACGGCCTGACCCTGGTCGCGAAGGCAGTCGCGGTGGCCGCCATGGTCCCGCTGTCGGTGCTGGCCTGGCGGCGGATCCGGGTGAGCGTGCGGGCCGAGGCAGCACTGGCGGTCGTCGTGGTCGCGGCCGCCGCGGCCCTGGCGGCCTACCCGGTGGTGCCGAAGGAGGCGCGCGAGGCGGCGCAGCCCGCGGTTCCCGCCTCCGCCGCCGGGCCGGCATCGCCGCTGCCCTTGCCCGGCGATCTCACCATGGGCGGCCGGGCCGGCCAGGTGATGGTCGGCCTGAGCGTGCACCCGGGCCGGCCGGGCAGCAACACTGTCCGTGCCTACCTCGCCAGCCCGGCCACCGCGGCCTCCCCGGCACGTATCCAGGTGCAGGGGCAGTGGCATGCCCTGTCGTCGTGCGGCGCGTCCTGCCGGTCGGCGCGCGTGGACCTGCGCGGCGGGGAGCGGGTGGCCGTCGCCGTGGGCGGCCGGGGCGGCGGGACGGCAGTGTTCGACCTTCCCTCGCTGCCGGCCGGGGACGGGACCGTCCTGGCCCGGTCCGCGGCCGCGCGGATGAACAGCCTGCGCAGCTACCGCGTGGCGGAGGACCTGTCGGGTATCCGCAGCGCCTACTCCTACGCGCGCCCGCACCGGATGTGGCTGCGCACCTGGTATGGCGACGGCGTGCAGCAGACGCTCTGGCTCGGCAGGTCGGTCTACGTCGTCACGAAGCCGGGCACGCCGTGGCGGCTGAGGTCACGAGGGACCCTCGCCCCGGTGCCCTACTTCCCGTGGGATCCGTTCGTGCCGTTCGGCGATGCCCGCATCCTCGGGACCGGGAGCGTGGCGGGCACGCCCGTGACGATGGTGTCGGTGTTCGCCGGGCACGGCAGCGACCCGGACGCCGTCTGGTTCACGCTGTACGTGGACCAGAAGACCGGCCTCGTGCTGCGCTCGCAGATGTGGGCGACCAACCACTTCATGAACGACCGCTTCTCCGGGTTCAACCAGCCCGGCGGCATTCCCCGGCGGCCGGGGTGACAGCCGTGCCCGGCACCGGGGGGCAGCGGTCACCGCGGCCAGCCGGGCGGCGGATGCCCGTCCTGAGCCTGCAGCGGGAGCGCGAACTCGACCACGGCACCGCCGCCGGGCCGGCCGCGGATGTCCAGCGAGCCGCCGTGCGCCTCGGCGATCGCCCGCACGATCGCGAGCCCGAGGCGTGCCCCCCGCCGGCCATTGCCGTCCGCCCGGCTGAACCGGTCGAAGATCGGCTTGTGCGGATCCTCGGTGATGCCGGGGCCGCGGTCGGCAACCGCCACCACCTGGCGGTCGCCGCACTGCCGCGCGGATACCTCGATGTGCGCGCCGCCGGCCGGCGGGGCCCCGGCGGCGGCGTTGCCGATGAGCTCGTCCAGGGCTTCCTGCAGGCGGTCAGCGTCGAGCGGGAGGACAGCGTCGTCGACCTCGCCCAGGCAGACCGGGACCCCGTTGTCCGACCACCGGTCACAGACATCCGCCAGGACCGCCCGCAGCGGGGTGTCCACCGGGCGCACGAAGCCGGACTCCTGGCTGGTGGCGAGCTCCAGCAGCCGGTCGGTGGCCTGCTTGAGCCGCATGAGCTCATCGATCACGACCTGCGCGTCGCTGGCGGCGGTCACGTCAGGCGTCGTGCGCTGCAGGATTTCCGCGTGGCCGAGGGCAATAGTGAGCGGCGTGCGCACGATGTGGGATGCGTGCCGGATCAGGTAGCGCACGTATTCCAGCTGCCCGACATTAATCTTGTAGAGCCGCCTGATTTCCTCCCTGGCCGCGACGCTGCGCCGCACGAATACCACCATGGCTGCGAATACCGCGGACATCAGCGGGATCTCGGTCAGCTCATCGACCGCCTGATCGCCGGAAATGATATCGGCGCCCAGGCTCACACCCGTCACGATAATGATCACGGTGAGCGATATCGACGTAGCGCGCAGTCCCCAGACCCGGGCGCCGTAAAGCAGCGAGAGGCTGATCCAGATGAAGTGGAAGGGAACAGTCGCCCACTCGCGGAACATCAGGATCCCGGCCACATTGAGCATGACGAAGATCCACCAGCAGATCTCGACCCAGTACTGCCGCCATGCCTGGCCGATCCGCTCAGTCAATGTCAACCCTGTAGCCCACGCCGCGGACAGTGGCGATCACGTCTTGTTCCAGCTTTGTCCGCAGCCGCCGGACGTAGACGTCCACCACGTTCGATTCCGGGTGGAAGCTGTACCCCCAGACCGACGACAGCAGGCGCTCCTTGGAGACCGTGCTGCCCGCATGCTGCATGAGCTCGGCCAGCAGCATCGACTCGCGGCGGGTCAGCCGGACGTACCCGTGCCCGGCATCCGCCTCTTGGCGCACCGGGTCCAGCACAATCCTGGGAGTGGTGAGAACGTGCGGATTGGGGGCATTCTTGGCCCGGATGCGAACCTTGATTCGCGCCAGCAGCTCATCGAGCACGAACGGCTTGGGCAGGTAGTCATCGGCGCCCATCTCAAGGCAGCGCACCTTCGACGCCGTGTCGGTCAGGCAGGAGACGACGATAAGC
Organism: Streptosporangiaceae bacterium; assembly: GCA_035763085.1. Taxonomy (GTDB): domain Bacteria; phylum Actinomycetota; class Actinomycetes; order Streptosporangiales; family Streptosporangiaceae; genus DASUBV01. The sequence continues at coordinate 1,488 of DASUBV010000131.1, read as the reverse complement.
CCCTGGCCCGGCCGCAGCCGCATAAGGCGGCGCAGCACCGACAAGCCGTCGGTGCCCGGCATGAGCAGGTCCAGGATGACGACATCGTAAGAACCCCGGAGCGCCAGCCGCAGGCCGTCCTCGCCGTTGGTCGCCGTGTCGGCCTCAATACCTTCGTTGCGCAGCGCGCGGGCAATAAGCCGGAGCACGCCTGGTTCGTCATCGATAGCGAGAACGCGGTCGCCCATCTTCAGCTCCGGCGGGACGCAGGCTTTGCTGGAACTATACCGATCCTTTGCGAGGATTATACCGTGAATTTGGATTTTGAAGGGATTTCCTCCCGGCGCGGGAAACCCCATTCAGATGGCCGGCGCGCTCGTGCTGGCCGCGGTTCCGGGCGGCCGCGCAGCCAGCGCTGCCGGCCGCTGACGGGCAGGCGGCGGCCGGCGGCTGCACTGTGCCGGGCACTGGCTAAGGCGCGGCGCTTGTGCTGCAATGATGCCGGAGCGCTGTGGCGGAGGGATCTGGCTGAGCCCGGCGGGCGGGCGCGCACCGCGATCGGCGAACTGCGGAGGCCCCGGTGAGCACAGCCACGAGCGCGGTCCCGGCGGGCGGGGCAGGTAGCCGGTCGGCACGAGATCTCTCGCTGGCCCTGCTCACGTTCACCCAGCCGAGGATCATCGAGCTTCTCCTGGTCACGGCCATCCCCGCCATGCTGGTCGCGCAGCGCGGGCTGCCGCCGGCCCGGACGCTGCTGCTCACCCTGAGCGCGGAAGCTCTCGCGGCAGGCAGCGCGAGCACCATCACCTCCTGCGCCGGCCGCGGCATGCGCGGCAGGCCGCCACTCATCAGGCCGGCCGGGGCGGTCATCCTCGGCCTCGCGCTCGGCGCGGCTGCCACGGTGCTGCTGGGAGTGCTGGCCAGTTGGCTGTCCGCGGCGCTGGCCGACGCCGCCATCGCGATGTTCGTCCTCATCGGCACGCTGCGGACGAGGCGGGGGCCGCCGTCCGGCACCATCGCCGTCACCGTCACCGGCGCCGCGGCCGCCTGCTTCCCCGTGCTGACCGGCTGGTCCGTGGTCACCGGCGCGCTCAGCCCGCTGGCGATCCTCCTGCTCGCCGCGATCTTCTGCTGGGCGCCGCCCCGGCTGTGGGCGCTGGCGATGGAGTTCCGCAGCAGCTGGCCGGCCGCGCGGCCGCCCGCGCTGACGGCGGTCACGCCGGCCGCCGCGCGCACCATCGGGTGGTACTCCGCCATCATGGTGGCGGCGACTTTCGGCCTCGCGCCCTACGGCGGCTGGGTCTACACGGTCTCCGCAGTGTGGCTGGGGGCCTGGTTCCTGGCTGAGTCGTGCCGCCTGCGTGCCCGGGCCCGGCATGTCCCCGGCAGCGCCCCCGTCACCGCCAGCACGGGCGCGGCCGGTCTCGCCGGGGCGCGCGGCCTGTCCATCGCGTGCCTGGCGCAGTTCCTCGCTGTCGTGCTGGCCCTGGCGCTGCTGCCGCCGGCCCG
>DASUBV010000130.1:0-3916 GCA_035763085.1 Streptosporangiaceae bacterium | reverse complement strand
CCCGGCCGCGCCGGATAACCAGGTCCCCAGCCCATGCCCAGAAATAATCATCTGCCCTGACGGAGGTCAAGGGGGGCACATCAGGCGCGTGTTTATGGGAGAACACACAGATCCGGGCGAGCCACCGCAGATGTCACTAAGGTAGTCGGCGGAGCGGGCGAGCCGGATCGTGCTGGTGTCACCGCCGGTGGCGCCGGTCCGAGCCATAACTACTCGTCCAGCACTCGCTGGCGAGCGAGGTAGGCAGATGCCATCCCAGCCAGACTGGCGCCGCGGGCGCCCGCAGGAGCGCGAGTGGATCCCGGCCGAGGACTGGCCCAGCTCGCCCAGCGGCAGCCCCTTCTGCGGGCGGCCCTACGTCGACGGCCCGGCCTACGGTAACGGCACGTCCAGCGGCCGAAGCCGGCCTGATGGCAACGCCCAGTCCTACGGCGGCGGCCAGTCTTATGGCAGCCAGTCCTCCGGCGATGACCGGCCCTCCTATGGCCAGTCCTACGGTGGCGGCCAGCCTCTCGGCCATGGCCAGCCCTACGGAAACGGGCAGCCGCACGCCGGCGGCCAGCCGTACGGTGACGCCCGCTACCCCGGCCAGCCGGGCAGCGGCCAGCGCGGCGACAGCCCGCCAGACGCTGGTCAGGCAGGCGACGGCCAGGGCGGCTACCCGGACCGGCTCGCGGCCACCCAGTACCTCGGGCCGCAGGCCGACGCGCAGTATCCGGGCCGGTACGGCACGGGCCTGCCTGGTGACACCCGCGCGGGCGGCTACGGCACCAGCCCCTCCGGCGATGCCCCGTTCCCCCGCGAACCGTCCCCCGGCGGCTCGTTCCCGGCCGGGCCGTTCCCGGGCGACCCGGCCGCCAGGCCCGGCCGCGGCGAGGCAGGCCCTGACGGCCCTGGTGGCCCAGGTGGTCGCGGGCCCGGCGGGCGGCGGACAGGCTGGCTGTGGACCAGGATCGGCCTCAGCATCGCGGCCGCCGCGCTGGTGGTGGCCGGCCTGGGTGCCTACGGCGTGGCACGGATGCACCACTCGTCCTCGCTGACGGCCATGCAGGACTCCGCGGGCGCCCGGTGCGCCGGCCAGTCACAAGGGTCCGGCCAGTCACAGGGGTCCGGCCGGGGCAGCGGCACGGCCCACCCGTGCTCCGCCGGCGCGGCGGCCGGCAGCGCGGCGGCGAGCTCCCCCGCGGCCTCGGCCAGCGCGTCGGCCCGCCCCCGGCACCACCGCAAACAGCACCACAGGGTCACACCGACACCGACGCCCACCCCGACGGCCACGGTCAAGCCGCATCCGGCCCCGTCCAGCAGCGCTCCGTCGGGCACCTCGTCCGGCTCGGCGGCGGCTCAGGTGCTCGCCCTGATCAACCAGGCGCGGGCGCGGGCCGGGCTGCCGGCCTACACGATCAGCTCGGGCCTGGACACGAGCTCCCGGCGGCACACCAAGGTGATGGCCAGCGGGTGCGGCCTGTCGCACCAGTGCCCGGGCGAGGCGTCGCTGGGCGACCGGCTCACCGCGGCCGGCGTGCGGTGGACGGCAGCCGGGGAGAACATCGGCGAGGGCGGCCCGGAGCCAGACAGCTCCGCCGGTATCGCCAGGATGGCGGTCGGCCTCACCCAGAGCATGCTGGAGGAGAAGCCGCCGGACGACGGCCACCGCCAGAACATCCTCAGCTCGTCATTCACGCATGTCGGGATCTACGTATTCCGGGATTCGCACGGAACGGTCTGGATGACCCAGGACTTTTCTAATTAGCGGGCTGCCGATATTGCCCGCCGCCGGGCCCGAGCAGCCTTTTGCGGCGCAGACCGCGGGGCGGCTGCCCCGCCCGGCCGTCCGCAGGGCAAGATGTGACGGTGACCTCGGACACCAGCGCCGCGACCGCCGAGCCCCCGGCTGCCCCGCCTGAGCCACAGGCGGTGGCGTCCCCGCTGACCGGGGCCGCCATCTTCCTGGTGGCCGTCGCCGATCCCGGCGAGACGGCGCAGGAGCAGGTCCGGGCCCTGTGCGGAGACCTGGCCGGCCTGGTCCGCGCGGTCGGCTTCCGGGCCACTGACGGCGACTTCCTGACCTGCGTCACGGGCCTGGGAGACCGGATGTGGCGGCGGCTGGCGGGCGAGTCCGCCACGCCGGCCGGGCTGCATCCGTTCACCGAGCTGCATGCCGACGGACGCCATGCCGTCGCCACCCCCGGTGACCTGCTCTTTCACATCCGCGCGGCGCGGATGGACCTGTGTTTCGAGCTGGCATCGCTGATTGCCGGCCGGCTCCGCGGCGCCGCGACGATCGCCGATGAGGTGCACGGCTTCCGGTACTTCGACAACCGGGACCTGCTCGGCTTCGTGGACGGGACCGAGAACCCGCAGGGCCCGGCGGCGGACCGGGCCACCCTGATCGGCGCGGAGGACCCGCAGTTCGCCGGGGGCAGTTACGTGATTGTGCAGAAGTACCTGCATGACCTCGACGCCTGGAACGAGCTGCCGGTTGAGCAGCAGGAACTCGTCATCGGCCGCCGGAAGCTGAGCGACGTCGAGCTGACCGATGCCGTGAAGCCGTCCTCGGCGCACAACGCGCTGACCACTATCACTGGCGCCGACGGTGAGGAGATCCAGATCCTGCGCGACAACATGCCGTTCGGCGCGCTGGGCAGCGGGGAGGTCGGTACCTACTTCATCGGCTATGCACGCTCGCCCGACCCGATCGAGCAGATGCTGCGCAACATGTTCCTCGGCTCTCCGCCCGGCAACTACGACCGGATTCTCGACTTCAGCCAGGCGGTTACCGGCTCGCTGTTCTTCGTGCCGCCGGCGGGCATGCTGGAGGACCTGGGTGACGGCCCGCTGGACACAGCCCCGGCGGACGCGGCCCCGGCGCCGGCCGTGCCGGATGACCAGGACGCGACCGGTGCCGCGGCAACCGCACCTGACCAATCCGACGCTGGCCTCAGCGGGTCGCTGCAGATCGGCAGCATGAGAGGAGCATCCCCGGATGAATAACCTGCATCGTGAGCTTGCGCCGGTCTCCGACGCCGCCTGGGCCGAGATTGCGGAGGAGGCGGCCCGGACGTTCAAGCGGTACCTGGCCGGCCGCCGGGTGGTCGACGTGCAGGGCCCGGGGGGCGAGGCATTCTCCGCGGTCGGCACCGGCCACATCCGCGAGATCGAGGCACCCGGTGACGGCGTCGAGGCCCGGCAGCGGCACGTGCTGTCGCTGGTCGAGCTGCGGGCGCCGTTCTCGCTGGACCGAGAGCAGGTCGATGATGTCGCACGGGGCTCCCGCGACTCCGACTGGCAGCCGGTCAAGGACGCGGCCCGGCAGCTGGCCTTTGCCGAGGACCGGGCGATCTTCGACGGCTACTCGGCGGCCGACATCGACGGGATCCGGCCGGGGGCCAGCAACGCGTCGATCGCGCTGCCGGCCAGCGCCGGGGAGTACCCGGACGCAGTCGCGCACGCGCTGAGCGAGCTGCGCTCCGCCGGAGTGAGCGGCCCGTACTCGGTGGTGCTCAGCGCCGAGGCCTACACCGCGGCCAGCGAGACGACCGTGCACGGGTATCCGGTCATCGAGCACCTGCGCCGGATCAGCGAGGACATCATCTGGGCGCCCGCGCTCAGCGGCGGCCTGGTGCTGACCACCCGCGGCGGCGATTTCGAGCTGACGCTGGGCACCGACACCTCGATCGGCTACCTGTCGCACACCGACACCAGCGTCCGGCTCTACCTGCAGGAGAGCCTGACCTTCCAGCTGCTGACTGCCGAGGCCGCCGTTCCGCTGACCCCGTCCGCCAAGTAAGCAAGCGACCCGGCGCAGCGCCGGCGCCGCCTGGACTGAGGAGCCTGCGACGAGGGAAGGCGGCGCCTCCCGGGCGCTTCGCCGGGGAGCGGGCAGACACAGTAAACCGACCCCGGCTTGTCCCGGCCG
>DASUBV010000129.1:0-23211 GCA_035763085.1 Streptosporangiaceae bacterium | reverse complement strand
TCGGCGGCCGGACCGCGGAGGAGCTGATCTTCCACGAGCCGACCAGCGGCGCGGCCAACGACATCGAGAAGGCCACGCAGATCGCCCGCGGCATGGTGACCGAGTACGGCATGAGCGAGCGGCTCGGCGCGCGCCGGTTCGGCACCGGCGACGGTGAGCCGTTCCTGGGCCGGGAGATGTCGCACAGCCGCGACTACTCCGAGGAGATCGCCTCGGCGATCGACGAGGAGGTCCGCCGCCTGATCGAGTCGGCGCATGACGAGGCCTGGGAGATCCTGGTGCAGTACCGGGACGTCCTGGACAACCTGGTGCTGCAGCTGATGGAGCACGAGACGCTGTCCCGCGAGGCGGTGCTGCAGATCTTCGCTCCGGTGCGCAAGCGGCCGACCCGCGGCTCCTACACCGGCTACGGCAAGCGGCTGCCCTCCGACCGGCCGCCGGTCCTGACCCCCAAGGAGATGGCGCTGATCGCCGCCTCCGACGGCAAGGAGCTGCCGTCCTCAGGTAACGGGCAGGCCCCGGGCAACGTGCCGGGCGCCCCCGCTGGCCAGGACTTCGGGTCCTTCGGGCCAGCGCCTGACTTCGGCCATGGGCCCGATTTCGGCTCGCCGGGCAGCGGGCCGGATGACCCCGGCTCCGGTTCCGGCGGCACTAGGTGACCTCCGCGGCAACGGGCCCTGGTGATCAGGGGCCGGGTTTTGACCTGCCGAGAATTGAGCGGGCGGTCCGGGAGATCCTGCTGGCCATCGGCGAGGATCCGGGCCGGGACGGCCTGCGGGAGACGCCCGGCCGGGTCGCGCGGGCCTATGCCGAGCAGTTCGCCGGCCTGCGCCAGGCCCCCGAGGACGTGCTGACCACCGTCTTCGACGCCGACCACGAGGAAATGGTGCTGGTGCGGGACATCGAGGTCTACTCGACCTGCGAGCACCACCTGGTCCCGTTCTTCGGGCTCGCCCATGTCGGCTACATCCCGAACATCAAGGGCCAGATCACCGGACTGTCCAAGCTGGCCCGGCTGGTCGACGTGTTCGCGCGCCGCCCGCAGGTCCAGGAGCGGATGACCAGCCAGGTCGCCGACGCGATGATGAACGTGCTGCAGCCGCGCGGCGCGATCGTCGTGATCGAGGCTGAGCACCTGTGCATGTCGATGCGCGGGGTCCGCAAACCCGGCGCCAAGACGGTCACCTCCGCGGTCCGCGGATCCTTCCTGGAGTCCGACAGCACGCGCGCCGAGGCCATGAGCCTGCTCCTGGAGCGGCGCTGACCCAGGCGGGCGGCCCGTTCCTGAGTTTGCCCGCGGGGGCTGACGCCGATGACTACGCTGATGCCCCGTGAACAGGGGCTTGAGCACCTTGTCCGAGTTGACAAATAGAAGCGGATCCTCCGTGGCCGAATCCGGCACCGGCGTCGGCGCTGATCATGGTGCCCGCGCCGGGCGGCTGGCCCGGGTCGTCGGCGCCCGGGCGCCGGACCGGCGCCAGCAGCGCCGCTGGGTGCCGGTCACGGCCCGGTGGCTGGCGCTGCTGATCGGCCTGGCCGACATCATCGAGGGCTTGCGCCCCGGCCTGTACTACCGGTATCAGCTGCACCGGCTGACCGAGGTCACCGACCTGACCCGGACCGCCGACGTGATCATCGGCCTGCTGCTGGTCATGCTGTCGCACGGGCTGCGGCGGCGGAAGCGCCGCGCCTGGCAGGCGGTCGTCCTGCTGCTGGGCTCCAGCCTGGTGCTGCATGCCCTGCTGCGGCACACCCCGCCGCACTTCGCGCCGATGGTGGTGACCCTCGGCCTGCTGGTGGCCCTGGTCGTCTACCAGGGCGAGTTCTACGCGACCGGCGACCCGCGCACCCGGTGGCGCGCGCTGCGGGCGCTGCTCGCGCTGGCCATCGCCGACACCGTGATGGGCCTGGCCTACCTGGGGGTGACCGGCGGGCTGGCCGGCCACTACACGCTGTGGCAGCGGATCCAGTCGGTCGTCATCAACACGCTGGGCTTCTCCGGCCCGGTGCACTTCAGCTCCGAAAGCGGAGCCGACCACTTCGGCTTCCTCACCGGCGGCCTGGGCCTGTTCACCCTGGCCGTGGTCGGCTACCTGTTCCTGCGCCCGGCCGAGCCGGCCGGGCGGCTGCGGGACGCCGACGAGGCGGCCATCCGCAAGCTGCTGGATCAGCGCGGTGCCCAGGACTCACTGGGCTACTTCGCGCTGCGCACCGACAAGAGCGTGATCTGGTCCCCGTCCGGCAAGTCGTGCATCTGCTACCGGGTGCTGTCGGGCGTCATGCTGGCCAGCGGCGACCCGATCGGCGACCCGGAGGCCTGGCCCGGCGCGATCCACGCGTTCCTGGACGAGGCCGCGCGTCATGCCTGGGTGCCGGCCGTGATCGGCTGCGGCGAGCAGGGCGCCGAGATCTGGTGCCGGGAAGGCAGCCTGACCGCGCTGGAACTCGGCGACGAGGCCGTGGTGAGCGTGCCGGACTTCTCGCTGGACGGGCGGGCGATGCGCAACGTCCGGCAGATGGTCAAGCGGGTCAGCCGGCAGGGCTATACCGCCCAGGTGCGCCGGGTGGCCGACATCCCCGAAAGCGAGATCCGGCGGCTGGTCCGGCAGGCTGACACCTGGCGCGGCAGCCCGACCGAGCGCGGCTTCTCGATGGCGCTGGGGCGCGTGGGCGGAAAGTGCGACGACCGCTGCGTGGTCGCCACCGCCACCGAGGACGGGGTGCTCCGGGCGCTGCTGCACTTCGTGCCGTGGGGCACCGACGGGCTGTCCCTGGACCTCATGCGCCGCGACCGGTCCGCCGCGCCAGGCCTCAATGACTTCATGATCGTCGAGACCATCAGCAAGAGCCCGGACCTCGGGGTGCAGCGCATCTCGCTGAACTTCGCCGTCTTCCGCGCGGCGCTGGAGCGCGGCGAGCGGATCGGCGCCGGGCCCGTGCTGCGCGCCTGGCGGGGCATCCTGCTGTTCATGTCGCGGTGGTTCCAGATCGAGTCGCTGTACAAGTTCAACGCCAAGTTCTGCCCGCAGTGGGTGCCGCGGTTCCTGGTCTTCCCGCACACCCGTGACGCGCCGCGGATCGGCCTGGCCGCCCTGGAGGCCGAGGCATTCCTGGTCTGGCCGACCCTGGAGGTACGCCGGATCGCCAGGAAGCTGGGCCTGGGACGGCTGCGGCGGCGGCTGCCCGGCGGCGCGCCCCGCCATCCGGTGCCGCCTCGCTAGCCAGAAGATCGTAGATTGGCCCCTATGACGGGCGACGCGGGGAGCGAGGTGACCCGGCCGCCGGGGCACCCCGGCGGCGCGGCCGCCGGGCAGCAGGGCCGCTGGCGGCTGCCCGGCCTGCCCGGCGCCGATCGCGCCCTGGTGATGGGCGTGGTCAACGTCACGCCCGACTCTTTCTCCGATGGCGGCAGCTGGCTGGACCCGGCGGCTGCGGTGCGCCGGGGCCGCGAGCTGACCGGGGCCGGTGCCGACATCATCGACGTGGGCGGCGAGTCGACCCGGCCGGGCGCGAAAAGGATCACCGAGCAGGAAGAACTGCGCCGGGTGCTGCCCGTGGTGACCGGGCTGGCCGCGGCCGGGATCTGCGTCAGCGTGGACACCATGCGGGCCGGGGTGGCCCGCCAGGCGCTGTCGGCAGGCGCCCGGATGGTCAACGATGTCAGCGGCGGCCTGGCCGATCCGGGCATGGTGGCCGTGATCGCGGCCGCCGGGGTGCCGTACGTAGTGATGCACTGGCGCGGGCACAGCGCCGACATGTACGGCAAAGCCCACTACGACGACGTGGTGGCCGACGTCTGCACCGAGCTGAGCCTGCGGGTCACCGACGTGATCGCGGCGGGCGCCGATCCCGCGCAGATCATCGTCGATCCCGGCCTGGGCTTTGCCAAGCTGGCCGAGCACAACTGGCCGCTGCTGGCGCACCTGCCGCGGATCGCTGGCCTCAGCGCGCCCGGAGCGCCGTTCCCGGTGCTGGTGGCCGCATCCCGGAAGCGGTTCCTCGGACGGCTGCTGGCCGGCCCGGACGGCGAGCCGCGGTCCTTCACCGGCAGCGACGATGCCACGGTGGCGATCACCGCGCTGGCCGCCGCGGCGGGGGCCTGGTGCGTGCGTGTCCACGAGGTGCCCGCCAATGCCGACGCGGTCCGGGTCGCCGCCCGGTGGGGCCAGGAGGCCGGCCCGGCCGGCGGTGCTGCGGCGGAGGGAAACAGCCGATGAGCCAGGACCGGATCTCGCTGCTGGGGCTGCGCGCTTTCGGGCGGCACGGCGTCCTCGACCACGAGCGGGCCAGCGGCCAGGAGTTCTTCGTCGACGCGATCCTGACCGTCGACACCCGGGCCGCCGCGGCCGCCGACGACCTCACCCTGACCGCCGACTACGGCGCGCTGGCCGCGCGGCTGGCGGCGATCGTCTCCGGGCCGCCGGTGGCGCTGATCGAGACGCTCGCGGAGCGGCTGGCCAGCGCCTGCCTGGACGACCCGGCTGTCCTCGGCGTGCAGATCACGGTGCACAAGCCGCACGCTCCGGTGACCCAGCTGGTCGCCGACATCAGCGTGACCATCCACCGCGGCGCCGCGGCGGAGGCACCGGGCACCGCCGCGGAGCGGTCAGGCGCCGGGGCGGAGGGGTGATGGGCGCGCCGGACCAGGCCGGCCAGCCGGGTGAGCGGGTGATCGTGCTCGCCCTCGGCAGCAACCTCGGCGACCCGCTGGCCAGCCTGCAGCGCGGCGTCGACGTGCTGTGCGCCAGCCTGCCCTGCACGGCGGTGTCCAGCGTGTACCAGACCGATCCGGTGGGCGGCCCGCCTCAGGATGATTACCTGAACGCGGTGCTCCTGGCCCGCTCCGCGCTCGGCGCCCGGCAGATCCTGGCCCGCGCCCAGGCCGCCGAGACGGCCCTGCACCGGGTGCGCGACCAGCGGTGGGGGCCCCGGACCCTGGACGTGGACATCATCGCCTGCGGCGATGAGCGCAGCGATGACCCGGATCTGACCCTGCCGCACCCGCGAGCGCACGAGCGGGCCTTCGTGCTGGTGCCCTGGCTGGAGGTCGCCCCGGACGCCGTCCTGCCCGGCCATGGCCCGGTAGCCGGGCTGGCCGCCGCCGCGGGCACGGCCGGGGTCCGCCGCCTGGCCGGGGCCGCCCTGCGGCTGCCTGCCGCGCCGGGAGCCGCCTCATGACGCCGACCCGCCCCGGTCCCCTGCTGGCCATCGCCGTGGCCTGCGCGGCGCTGGCCTGGCTGATCGTCCGCGAGACCATCGCCACCTTGCCGCCGCTGCCGTGGACCGCGGTGCCCGCCCTGCTGCTGCTGGCCATCGGCGAGACCGTGGCCGGCCGCAACCTGCGGGCCAAGATCACCGGCCGCAAGACGACGGGCAAGCCGCTGCAGCCCATCGCGGTGGCCAGGGTGGCGGCCCTGGCCAAGGCCAGCTCGGCTGCGGCGGCGGCGATCGGCGGCCTGGCCGCCGGATTCGGCATCTACGTGGCCGGGATGCTGGACAAGGACGTGCCGCGCGCAGATGCCATCGCCGCGCTGGTCACCACGCTGTCGGCGGCCGCGCTGCTGGCCGCCGCCCTGTACCTGGAGCGATGCTGCCGGGCCCCGCGGCCGCCAGATGATTCCGATGACTACTCCGGCAACGGCTCGAGCCACTGGCACGACGACCGGCACATCGACTGGCACTGAGGCCCGGCCGGGCTGGTGGCGAGGCACGGCATGCCCCGCGCCGACCCGCCGGGCGGGGCGGCCAGCGGCGAGGAAGCGCCGGCTGGGATCGCTATGCTGATCCTTCCCGTCCGGTACCCGGCTAGGACTGGAACGAGATGACCAGCGTTTACCCGCACGACCAGGCCGGTCACGGCCAGTTCCGGCATCCCGCCGAGCTGGGCGTCGGCGTGGTCGGAGGCGGCCGGGCCGGCACGGCCCTGGCCGCCGCCCTGCACCGGGCCGGGCACCGGATCGTGGCGGTATCGGCCGTTTCCGCGCAGTCCCGGCGGCGGGTCGAGCAGGCCCTGCCCGGTACCCCGATCCGGGATCCGCAGGACGTCATCGCCCGCTGCGACCTGGTCCTGCTGACCGTCCCGGACGACGTCCTGCCGGGCCTGGTGGCCGGGCTGGCCGCCACCGGCACCGAGGTGGCCGGGCGGCTGCTCGCCCACGCCAGCGGCCGGCACGGCCTGGCGGTGCTGGATCCGGCCGTCCGGCTGGGCGCGATCCCGCTCGCCCTGCACCCGGTCATGACCTTCACCGGCCGTCCCGACGATGTCGACCGGATGACGGGCATCAGCTGGGGGGTGACCGCACCCGACCAGCTGCGCCCGGTGGCCGAGGCCCTGGTCGTGGAGATGGGCGGCGAGCCGGTATTCATCGCCGAGGAGCGCCGGGCGCTCTATCACGCCGCCCTGGCCGGGGCGGCCAATCACCTGGTCACCCAGGTGGTCCAGGCCTGTGACCTGCTGGCCGAGGCAGGCGTCGCCAATCCGGCCCGGATGCTCGGCCCGCTGGTCGGCGCGGCGCTGGACAACGCGCTGCGGCTGGGTGATGCCGCCCTCACCGGCCCGGTCGCCCGGGGCGACGCCGAGACCGTCGCCGGGCACGTGGCGGCGCTGCGGGCGGACGCCCCGCAGGCACTGCCCGCCTACCTGGCGCTGGCCCGGCTGACCGCCGACCGGGCGCTGGCGGCCGGGATGCTGAGCCCGCCCGACGCACAGCGGCTCCTGGACGTCCTCGCCGGATCCGCGTCATGATGCCGATCCTGGCCAGGACCCGGCTGGGCCTGGCCACCGCGCGCGCCACGATGCCCCGGCCCGTGGTGCTGGTGCCCACGATGGGCGCGCTGCATGACGGCCACCGGTCCCTGATCCGGCGGGCCCGCGAGCTGGCCGCCGCCGCGCCGGGCGGGCAGCCAGGCCAGGGCACCGGCGCGCAGCAGGGCCAGGGGGGCAGTGTCCTGGTCAGCATCTTCGTCAACCCGCTCCAGTTCGGCGCCGGCGAGGACTTCGGCCGGTACCCGAGGACGATCGAGCAGGACCTGGAGATCTGCGCCCAGGAAGGCGCCGCCGTCGTGTTCGCCCCCGCCGGGCGCGAGATCTACCCGGCCGAGCCGCAGGTCACGGTCGACCCTGGCCCGGTCGGACGGCTGCTGGAGGGCGAGTTCCGGCCCGGCTTCTTCGGCGGGGTGCTGACCGTCGTGCTCAAGCTGCTGCATCTCACCGCGCCCGACATCGCGGTGTTCGGCGAGAAGGACGCCCAGCAGCTCGCCCTGATCCGGCACATGGTCGCCGACCTGGACCTGCCGGTGCAGATCGCCGCCGCGCCGACCCGCCGTGACCCGGACGGCCTGGCCATATCCAGCCGCAATGTCTACCTGTCGGACTGGGAGCGCGCCGCCGCGCTGGCCCTGCCGCGGGCACTGGCCGCCGCGTCGGCCGCGGTCAGCGCCGGGCCCAAGGCCGCGCTCGCGGCTGCCGCCCTGCTGCTGGACGCGGCCGGAGCGAGCGAGCCGCCGGTGGAGCTCGACTACCTGACACTGGCCGACCCGGTGACCTTCGCCGAGGTCGGGCCCGACCATACTGGGCCGGCGCTGCTGCTCGTGGCGGCCAGGGTCGGCACCACGCGGCTGATCGACAACTGCTGGCTGACGTTCGGCGACGAGCCGCCGGGCCAGCGCCAGTAAGCCAGCGGGAGGCAAATCATGCTGCTGACGATCGACGTGGGCAATACCAACACCGTGCTCGGCGTCTTCGACGGCGAGGAAGTGATCGAGCACTGGCGGATCGCCACCGACCCCAAGCGCACGGCCGACGAGCTCGCGGTCATCCTGCAGGGACTGCTCGACCAGAGCGCGATGTTCGCCGGGCCAGACATCAGCGGGATCGCGCTGTGCTCCACCGTGCCGTCCGTTCTGCACGAGATGAGAGAGATGTTCCGCCGGTACTACGGCGACGTCCCAGCGGTCATCGTAGAGCCGGGCGTGAAGACTGGCGTGCCGGTGCGCTACGACAACCCCAAGGAAGTCGGCAGCGACCGGATCACCAACGCCGCCGCGGCCGTGCACCTGTACGGCGGCCCGGCCATCGTGGTGGACTTCGGCACCTCCACCAACTTCGACGCCGTCAGCGAGCGCGGCGAGTTCGTTGGCGGGGCGCTGGCTCCCGGTATTGAGATCTCGGTCGACGCGCTGTCGCGGCGCGCCGCGCAGCTGCTCAAGGTGGAGCTGGCCCGGCCGGGCCGGGTGGTCGGCAAGAGCACCGTCGAGGCCCTGCAGTCGGGCATCATCTTCGGATTCGCCGGCCAGGTCGAGGGAATCGTGACCCGGATGGCGGCCGAGCTGGCCCCCGGCGACCCGGACGCCGTCACGGTCGTCGCCACCGGCGGGCTGGCCCCGCTGGTGATGGACGAGGTCAAGGTCATCGACGCCTACGAGCCGTGGCTCACCCTGGTCGGGCTGCGGCTGATCTACGAGCGCAACACCGCCCAGGCCAGCGGGTAGGCCCCGGCGCTGATATCGCGGTGCCCGGCGGCCGGCCAGACCGGTAGCCTCGGGCAGATGAGCGACGATGGCCGGGCCGACGATACGCCCGAGCAGATGCAGATCCGCCGGGCCAAGCTGGACCGGCTGCGGGCGGCGGGCACTGACCCGTATCCGGTCGGGTTCCCGCGTACCGACATGATCGCGGCCGTCCGTGAGCGCTATCCGGACCTGGCTCCCGATACGTCCACGGGCGAGCGGGTCGGGGTGGCCGGCCGGGTCGTGCTGTACCGCAACGGCGGCAAGCTCTGCTTCGCCACCCTCCGCGACGGCAGCGGCGACATCCAGGTGATGATCTCCCTGGACCGCGTGGGCGCCGGGCGGCTCGCCGACTGGAAGCAGGACGTGGACCTCGGCGACCACATCGGCGTCGAGGGCGAGGTCATTACCTCGCGCAGCGGTGAGCTGTCTGTGCTGGCCGACTCGTTCGCCATCACCGCCAAGGCCCTGCGGCCGCTGCCGGACAAGCGCCACGGCCTGGGCGAGGAAGCCCGGGTCCGGCAGCGCTACCTGGACCTGATCACCAACCCGCAGGCCCGCCGGATGGCCGAGATCCGCGCCGCGGTGACCCGGTCGGTGCGCGAGGACCTGCATGACCGGGGCTACCTCGAGGTCGAGACCCCGGTGCTGCAGACGCTGCACGGCGGCGCCAACGCCCGGCCGTTCACGACCCACATGAACGCCTACGACATGGAGCTGTACCTGCGCATCGCGCTGGAGCTGTACCTCAAGCGGCTCGTGGTGGGCGGGATCGAGCGGGTGTATGAGATCGGCAGGATTTTCCGGAACGAGGGCGCCGACTCGACGCACAATCCGGAGTTCACCATGCTCGAGGTCTACGAGGCCTACGGCGACTACACCACGCAGGCCACGCTCACCAGGGAACTGCTGCAGTCGGCGGCGCGCAACGCCCTGGGCGGGACGGTGGTGCGGCGGCCGGACGGGTCGGAGTACGACATCGGCGGCGAGTGGCGGACGGTCACGGTGCACGGGGCGCTGTCGGAGGCGCTCGGCGAGCAGGTTACCCCCGGTACCAGCGCCGAGGAACTGCGCAAGCTGGCCGCCCGGGCCGGGGTGGATCTGCAGCCGAGCTGGAACGCCGCGCAGATCCTGCTGGAGATGCACGAGCACCTGTCCGAGGCGCGCACGGTCGAGCCGACGTTCTACTGCGATTTCCCGGTCGAGGTGTCGCCGCTGACGCGGCAGCACCGCGAGGACCCGAGGCTGGCCGAGAAGTGGGACCTGGTCGCGTTCGGGACCGAGATTGCCACGGCCTACTCCGAGCTGGTCGACCCGGTCGAGGAGCGCGCCCGGCTGACCGCGCAGTCGCTGCTGGCGGCCGGCGGTGACCCGGAGGCCATGCAGCTGGATGAGGACTTCCTGCGGGCCCTGGAGCACGGGATGCCGCCCAGCGGCGGGATGGGCATGGGCATCGACCGGATGCTGATCATGCTGACCGGCGCGGGCATCCGGGAGACGGTCCTGTTCCCCCTCGTCAAGCCCAGCTGACGCTACTGCCCCGGAGGGCCCGCACCCCTGGAACCAGCCCCGGTCCCAGGGCGCCGCAGGCCCGGACCCCTGGGAGCCGCCCCGGACGTCGCCGGGGACACGTCACGCCCGGAGCCAGCTAGCTGGCTCCGGGCGCGACGTACCTACCGGGGCGCGATGGGATCGGCGTACGGGGGGTTAGCCGATCCGCACCGCGCCGTCATAAACGCTCCACAGCATCGGCTGGACCTGCACGTCCTGGCCGGTCTGCGGGGCGTCAAGGAACAGGCCGTTGCCGACGTAGAAGCCGACGTGGTCCAGGCCGTAGAAGAACACCAGGTCGCCGGGCTGGAGGTCGCTGCGCGCCACGTGCACGCCGGAGTTCCATAGGTCGCCGGTGTAGTGCGGCAGGCTGATGCCGAGCTGGGCGTAGGCCCACACCACCAGGCCCGAGCAGTCGAACGCGCTCGGCCCGGCGGCGGCCCACACGTAGGGGTCGCCCACCCGGGTCATGGCCGCCCGCAGGGCCTGCACCTGGAGCGAGTTACCCGTGATGGAGATATCGGGGTACTTCCCGGTCTCGTTGTAGATGTCGAGCGCCTGCTTGTATGCCGTGCTGTCCAGCACCTTCTGCTTGGCCTGGTACTTGGCCACCTTCTTGCGCATCTGGCTGGACAGCCTGGCGGCCTGCGTGTCTTGCTGCGCGGCGGCCAGCTGAGCCTTCCTGGCCGCCTGCTCGGCGGTGGAGACCTGGCTCAGCTTGTCGCCATTCTCCTGCTGGAGCTGCAGCATGATCGAGGTCTGGTCCAGGAACTGCTGCGGATTGGAGGTCTGCAGCATCTGCAGGGTCGGGTCCAGCGATCCGTTCATGTAGCCCTGGGCCGCGATCTGCCCGAGCGCCTTCTGGCCGGAGGACACCAGCTTCTGGTAGCGGGCCGCGGCGAGGCGGGACAGCCGCGCCTGCCGGCGCGCCTGGCGCAGCTGGATCTGCAGGGAGTCGTACTGCTGGCCCAGCTTCTCGATCTCGTTGGCGAGCTTCTGCGCCTTGGCCAGGGTGACCTTCAGGCTCGGCGTGCCGGACGCCGGCGACTGGGTCGCTGCCCCCGCGATGCCGGCCGGGAGGGCGACGCTGGCCAGAGCCAGGGCTCCGGTCACGACGGTCAGGCGGGTCCAGGCGGAAAGCGGCCGCCGTCCCGCCCGGTCCCGCGCTGCTGCGGCCGGGCGCCGGCTGTGCTGGTGATGCCTGCCGTGTGGCAAGCGCTCCACGTGGAGTCTCCTCTCCTTGGCCGCCTACCGGGTTAGCTGACGGGTTCGGGCTGGAGGAGCCCTACGGCCGCCCGCAGCCGCGGGTGCGGCTGCAGTCTGCCGATTCACCCCGGGAACATGGGTCCCCGGCTCCCTGGCGCGTGGTGCACGCCAGGAACTCGGCGGGTCGTGGCATGCCGGACCTGGGTAGGGCCGGCCGCAACGGGGTAACAGCGATGGAGATTAATCGATGGTGCAGTGGCGCCGGAGCCAAACAGCAAAGATTTGAGATCTTCATAACATCTGGCGCGCGCACAGCGGTCGCGTGCTTTGCCGTCCGCACCGCCAGTTCTGACGCTGCCCATACTGCTCCGCGCCCGCGACCAGGATCGTGCACGTCATCATTTCCGCAGGTCAGACGGCGTGTCAGCGGAGACGTGAACCGAGCGTGATCTGCATGTGATGTGCGCGAATAGGTCCCTGACCGGCGCTGGAGAACAATATGTGCATGCGGTGTTACGCTGCGTACGGAATCGAATTGCCAGGCCTGACCTCCGTTTGGGATGCTGGCTCAAATCCCCAGCGTGAGGCCCTTGCGGAGGTAGCCCCGGCATGCAGTACGCGATCCGGCGAGCACGAACGAGCGACGTACGGGGCATCCGCGCCCTGATCGATGCCAACGTGGCCTCGGGCCGGCTGCTCGATAAGGCGACGGTCACCCTGTATGAGGACATCCAGGAATTCTGGGTGGCCTGCGATGAGTCCGGTGCCCTCATCGGCTGCGGCGCGCTGCACGTGATGTGGGAGGACCTCGCCGAGATCCGCACCATCGCGGTGGACGAGTCGCACCAGGGCCGCGGCGCCGGTCACGAGATCGTGACCGTCCTGCTCGCGACGGCCCGGCAGCTAGGTGTCCGGCGGGTCTTCGTGCTCACCTTCGCGGTGCCGTTCTTCCAGCGGCACGGCTTCGAGGTGATCAAGGGCGAGGCCGCCACGCCTGAGGTGTACGCCGAGTTGCTGCGTTCGTATGACGAGGGCGTGGCGGAGTTCCTCGACCTGGACCGGGTGAAGCCCAACACGCTGGGTAACACCCGGATGCTGCTGCGCCTGACGCCCGGCGCCTGACGCCTGACGCCTACAGCAGGCGCAGCTGCCGGTCGGCCGGGCGCCGCGGCCGGGGCGGGACGGGCTCGGCCGCGAGGACCGGCCCCAGGGAGCGCAGGAACGGCGAGGCTCCGGTGACGGTGCCGGCGCCACCCCGGCTGCCGCGCTGCCGTGCGGCCGCGTAGGTCAGCACCAGGCGCGACCGTGCCCGCGTCATGCCGACGAACAGCAGGCGCCGGTCCTCGGCCAGGTCAGTATCAGGCAGCCGCAGTGGCAGCAGGCCGTCCTCGCAGCCGGCCACGAACACCACGTCGAACTCCAGGCCCTTGGACGCGTGCAGGGTCAGCAGCGTGATCACGTCGGCCCGCGGGTCGAGGGCATCGACCGCGGCCCCCAGGCTGACCTCGGTCCAGAACCGCTCGGTGTCGTCACCGCAGCGGCGGGCCAGCGGGGTCAGCAGCTCACCCGCCGCCAGGATGTCCACGGGCTGGTACCGGCCCGGCCGTGTCGCCAGGGCGCGCGCAGCGGAGGCCAGCCGGGCGGCGATCGGCCCGCCGGACCCCCCGCTGGCTGCCGGGGGCGGGCTGCCGGGGGCGGCCAGCCGCATCTCGGCCAGCAGCTCCGGCACGCCGGGGCGGCGCTGGAGCAGGTCATGGGAGCCCTTGCGGAACGGCAGGCCAGCCCTGGTCAGCGCCTGGCCGAGCGCAGCGGACTGGGCGTCGGTCCGGTACAGGATCGCGATGCCGGCCAGGCTGAGCCCCGCGTGACCGTCAGGACCGGCCCGGCCGCTGTCGAGCGAGTGAAAGGACGACCCGCCGAGAAGCTGGTCAATCGCCCGGGCGATCCACGCCGCCTCGGCGTGCTCGTCGGCCGCCTCGTGCGTGCTCACCGGGGGCCCGGCGGTTACTGCCCGCAGGGTCCGTCCCGGGACCAGCGTCGCCGGGGCGATGGCGGCCGTGGCGGCGGCCACGATCTCGTGGCTGGCGCGGTAGCTGACACTCAGCCGCCGGGTGGCGGTACCGGGATAGTCAGTGCCGAATCTCAGGAAGAAGCCCACGTCGGCGCCGCGGAATCCGTAGATGGCCTGGTCGGGATCGCCGATCGCGGTCAGGCCCGTCCCGTCGCCGGCCAGCAGCTGCAGCAGCTGGTACTGGGCGGCGTCGATGTCCTGGTACTCGTCCACGCTGATGAGCTTCCACCGGTCCCGCATGGCGGCGGCGAGGCCGGGCCCGGCGGCCAGCAGCGAGGCGGGCACCTCGATCAGCCCGTCGAAGTCCACCAGGCCGCGGCTGGTCAGCTCGCGGACCAGGGTGGCCCGGGCCGGGCTGCCGGGGCTGGCCGCGCGCAGCAGCTCGCGCCCGGCCTGCTGTGATCCGGCTGCCTGGGCCGCGACCGCCAGGACGGCCGCCTCGTCGGCCACCCGGAAATCGGCCGGCAGTCCCGCATGCTCGTGTAGCTCGCGCAGGATCCGCAGGCCCAGCCCGTGAAAGGTGGTCACCGTCACCGCCCCCAGGCCGGTGATCCCGTGGTCAGGCTCCCCGTGGTCAGGCTCACGGCTCAGCGCGGCCAGCCGGGCGCGCATCTCCTCGGCCGCGCGCCGGGTGAAGGTCAGCGCCAGGCAGCTGGCGGGCGCGGCTCCGGCGGCGACCTGGTAGGCGATCCGGTGCGTCAGGGTCCTGGTCTTGCCGGCGCCGGGCCCGGCGATGATCAGCAGCGGCGCCGGGGCCAGCGCTGCCGAGCGCTGCTCCGGGTCCAGCCCGCTGAGCAGGCGTCCGGCGGGCCCGCCGGCGTCCGGTTCCCCGCCGGGCGCCGCGGCCAGCACCGGCCCCGGCTCCTGACGCGCGGGCGGGACCGCCGGGACGGCCGGGGGCACCGGCCGCCCGGCTTTCCTGGCGGCCGGCCGCGGGCGGGGAGCCGCGGGCAGCCCGGCCGGGAGGTCGAACAGCGCGGGCCCGGAGTCCAGCTCGCCGGGCTGGAACAGCCGCACCGTGCCGTACTCGCCGTCGAAGCCCGCTTCCCGGACGGCCTTGCCGCGGCGCAGCCGGCCGAGCGCCTCGGCCAGCACGCTGCCGCCGGCCCGGCCGACCTCGGTCAGCGGCACCTCGCTGAGGATGCCCAGTTCCGGGCCGAGCGCGCTGACGAGCCGGCTGGTCTCGGCCATGACCTTCTTGCTCGCCGGGCCGGTCCCGACGATCTCCGCGACCACCTGGCGGAGCTGGATGAGGTGCGCAAAGCCGGGGGCCCCGGCCGGCCGGTAGCCCGCCGGGCGGTCCGCCAGCTCGGCGACCCGGTGCGCGACGCCGATCGTGAGCGGTCTGGCGCACGCCGGGCAGATTCCGCCCTGCTGACTGCTTTGCCCGGGCTCGAAGCGGATACCGCATTTGCGGTGGCCGTCCAGGTGGTACCTGCCTTCCTCCGGGAAGAACTCGATCGTTGCGTGCAGGCCGCTGCCGGACCGGAAGGCCTCGGCGATCGCAAAGTAATCGAGGTCACAGGTCAGCGTTGTCGCCTCGCGCCCGAGCATCGGCGGTGAATGCGCATCGGAGTTGCTTACCAGCCGGTAGCGATCGAGCGCGGAGCACATCCAGTTCATCGGCGGATCAGAGGACAGCCCGGTCTCGATGGCGAATACCTCGTCAGCCAGATCTCCGTAGCAGTCGGCCACCAGATCGAAGCCGGATTTCGAGCCGAGGACCGCGAACCATGGTGTCCACGCATGAGCCGGCACAAGATAGCAGCCCGGTCCGCCGGACAGGGTGATCTCCAGCAGGTTCCTCGAGTCAAGGCCGAGAATAGGGCGTCCGTCGGAGGCCAGGTTCCCGGTCTTGCCCAGCGCAGTGGTGATGCGATCGGCTGCCTCGAATGTGGGCGCATAGAGCAGGTGATGGACTTTCCGGGTCCTGTCTCCGCCGCGGTAGATGGTGGATATCTCGGCGGAGAGCATGAAACGAACCTGCCCCGCGCAGCTGCGCGGTGAAGTACGGCGCAGCCGGTCCTCGAGGCCGGGTCGCAGCCGGAGCAGGCCCGGCTCTGCGGGAATGAGAGATTCTCGCAGGTCCGCCGCCCAGGCCGGATGGGTGAAATCCCCGGTGCCGACGACGGTAATGCCCTTGCGCAGTGCCCACCAGGCGAGATGCTCGATATCGCAGTCCTGGCTGCATGCTCGTGAGTACCGGGAGTGAATATGCAGGTCGGCGTGGAACATGCCTGTCGCTTTCCGGGGCGGGCAGATGCGTTCGCCGGCCGGCGAACGGCCGCCTGGCCACTAGCGGGGCCCGGTGGCGCCGGCCGGAAGCCGGGCTGTCCGGGCAGCGATGCGCTGCCGTCAGCGGCCCGGGCCGGCACCGATCCTGTCACGCCGGGCACCATGGGCAGGCCGGTTTCCGGCACTGGCCGGAGCCGTCTGGCGTTTGTGCTGGCCGCCGCGCCGGGCCGCCCGCCGGCGCCCGCCAGGCGGCCCGCGGCGAGTGCCTGCGGCAGGCGCTCGCCGTTCGCGCGGCGAACCTGGCAGCGGACCTGCAGGCCAGCCCTGCCCTGGCTGGCCGGGCGCCGGGCGCCGCAGCGCCGCTTTCCTGCGGTAGCCCGGCGACCGCGACCCCGGGCCGGTGCGGGACAATGCCGATTAGGCGGGCTAGTGGCGGCTCCCGGGTCGCCCGTGTCCACTTGCCAGATGAAATTTGCGATCAGGAACATGCATTCTGGATGGGAAGGGCGCAGCTCGATGAAGTACGTGTCAGTGCTCACCCCGCCGCTGCTGGTATGTGCAGCATTCCTCGTCGCAGTCGCCGCCTTCCTGCGGCACGAGATGGGTGCGCGGCGGCAGCGTTCAGAGGATGTACCCCGGGAAGATATTTCCGCCGCGGAACAGATTCACGGAGACGATGCAGATACGCAGGCCGAAGACGCCGCCGCGGCTGAACGAGGTGACCACAAATAGTCGGGTTGGCGATTACGGAGAGTTACACCGACCTTGGGTGAGTGTGTCGCCGAGCACAAACCTGCGTATCGTGAATTGTCAACCGCTCGGCTGCTGGTATATCTTTACGTGCCAAAAGACTTCCCCAGGGGAAAGGCTGCCTGATGGCCCAGAAGACGGTGGTGACGGTCGTGTGCGACCTCCCCCACGACGGCGAGATCGAAGGTAACGAGACGGTTTCGTTTGCCTTTGACGGCGCTGCGTATGAGATCGACGTGTGCTCTGCTCACGCCAAGGAACTGCACGACACCTTCGCTCCATATACAGAGCACTCGCGGCGGGTCAGCGGTGGCGGCCGGCGGCGTAAGTCCCGCTCCGGGCCAGGGCGGGAGCGCAGCTCCGATATCCGGGCCTGGGCCCGGCAGCGCGGCGACAAGGTCAGTGACCGGGGCCGCATTCCGGCATCAATCATCTCAGACTATGAGGCCGCTCACTAGGCAGGCACTCATCTAGCCACTCCGGCATGACCGGGCCAGCGGGCCCTGGCCGGGCGCCGGGGCGGCCCCGTTCCAGCGGGAGGTCGCCGGCAGGCGGCACCGCCGCGCAGCTCGCGGGGTGCCGCCTGCTGGCATGTTCTGACCCCGGCGAACACGGCGTTCGCTGCCGGCGTAGCTGGGAACACAGGGCTTCGTGGCCTAGGTTGGATGGGATGAACGCCTTACCGGCGGGGAACGTTTACGTACGTGAAATAACGCGCGCGAGGCGTCGCCCTGCGTACGGGCTAACATGCGGAAGGGATGGGGCAAGTTCGATGCCTCCCCGACCGCTCTGTGAGGAGCGACGAGATGTTCGAGAGGTTTACCGACCGGGCGCGGCGGGTTGTGGTCCTGGCACAGGAGGAGGCCAGGATGCTCAACCACAACTACATCGGTACCGAGCACATCCTGCTTGGCCTCATCCATGAGGGCGAGGGCGTCGCCGCCAAGGCACTCGAGTCGCTGGGGATCAGCCTGGAGGCGGTACGCCAGCAGGTTGAGGAGATCATCGGCCAGGGTCAGCAGGCGCCGTCGGGGCACATCCCCTTCACGCCGCGGGCCAAGAAGGTGCTGGAACTCTCACTGCGCGAGGCGCTGCAGCTGGGTCATAACTACATCGGTACCGAGCACATCCTGCTCGGCCTGATCCGCGAGGGCGAGGGCGTGGCCGCGCAGGTCCTGGTCCGCCTGGGCGCCGACCTGAACCGGGTTCGCCAGCAGGTGATCCAGCTGCTGCACGGCTACCAGGGCAAGGAGCCTGCCGCGGCGGGCGCGCCGTCCGACGCTGCCCCGTCCACGTCGCTGGTCCTGGACCAGTTCGGCCGCAATCTCACCGCGGCGGCACGCGAGGGCAAGCTCGATCCGGTCATCGGCCGGGAGAAGGAAATCGAGCGGGTCATGCAGGTGCTGTCCCGGCGGACCAAGAACAACCCGGTCCTGGTCGGCGAGCCGGGCGTGGGCAAGACCGCGGTGGTCGAGGGCCTGGCCCAGAAGATCGTCAAGGGCGAGATCCCCGAGACGCTCAAGGAGAAGCAGCTCTACACGCTGGACCTGGGCGCGCTGGTGGCCGGGTCCCGGTACCGCGGTGACTTCGAGGAGCGGCTGAAGAAGGTCCTGAAGGAGATCAGGACCCGCGGCGACATCATCCTGTTCATCGACGAGATCCACACGCTCGTCGGGGCCGGGGCAGCCGAGGGCGCTATCGACGCGGCCTCGATCCTCAAGCCGATGCTGGCGCGCGGCGAGCTGCAGACCATCGGGGCCAGCACGCTGGATGAGTACCGCAAGCACCTGGAGAAGGACGCGGCGCTGGAACGCCGGTTCCAGCCCATCCAGGTGGCCGAGCCGACGATCAAGCACACCATCGAGATCCTGAAGGGCCTGCGGGACCGCTACGAGGCCCACCACCGGGTGACCATCACCGATGACGCCCTGGTGGCCGCGGCCCAGCTGGCTGACCGCTATATCAGTGACCGGTTCCTGCCCGACAAGGCGATCGACCTGATCGACGAGGCAGGCTCACGGATGCGGATCCGCCGGATGACCGCCCCGCCGGACCTGCGCGACTTCGATGAGAAGATCGCCGACGTCCGGCGCGACAAGGAGTCGGCCATCGACTCCCAGGACTTCGAGAAGGCGGCTGCGCTCCGGGACACCGAGAAGCAGCTGATCGAGAAGAAGGACGCGCGGGAGAAGGAGTGGAAGGCCGGCGACATGGACACGCCGGCGGAGGTGAACGAGGAGCTGATCGCCGAGGTCCTGGCGACGGCGACCGGGATCCCCGTCTTCAAGCTCACCGAGGAAGAATCCCAGCGGCTGCTGCGGATGGAGGATGAGCTGCACCGGCGCGTCATCGGCCAGAACGACGCCATCAAGGCGCTGTCGCAGGCCATCCGGCGCACCAGGGCCGGCCTGAAGGATCCCAAGCGGCCGGGCGGGTCGTTCATCTTCGCCGGGCCGTCAGGCGTCGGCAAGACCGAGCTGTCCAAGACGCTGGCCGAGTTCCTGTTCGGTGACGAGGACGCGCTGATCCAGCTCGACATGAGCGAGTACATGGAGAAGCACACCGTCTCGCGGCTGTTCGGCTCCCCGCCCGGTTACGTCGGGTACGAGGAGGGCGGCCAGCTCACCGAGAAGGTCCGGCGCCGCCCGTTCTCCGTCGTCCTGTTCGACGAGATCGAGAAGGCGCACCCGGACATCTTCAACTCGCTCCTGCAGATCCTGGAGGACGGGCGGCTGACCGATGCCCAGGGCCGGGTGGTGGACTTCAAGAACACCGTCATCATCATGACCACCAACCTGGGCACCCGCGACATCTCCAAGGGCGTGTCGGTCGGCTTCGGCACCTCCGGGGAGTCGCGCGGCTCCTACGACCGGATGAAGAGCAAGGTCGGCGAGGAGCTCAAGCAGCACTTCCGCCCCGAGTTCCTGAACCGTGTCGATGACGTCATCGTGTTCCACCAGCTCAGCCGGGACGAGATCTTCCGGATCGTCGACCTGATGATCACCAAGGTGGACGAGCGGCTCAAGGACCGCGACATGGGCATCGAGATCCGGCCGGGAGCCAAGGAGCTGCTGTCCGAGCGCGGGTACGACCCAGTGCTCGGCGCGCGGCCGCTGCGGCGCACCATCCAGCGGGAGATCGAGGATCACCTGTCGGAGAAGATCCTGTTCAGCGAGCTGAAGGCGGGCCAGATCGTCATCGTCGACGCTGACGGCAAGGGCCCGGACGCGAAGTTCACCTTCAAGGGCGTGCCCAAGCCGGCCGCGGTTCCGGACGCGCCGCCGGAGGACATCACGAGCAAGGCCGCGACAGGCGGCGGAGCCGCGCCGGCCGCCGGCAGCAGCGGCGGCGGCGGTGGCTCGGAGGCTGCGGCCGGCTAGGCGCCGGACTCGCCCGGCAGGGCGTAGCAGCCATCCGGCCGGGCAGTGACCAGGCCATCGGCGACCAGGGCAGCGAGCGCACGCGCTCGCTGCCCTGAGTCATTCCAGGCCGGATCCAGCCGGGTGACCGGGACCGGGCCGTCGGCAGCCCGGAGCACGGCCAGCAGGCGGCCCCGGCACTCCCGGTCGCTGCCCGGGTAGCCGGGCGCGGCCCGCCGCGGCGGTGCCCCCGCCGGGCGGCCAGCCTGCCGCCAGGCGCACTGCCCGGCCACCGGGCAGGCCGCACAGGCGGGCCGGGCGGCGGTGCAGACCAGGGCGCCAAGTTCCATGACCGCGACCGCCCAGCGGGCGGCCACCTCAGCAGCCGTCGGCAGCAGCGACTCCGCCAGCCGCCGCTCGGCAGCGGTGGCAGCGGCCGTGGGCAGGGCCACGCCGGTCACCAGGCGGGCGAGCACTCGCCGGACATTGGTGTCCAGGACGGCGTGCCGCTGCCCGAACGCGAAGCTGGCCACCGCCGCAGCGGTGTAGGGGCCGACTCCGGGCAGCGCGGTGAGCGCCTCGATGCTGGCCGGCACCTGCCCGCCGTGCTCGCTGACCAGGCTGGTGGCGATCGCGTGCAGCCGGACGGCCCGGCGCGGGTAGCCCAGCCGGTCCCACTGCCGGACAGCATCCGCCGGGGTGGCACCGGCCAGCGCGGCGGGCGTCGGCCATCTGGCCAGCCAGGCCTCGTAGGCGGGCAGCACGCGGGCCACCGGGGTCTGCTGCAGCATGATCTCGCTGACCAGGACGGCCCAGGCGGAGGTTCCCGGGCGCCGCCACGGCAGATCGCGGGCGCTGGCCGCATACCAGCTCAGGATCGGCGCTACGTACGGCGAGGTCATGACCAGACCGATCTTGCCACGGCGGGTGCCATGCCGCCGGATCCCCGGCACCGTCAGGCAAACTGGTAACAGAGAGTAGCTAGATGAGAAGCGGCGTGAAGACACCCAGGTCATCGCCAGGCCGGGCAGCCCGGTCCGATGGCGCCGGAATCAGACCTGGCTGGCGAACCCATACAAGCTGTTTACCTGCGATAATGCAGTTCGCGCGGGACGGCGTTTCTGCCCTGGGCCGGGTCGGCGGCTCTGCATACTCACCCTATGGGCATGAATACTCTCCGTAACAACCGGTGGAGTCAGCGCGCACAGCGCCTTCGGCGGCTTCCGTATGGCCGGCCGGTTGCTCATGCCCGGCAGGCTCTACCGTCGGCGGACGGCGGGCCGCCAGGGGCAGGCACATCGTCCGGGCCCGGCCCGCAGGCCGGCTTTGCCTACCCGGGGCACCCCGGCGGCGCGGCCGAGCCGGTTACCGGAGCGCAGGCGGTCGCTCAGCACGCCGGCCATGCCGAGGCCGCCCGGGCCGGCGTGGCGGTCAAGGCGGGCCCGGATCTGCGCGGCCCGGTGCCGCCGGTCCCGGCGCCCCGCAGCCCCGGGTATCAGGGCGGGCCGCCCCGGCCCCCTCGGCCCGTCATGCGCGGGCCGCAGGCCGCCACCTACTGGCGGCGGCGGTTCGTCGCCCTGATCACCGGCCTCACCGTCCTGGCCCTGATTACCTGGGCCTTCTCCGGTGCCATGGGCGGCGGCGGGGACGGCAGCCCGGCCGGGACCGCCGGGCAGCCCGGCACCGGTTCAGGGAGCCAGCACGGCGGCAGCGGACCGGGCCAGGGCGGCGGGCCCGGCCAGGCGGCTGCCGGCGGCACTGACACCCGCGCGCACGGCGAGACGGCCGCCCGCGGGCGGCACGGCGGCCGGGCTGCCTACGGTCACCCGCATCCGTGCCCGGCCGGCTCGGTCGTGCTGAGCCTGTTCTCCGGCCAGGAAAGCTACGGGGCGGGCCAGCTTCCCCAGTTCAACGTCGATGTCGTGGCCACCGCGCGCCAGACCTGCACCTTCAACGTCGGAGCGCGGCACGTGGCGCTGATCATCCGGGCCGGCTCGGTGCGAGTCTGGAGCTCGGCTGACTGCGTCCAGGGCGCCGGAAACCTCGTGTCGGACCTGCAGCGCGGGGTGCCCACGGTGCTGCCCATTTCCTGGAACCGGCAGGCGTCGGCGCCGGGCTGCCCGGCCGGGACCTCGCGGATGCCGGCCGGGACGTACACCGCGACCGTCAGCGACGGCGCGCTGACCAGCAACCCCGTAACCTTCCGCATCAGCTAGGCCGCGACCGGCGCGCTGCCGAATACACTGACGCTAATGACCGGCCTGGAGGCAGGAGGGTGCCTGCCATGAGCATCGGGCGGGACGAGCAGCGTCGTGCCGCGCTCGCGGCAGTGGCGCCGGGCACCGCGCTGCGTGAAGGCCTGGAGCGCATCCTGCGCGGCAGCACAGGCGCCCTGATCGTGCTGGGCCACGACCAGGCGGTCGAGGACCTGTGCTCGGGCGGTTTCGAGCTCAAGGTGGCGTTCTCGGCCACCCGGCTGCGCGAGCTGGCCAAGATGGACGGGGCCATCGTGCTGGACCGCACCGGGTCCGCCATCCTGCGCGCCGCCGTTCAGCTGGTCCCTGACCCGACGCTGCCCACCGGCGAGTCGGGCACGCGGCACCGCACCGCCGAGCGCGTTGCCCGCCAGTGCGGCTACCCGGTCATCTCGGTCAGCAAGTCGATGCGGATCATCGCCGTGTACAGCGGCGGTGCCCGCTACGTGCTCGAGGACTCCACCACGATCCTGTCGCGGGCGCACCAGGCCCTGGCCACCCTGGAGCGGTACAAGCTCCGGCTGGATCAGGTCACCGGCGCGCTGTCGGCCCTGGAGATCGAGGATCTGGCCACCGTCCGGGATGTCTCGGCGGTGGCGCAGCGGATCGAGATGGTCCGCCGGATCGCTGATGAGATCGAGGGCCATATGGTCGAGCTCGGCACCGATGGCCGGCTGCTGGCCCTGCAGCTGGACGAGCTGGTCGCCGGGATCGGCGCGGAGCGCCAGCTGCTGGCCCAGGACTACGTGCCCAGCCCGCCCGCCGACCGGCGCTCGGCCGCCGTGGCGGCGCTGGCCGAGCTGGCGGACCTGAGCACCGACGAGCTGCTCGACATCGGGGCGGTCGCGGCGGTGCTGCGCCTGGGCGGCACCGAGAACCTGGATGACTCGGTGAGCCCGCACGGGTACCGGCTGCTGGCCAAGGTGCCCCGGCTGCCCAGCCCGGCGGTGGACGGGCTCATCGGGCACTTCGGCGGCCTGCAGAAGCTGCTGGCGGCTACGGTCGAGGACCTGCAGTGCGTCGAGGGTGTGGGCAGTGCGCAGGCCAAGGGCGTCCGCGAGGGCCTGTCCCGCCTCGCCGAGTCCTCCCTCCTCGAGCGCTACAGCTAGTACTGGCCCAGGGGGCCGACCCCCTGGAACCCCCAAGCCGAGGGGCTTCGCCCCCCGGACCCCCTGCCGATCGCGCAGGCCGACCCTGCGGGCCAGCCAACGGGATCGGCATCGCCATGGCTGAGGCTGGTTTACCCCAGGGGGGCCACCCCCCTGGAACCCCCCAG
>DASUBV010000128.1:0-19992 GCA_035763085.1 Streptosporangiaceae bacterium | reverse complement strand
TGAGGAGAGCGGGGCGTTTCAGCGGCGGCACCTTCGTAGCGCTGATGTCAAGATCCTCAGCCCACCCGATCACCTGACCCTGGCGGGCCACGGCCGCCGCCGCGATGATCTCCCGCTGACGCTCCGGAGACGTGCTCTCGTCACGCTCTACCGACAGCCTGACAACCCCGACGATTCTCTGCATGTTGCCAGCCTACCGACCTCGGAGTAATCTGAGCGCTGCTGGCCGCAGAACTTGTTCACCGCGTCGGCGATCTTGTCCAGGATGCTGGTCCCGCGCACCTGGGCCGACACCACCAGCCGGGGCTTGTGCTGCTCGGGCGCGCTGCGGATCTCCTCGGCCCGGTGCCGGATCACCTCCAGCGCCTCGTTGATCTCCTTGACCGCGGCGCCATCGGTCCGCGGCTTGCGCCGCGGGGCGGGCGCAGGCTCGGACGGGGCCGCCGGGCCGGGGGACGCGACAGTTCCGGACATGGATCCTCCGCTGGGGGCAAGGCGGACTCCGGGCCGCGGCCCGGCCCGCACCCACACGCCTGGGTACGGTTGCCTCAACCTAGCCTGGCGCCGGTGCTCCGGGTATGGCCGCTGTTCTCGGCACGGCCGGTGTCCCCGGCGCCGCACCTGCAGGCATGCAGGGGTCCGGCAGCGGGCCGCTGCTCATGTTTCTCTGCGGGGCTGGCCTCGCGATCGTGGTCAGCACGCCGGCCGGCCGCACCGCTCACGCCACGCCCGTGCCCTCCCGGCGACCCTTCGGGCCGGTGATTCCGGCAACTGCACCGCGTTCGGCTGGCTGGCTGTCAGCTGCCTGGCCGTCCTTTCCGGGAAACGGCGCTCGGCCTCCGGCAGCGTTCTCCTACTGACCCCGGACAGCGACCCTGACGACTACCGGGCCCTGAAATAAACGCCTACGATATCTGACAAAATGTGCGATCTGAGGCGGCCCTGTGGATCCAGCTGAGGCGGAAATGAACGGCCCGGAGCCTGCGGAGCCGGCCCCCCGATCGGACGAGCCAGAAACGCCGGCTCCCCCGGAAACGCCGGCAATGCCAGAGGTACCGGCTGCGCCAGGGATGCCGCCTCCGCCAGGCGTGCCGGCTTTCCCGGATGCGGCAGCCGCCGGCCCTGAGGCGGCGCACGGCTACGGCGCCCCGCCAGGCACCGCTGCCGTGTCCGCCGACCCGTCCCTCGTCGCTCCAGCCCCGCCGCCCGGGCGCAACGTCGTCGGCATGGCCTTCGGCGCAGCGGCCGTCGCTGTCCTGGCCGGGGTGCTGGTGTTCGCGCTGATCCATCACCTGAACTCCACAGCAAGCGTCCGCGCGATCATCCCGGCTCCGGCGGCTGCAGGAGGGCTGAATCAGGACTATGCCGACGAGCACAGCGGCCAGTTCCGCAGTGTCGTCTCAGCGCTCGATCAGAATTTCCGGGCAACAATGCCCAGCGCCAAATTCGGCGCGGCGATCTACACCAATGCCCCGGCCGGGAGCCCTGCCCGGGGCGCGAGCATTGTCGTGGTGTATCTCGGCATCAACGCGCCGTCCTCGGACAACAGCGGACCATTCACGAGCGGCCCGGCCAGCACCGTCAAGTCGGCATTGTCCGGGATAGGCAGCGAACTGACGCACGCCACGCTGGTGCAGGAGGGTGGCGGGCCGGGCGATACCCGGTATGCATGCGAGACCGGCCAGACGACAAGCTCCTACGTCGTCATCTGCGCCTGGAGCACGGACGACACGATCGGAATGCTGATCCCGCAAGTCCCTGTCAGCTCGCAGTCGCTGGCGGCGCTGATGAAGAAGATGGAGCCCGATCTGGTCCGCGGCTGACAGCAGAACGAAGCGGGCGGCCGCCCCGGCAGCCGAGTCAGGGACACATGGCCCGGGACAGGACGAATCACGACCAGCGGTCGGCCGCCCGGGCCGCGGCAGCGGGTGCCACTATGAGGACGGGCGGCTGGCCACGACGACGAGGAATCCATGGCGTTCACGATCATCATTAACGGGACCCCGCGCGAGATCGGCGCCGACAGCGACGCCACTCTGCTGTCGGCACTGCGCGCCGCCGGCGTCACCGGGCCCAAGCTCGGCTGCGGGGAGGGAGCCTGCGGCGCGTGCACGGTGCTGGTCGGCCGCCGCGCGGTGGCGGCCTGCCAGCTGCCCGCGACGGAGGCGGCCGGGCAGCGGGTCACCACGGCCGAGGGCCTGGCCGAGGACGGCTACCTGCATCCGGTGCAGCAGGCCTGGCTGGAGACCGGGGCGCTGCAGTGCGGGTACTGCACGCCGGGCTGGCTGACCGCGACGGCGGCGCTGCTGGCCCGGGTCCCGCATCCCGACGACGAGCGGATCGCCGCCGAGCTCGGCAACATCTGCCGGTGCTGCACCTACCCGCGGATCCGCCGAGCCGTGCACCGGGCCGCCGAGCTGCTGGAGCAGCCGGAGCTGCTGACTGAAGTGCCGGATACTCCGGTACCGGACTATCCGGCACCGGGATACCCGGACGGGGCACGGCGCCCGGCGGTGCCGTGGGACCTGGCCCGGCAGTCACCGGAGGCGTTCGCGGCGGCCATGCCCGACGGGCTGATGACGGTGGTGGCCGACGACGCGCCCGGCGGGCAGGAAGCCGCCGGGCCGCCCGGCTTCGACGCGCCCGACGACGCCTGGGTGCATGTCGGCGGCGATGGCGCGGTCACCGCGTATACCGGGAAGGTCGAGGGCGGCCAGGGCACCCGGACGGCGCTGGCCCTGCTGGTGGCCGAGGAGCTGGCCGTCCCGGTGCCCGCCGTGACGGTGGCCATGGGCGACACCGGAACCTCGCCGTTCGACCTGGGCACCTTCGGCAGCCGGGGCATGCCGCACGCCGGTCCCCCGCTGCGCGCCGCAGCGGCCGCGGCCCGGCGGCTGCTGACCGAGGCGGCTGCCGCCCGGTTCGGGCTGCCGGCCGGGCAGCTGCGGGCCGCCGGCGGGATGGTGGCCGGGCCGGACGGCGCGCCCTCGGTCAGCTACGCCGACCTGGTGGCCGGCCAGCGCCGGGTCGAGCGGGTCCCGGCCGGTGCCGAGGTGTCCGCCGCCCGGGACTGGCACGTTGCCGGGCATGCCGCCCCGGCGGCGGGCGCGGCCCGCGCGGCGACCGGCGCCAAGCAGTTCCCAGCCGACGTGCGGCTGCCCGGCATGCGGCACGGCTGCGCGCTGCAGCTGCCCGCGCACGGCGCGCGGCTGGTCTCCGCCGACACCGCGGCCGCGGCGGCGCTGCCCGGCGTGACGGTCGTCCGCGACGGGGACTTCATCGGCGTGATCGCCGGCACCGCGGCGGCCGCCCGCCAGGCGCTCGGCCGGGTCCAGGCCCTGTGGCAGGCCGCCGAGTGGGATGAGCCGGAACCCGTCACGCCCGCCACCCTGGAGTCCTGGCTGCGCGCGCACCCGGCGGGCGGGACGGGCCTGCGCGGGCCGTTCGAGCACGACCAGGGCGACGCCGGCGCGGCGCTGGCCGCCGGGCCGGTCCGCCGCGACGCGACCTACACCGCCGCCTACGTCGCGCACGCGCCGCTGGAGCCCCGCTCGGCGCTGGCGCAGTGGCGCGACGACGGCGGCCTGACCGTGTGGACCGGTACCTCGACGCCGTTCCGGGCCCGCGGCGAGCTGGCTGCCGCGCTCGGCCTCGCCGAGGCGCAGGTGCAGGTCGTGGTGCCCGACTACGGCGGCGGGTTCGGCGGCAAGCACGGCAGCGTGGTGGCGCTGGAGGCGGCCCGGCTGGCGCGCGCCGCGGGCGTGCCGGTGCACGTCCAGTGGACCCGGCAGGAGGAATTCCAGAACGGGTACCTGCGCCCGGCCGCCGTCATCGACGTCAGCGGCTCGGCCGGGCCCGGCGGCGAGCTGACCGGCTGGTCGTGCACCAACATCAACTCCGGCGCGGTCGGGCTGGAGCCGCCCTACAAGATCCCGCACCAGCGGCTGCGCTACCAGCCGGCGGTCTCGCCGCTGGCCATCGGCTCCTACCGGGCGCTGGCCGCCACCGCGAACAACTTCGCCCGCGAGTGCCACATCGACGAGCTGGCCGCCGCGACCGGGGCCGACCCGCTCGCCCTGCGGCTGGCGCACCTGGAAGACGAGCGGCTGGCCGCGGTGCTGCGCGCGGCCGCCGATGCCGCGGGCTGGCCCGGCCCGGCAGAAGCCGGGCACGGCACCGGCATCGCGGCCGGTCGGGAGAAGGACGGCCGGGTCGCCACCGCCGCCACCGTCCGGGTCGCGCCCGACGGCACGCTGACGGTGCTGCGGCTGGTCACCGCGTTCGACTGCGGCGCCATCGTGCATCCCGACGGGCTGGCCAACCAGGTCGAGGGCGCGCTCATGATGGGGCTGGGCCCGGCGCTGTTCGAGGCGATCGACTTCGCCGGCGGGCGGATCCGCAACGCCGGGCTGGGCGCCTACCGGGTGCCGCGGCTGGCCGACCTGCCCGAGATCGAGGTGATCCTGCTGGACCAGCCGGACTGCCCGCCGGCGGGCGGCGGCGAGACGCCGATCATCGCCGTCGCCCCGGCCATCGGCAACGCCATCTTCCGGGCCTGCGGCGTCCGGCTGCGGTCCATGCCCCTGGCACCGGACGGCCGCGTGCCAGGGGCGGGGTCGCCGGGGTCAGCCGGCTGACTTCAGCGCCGCCGCTAGCGCGCCGGCCACCGTGGCGGGCGAGCAGCCGCGAATCGCATTGAACTGCGCGTGGAACGGCGACCCGGCCGGCTGCTGCAGCACGCCGATGGCCGTCAGCGTCCCGTCCGGCCGGGCGTGGCCCAGGGCCACGGTGGTGACGCCGGCCTGCAGCTGGCCCAGGCGGGCGTCGGGCACGAACACGTTGGTGTCACGGGTCGTCGACACCGGAATCCGGGACCCGCCGGGCGTGAGAACGGTGAAGCCGGCGGCGCTCGCGTCCTGCACGGTCCCGCGGGCCGCGGCCCAGCCCGGCGGCGGCGTCAGCCGCAGGGTGCCGTTTCCGTTCCCGCCGGGTGGCGGCCCGAGGGTGACGGTGGCGGCCGCGATCGCCGAGCCGGAGCGCGGGCCGAGCACGATGACCGGCGCTCCGTCGGTGATGTCGCGCAGCAGCGCGCCGGCCACGCTCACCCGGGTGGACGCCGTCGTGGCGACCGTCACCGGCCGCCCGCTGGCCGTCCTGATGACCAGGCGCCTGCCGTGCACCGGCTCCAGCGTCCCGCTGGCCAGCTTGAGACCGGTACACCCGCCGACCGCGGTGAGCACCGCGCCGGGCGGGTTCCCGGTGAGCGAGGCGGCGGCCCAGTAGCCGGCGCCGCCGAGCAGGACCAGCACGGCCGCCGCGGCGGCCAGCATCGTGCGCGGCCGGGACCCGGCCAGGACGCGGTGCCGGGCGCTCCGCGGGCCGGCTGGCTGGCCTGCCCCCGGCGAGGGCGCCGGCGAGACTGTCCCCGGCGAGAACGCGCCCGGCGAGGCTGTCTCCAGGGCAGCGGCCGCCAGGCCGCGGACACCGGCGGCCACGAGGTTCCAGCGGCCTGCCTCGGCACGGCACTGCCCGCAGCGCGCGAGATGTGCCCGGGCCCGGTCGCCGGCCGGCCGTCCGGCCGCCTCGGCGATCAGGTCCTCGAGGTCCAGATGAGGGGAGCGGGTCTCAGCGTGGTCGGCGTTCATCGGTTCCGGCCTTCCTCGTTCAGTGTCCGGGTGAGTGCGGCGCGCGCCGCGGTGAGGCGGCTTTTCACCGTCCCGACCGGGATGTCCAGCACGCCGGCGACTTCGGGAAGGGTGAGCCCGGAGCCGAAGACCAGGCCGAGTACCTCGCGGTGGGCCGCGGCGAGCTCCCGGATCGCCCGCGTCACCTCGGCCAGTTCGGCACGGTCCAGGGCCATCGCCTCCGGCCCCGGGCCGGGGCCCGGCTGATCGGCCAGGAAGGCGTCATCCACCACCTGCAGCCGGCGGCCGCGCAGCCGGTCGCGGGTCTGCCGCCGGGCGATGGCGATCACCCAGGACCGCACCGACGACTCGCCCCGGAAGGTGCCCGCGCCCCGCCAGACGGCCAGCATCGTGTCCTGCACGATTTCCTCCGCGAGCACGCGCTCGCCGGTCACCAGCAGAACCTGCGCGAGCACGACCCCGTGGTGCTCGCGGTAGAACGCGGCCATCGCATCTTCGTCGCGCTGGCCGATCCGGCGCAGTAACTGAAAGTCGTCGTGGGCACCCTCGTGGCTGGCGGTGCAGGTCGCTGCGCCGGCGTCCCCGTGCGGGTCGTTCATCTGTGACCTCCCCGGAGGCTTTCCTTGGAGAGTAAGTAGCAGCAGACCACCGGGCGGTTCGGCGCAGCACAGAAGTTTCTTGCCCGCCGGGCCCGGGACTGACCGC
Organism: Streptosporangiaceae bacterium; assembly: GCA_035763085.1. Lineage (GTDB taxonomy): Bacteria > Actinomycetota > Actinomycetes > Streptosporangiales > Streptosporangiaceae > DASUBV01. The sequence goes on along the minus strand of DASUBV010000128.1, from coordinate 13,642 downwards.
CGCTGCCGGGACACCGATGACTTGCGCGCGGCGCGGACGTCCTCGCTCTGAGGCCTGATTCATTCAGGCTGCCCGAGCTGAAGGGAGCCGCGATGGCCCAGCCAGTCGTGCACTTCGAGATCATCGGGTCGGACCCGGGCAAGCTCCGCAGCTATTACGGCGAGCTGTTCGGATGGGAGTTCGACACCAGCAGCCCGGTCGCGGCCGAGGTGTCCGAGCCGGACAACTACGGCTTCGTGAGCGGTGGCACCGCCAGCGGCGGGACCGGCATTCCCGGCGGCGTGGGCGGCGGCGCCGGCTATGACGGCCGCGTCCTGTTCTACATCGGCGTGCCGGACGTCGAGGCGGCCCTGCTGCGGGCCGAGCGCCTCGGCGGGAAGCGTCAGATGGGCCCGGCCCGGGCGCCGGGCGGCCTGGTCGTCGGCCACTTCACCGATCCCGAGGGCCACCTGATCGGCGTGGCCGGCACCGCCTAGCCGATCTGCCCGGCCCCCGCCCGGCGCGCCCGGCGGCCAGCCGGCCGGCTCGCGGCAGGACCGGCCCGGGCTAGGGCCGCCGGGCCTGCGGGCCGGGGTCGCGCGGGCTGACCAGGCCGGTCTGGTAGGCAAAGACCACCAGCTGCGCGCGGTCCCGGGCGCCGAGCTTTGTCATCGCCCGGCTGACGTGCGTCTTGGCCGTGGCCGGGCTGAGCACCATCGTCGCCGCGATCTCGTCGTTGCTCAGGCCGTGCGCCACCAGCGCGACCACCTCGCGCTCGCGGCTGGTCAGCCGCTCCATGCCCGCGGGCTCCAGCGCGTCGGGCGGCCGCGCGACGAACTCGCTGATCAGCGCCCGGGTGATTGACGGGGAGAGCAGGGCATCGCCGCGCTGCACGACCCACAGGGCAGAGATCAGCTCGGCCGGGTCGGTGTCCTTGAGCAGGAAGCCGCTCGCGCCGGCTCGCAGCGCGCGGAACACGTACTCGTCCAGGCCGTAGTTGGTGAGGATGACCACCCGGGCCCCGGCCAGCCGCCCGTCGCCGGCGATCTGCCGGGTCGCCTCGATGCCGTCCAGCACCGGCATCTGCACGTCCATCAGGACGATGTCGGGCCGGTGCTCGGCGGCCAGGGCCACGCCCTGGCGGCCGTCGGCGGCCTCCGCGACGACCTCGATGTCGTCCTCGGCCTCCAGCAGGGCCCGGATCCCGCTGCGGATCAGCGCCTGGTCATCGACCAGCAGGACCCTGATCACGCCCGGCCCCGCAGCGGCAGCTCGGCGCGGACGGTGAAGCCGCCGCCCGGCCGGGGCCCGGCGGTCAGGGTGCCGCCCAGCGAGGTCACCCGCTCGCGCATCCCGATCAGGCCCAGGCCCGGCACCGCGGCCGGCCGGGCCGGGCCGGCCCCGTCATCATCGACCTGCACCGTCAGCTCGCCCAGGCTGTAGCACAGCCGGACGGCGGCGCTGGCCTGGCCGGCGTGCCGGGTGACGTTGGTGAGCGCCTCCTGGACGATCCGGTAGACGGCCTGGTCCACCTCGGGTGGCAGCAGGCACTGCGGCCCGGTGGCGGACATCGTGACGGTCAGGCCGCCGGCGCGCATCCGGGCCAGCAGGCCGGGGATCCGGTCCAGGCCGCTGGGGCCGGCGTCGTCCTCGGCGCGCAGCACGCCCAGGGTGGCCCGCAGCTCGCGGGCCGCGTCCTGGCCCGCCTCCTGGATGGCCAGCAGCGGCGGCGGGATCTCCTCGCCCCGGCGGCGCGCCAGGTGCACCGCCACCCCGGCCTGCACCTGGACCACCGAGATGCTGTGGGTCAGCGAGTCGTGCAGCTCCCGCGCGATGCGCAGCCGCTCCCGCGCCGCCTGGTGCCGGGCCGCCTCGTCGCGGCCGCGCTCGGCCTCGCGGGCACGCTCTTCCAGGTCGCGGACGTGCAGCTGCCACATGCGGCCGGCCACCATGGCGACCGCGGCGGATACCAGCCAGCCCGTCGCGTAGAGCCGTCTCCAGCCCCGGTCAGTGCGCATCCTCAGAGCCTAGGCGGCCGGCCCGCGGTCGTGCGCCGGCCGGGGGATGTGCTTGCCGGCTACTCCCCTGGTGGTAGGCCGGCCGCCGCGGGCAGCCGGGGCGAGCAGGGCAAACAGTCGCCGCTGGCCCGACGACTCGCGGCGGGCCAGCCGGCAGCATCGAGGGCATGGAAAACTACCTCAGCGCCCGGCCCGGCGCCGCGATCCAGGCCAGCGGCCTGGTCAAGCGGTTCGGGACCACCCGGGCCGTCGACGGCCTGGAGCTGACCGTTCCCCGCGGGGGCGTGTTCGGCCTGCTCGGGCCCAACGGCGCCGGCAAGACCACCACCATCCAGATCCTCGCCACGCTGACCCGGCCCGACGCCGGCACGGCGCGGGTGATGGGCCACGACGTGGCCGCCGAGCCGCACGCCGTGCGCCGCCAGATCGGCGTCACCGGCCAGTTCGCGACGGTCGACGACACCCTGACCGGCGCGGAGAACCTGCAGCTGCAGGGGCGGCTGCTCGGCCTGTCCCGTATGGCGGCGCGGGCCCGGGCCGGCGCCCTGCTGGAGGAGTTCGACCTGGCGAGCGCGGCCCGCCGGGCGGTGAAGAACTACTCCGGCGGCATGCGGCGGCGGCTGGATCTCGCCTGCCGGCTCGTGGTGGCCCCCGCGCTGCTGTTCCTCGACGAGCCGACCACCGGCCTGGACCCGCAGAGCCGCATCGCCGTCTGGGCGATCGTCCGGCAGCTGGTCAGCCAGGGCACCACTGTGCTGCTGACCACGCAGTACCTGGACGAGGCGGACCAGCTCTCGGACCGGATCGCCGTGCTGGACCACGGCCGGATCATCGCCGAGGGCACGCCCGGCCAGCTCAAGACCGCGGCCGGCGCGGGCGTGCTGCGGGTCCGGCTGGCCGAGCCCGGCAACCGGGACCTGGCCCGGCACCTGCTGGCGTCCGCCCTCGGGGTCGAGGTCCGCCCGGACAGCGACCCGGCAGTGCTGACCGCCCGGATCGCGGGCACCGCCGCCGGCCCGGCCGCTGATCAGCCCGGCGGCCAGGACGGCGCCGCGGCGGTCGCCTGGGCCCTCGCCCGGCTGGCCGGCGACGGCATCGGCGTCGCGGGGTTCTCGCTCGGCCAGCCCAGCCTGGATGAGGTGTTCCTGGCCCTGACCGGCCACGGAGCGGACAGCGAAACCGAGGAGGCAGCGTGACCACGACCACGACCACGACCAGTAGCGCCAGCGCCACGGCCACCGCGCCCCGCGCCGGGGCCCGGCCCGGGCCGGCCGGCCTGCGCCCCGCCGGGCCCGTGCGCGCCAGCCTCAGCATGGCCGGCCGTGCCCTGCGGCGGATCCGGCACGAGCCCGAGCAGATGGCCGACGCCATCGCCGTCCCGATCGTGTTCACCGTGCTGTTCACCTACCTGTTCGGCGGCGCGCTCGCCGGCTCGACGCACACCTACCTGCGCTTCCTGCTGCCCGGGACGCTGGTGTTCGCGGTGCTGCTGGTCACCGTGAGCACCGGGCTCTTCCTGTGCTCCGACAAGGCCAGCGGCGCGCTGGACCGGTTCCGGTCCATGCCGGTGTGGCAGCCGGCGCTGGTCACCGGGGGCCTCATCGCCGACATCGTCCGGTACCTGATCGCCGCCGTCCTGGTCCTCGGGCTCGGGCTGGCGATGGGCTACCGGCCGGCCGGCGGCGCGGCGGGCGTCCTGGCGGCCGTGGCGCTGATCATGGTCTTCGCGTTCAGCCTCTCCTGGGTGTGGGCCACCCTGGGCCTGCTGCTCAGGTCGGCGCAGGCCGTCTCGGTGCTCAGCTTCGCGGTGCAGTTCCCGCTGACCTTCGCCAGCAACGCCTTCGTGGACCCGGCGACGCTGCCGGGCTGGCTGCGCGCTTTCGTCACCGCGAACCCGGTCAGCCACCTGGTGACCGCCGAGCGGGGACTCATGAACGGAACGGCCGCGGCCAGCGATATCGGCTGGGTGCTGCTGGCCTCGGCCGCTCTCATCGCCGTCTTCGGGCCGCTCACCATGCGGCTGTACCGCTCCCGGCGCTAGCCCGGGCGGCTGCCAGTCCTCGCTAGCCGGGCGGCGGGCGGCGCTGCTCCCGGGCACGCCAGGCACGCCCGGCATGCGGACGGCCGGCCGGAGCGCGCGCTCCGGCCGGCCGTCAGTCCCCTGCTCAGCCGCGCGGGCTGGTCAGGGCGAGTAGATCCACGGATGGTGCAAGTCCAGGAACTCGGGCTGGCCGATGCTGAGCTTGTCCATCTCCTCCATCTGCGCCTTCAGCGCCTCGGGCGGCGGCTTGCGCTCGCCCTCGCGGGCGGCCTGCTCGGAGGTGAAGTACAGGGCCATGGTGTAAGCCCCGTCCGGCTCGCCGACCGCCACGCTGCCCAGCACGTCGGGCCGGTAGGCGGCCCACTCGTCCGGGTTCTCGGCCATGAGCTCCTTGGCCCGCTCCGGGTCACTGCCCCTGCCCTGCATGACCTGCACGAACCCGGCCGTGTCCGGATCGCCGACCACGTCGGCGGTCACGTCAGTGCTGTCGTGGAACTCGACATCGCCGCTGAACAGCCGGGATGTCTGGTCCCACCACTGGCTCTGCTCGGGCCGGGCGCTGTTGCGCCGGGCCGCGTCCTCGGACTCAAACCGGGCCAGCGCGACGAACTGGCCGTCGTCGGTCACCCCCGCCGTGGACCCGAGCCAGCCCGGCGCCCCGTCCGCCAGCTGATCTGACCAGTGGTCGAGCGCGGCGTGCACCTGCTCGGCATCCCGCACCTGACCACGGATTACCTGGACAAACATCGCGAGCTCCCCCCTTTCGGCTCCCCCAGCCGCATAGCTCTTGGTTCACGCTATGCCCCGCCGGGCGCCGGGCTAGGCCAGGAAGTCCGCCAGCTCCCGGGTCAGCTCCGCGTGATCACTGGCCGGAAGCGAGTGATGGGAGGCGCCGGCCAGCGTGACCACCCGCGCCGAGGGCAGCAGCTGCCGGGCCCGGCCGCCGATCCGCGCGCTGTCGTGCGACCGGCTGCGCTGCGCCACCATGATCAGCACAGGCAGCCGCAGGCCGCGCAGCTCCGCCGCCGCGGGCCGCTTCGGCAGCACGACCTTCGAGCCGCGGAATTCCGTGCTCAGCGCGTGCACGGTCAGCGCCGCGGCATCCAGGCCGGCGCGGTGGCCGGTCTCCCAGCCGACCAGCGCCCGGGCGCGCCGCTCGCCGGGCCGCGCCAGCAGCGGCACCGCCCGCAGCCGGTAGGCCAGGCCCAGCCCGGCGAAGCAGTCCGTCGGGTCCAGCAGCGCCAGCCGGGTGACCCGGTCCGGCCGCGCCAGCGCGTAGCGCAGCGCCAGCCAGCCGCCGTAGGAATGCCCGCACACCGCCGCGGACTCCAGCCCGAGCTCCCCCAGCACCCCGTCCAGCCAGTCGACCAGGTCATCCGGGCGCCGGGCCGCCCGCCCGGACGCGACGCTCAGCCCCGCGTCGCCGACCGGGTCGATCGCGTACACCCGGTGCGTGCCGCCCAGGGCCCGGGCGACCGCGAACCACGCGGGGGCGGTGGCTCCGTGGCCGGGCAGCAGCACCACCGGCGGCCCGCCGGACGGGCCGCAGGCCAGCACGTGCGTGGTGCCGAGCTCGCCGCCGAGATCCAGCGTGGTCAGCGGCTGCGGCCAGCGCCCGGCGAGCTCGTCGTAGGCCGCGGCGAACCGCCGGGCGGCCGCCGGGGACCGGAACCGCGGAGCCAGATCGGCCGGGTCGGCCATGGCGTCACCTCCGGGAGGCTAGGCAAAACGTCTCGCTCAACGATAATCTCGTTCAGCGAGAGAAGGGAAGCCCGTGGACGATGCCGATCCCGGCCTGCAGCTGTTTCACCGGCTCCGCGAGCTGTCGGTCGAGTTCGAGGTGTCGCGGACCGGGTTCGCCCGGCTGCACGGCCTGCACCCGACCGACCTGCGTGCCCTGATCCAGCTCCTGGACGCCGGCCGGGCCGGCCAGCCCGCCACTCCCGGCTGGCTGGGCGAGCAGCTCGGCCTCAACTCGGCGGGCACCACCACGCTGATCGACCGGCTGGAGCGGCTCGGCCACGTCCGGCGGGTCCGCGATACCCGCGATCGCCGCAAGGTGCTCCTGGAGGTCACGCCCGCGGCGGCCGAGCTGGGCTGGTCGTTCTTCGGCCCGCTGATCGAGGCCTCGGTGGCCGGGATGGCCGCCTTCACCCCGGCCGAGCTGGCCACGGTCCGCCGGTTCCTGGACGCCATGATCAGCATCGCCGCTGCCCACCACTGACGTGCGGCCCGGTCAGGCTGGCGTGATCACGTGCTTGCGGACGTGCTCGAACACCACCGAGGTGCGCACGTCGGCGACCTCGGGCCGCTTGGTCAGCCGGTCCAGCACGAAGTCCTGCAGCGCCTCGGGCGTGCCCACCGCCACGTGGACCATCATGTCCTCGAAGCCGGTGGTGATGTAGACGTTGAGGGTCTCCGGCAGCGCGGCGACGAAGTCGCGGAAGCCGTGCATGACCGCCCGCGACTGCGGCCGGAGCCGGACCGAGATCATCGCCTGGACCGGCCGGCCGACGCTGGCCAGGTCCACGGTGGCGTGATAGCCGGTGAGCACGCCGCGGGCCCGCAGTCCGCGGATCCGCTCCAGGCTGGTCGACGGCGCGACCCGCAGCTCGGCGGCCAGGTCCCGGTTAGCCCGCCGGCCATCCGCCTGCAAAGCGGCCAGCAGCGCCGAATCAAGTTCGTCCATGCCCCGCCCTCTTGTCAGATAGCCGAATTATGTTCGGAGCCATTCGCACTACTCCGGTCGAAAGCCTAGCTTCCATAAGCATGACCGACCATGAGTCTGCTCGTTTCGAATCCAAGATCGCCATCGTGCTGCGCGCGGACCTGCCCGCCTGGCAGAAGCTCAACATGACCGCGTTCCTGGCGTCCGGAGTCGCGCATGCGGCCGCCGAGTCGGTCGGCAAGCCGTACTACGACGGCGACGGGACCGAGTACCTGGCCATGTTCGGCCAGCCGGTGATGGTCTTCGGCGCCACCGGCGGGGAACTGGCCCGCACGCTGGACCGGGCGCTGTCGCGGGGCATCACCCCGGCCGTTTTCACCCAGACGCTGTTCAGCACCGGCCACGACTCAGCCAACCGGGCCGCGGTGGCCGCGGTGCCGCGCGCCGAGCTGGACCTGGCCGGCCTGGCACTGCGCGGTGACCGCCGCGACGTCGACAAAGTCACCAGGGGCCTGCGCCTGCATAGCTGACCGGAACGGCCCGCGAGCGGGCAGCCAGCGGCAACGGGGCTGGCATCAGCCGATTCTCGTGGCAGCATGGTGGTATGGGCGCCGACCGGGACACCGGATTCGCTGAGACCCTGGCCGAGGTGGGCCGCAAGGTGGGTCAGGCGATGGATGACGCCAGGGAGCGGCTGCAGCCGGCCCTGGACGCGATCAGCGAGGCCGCGAGCCGGCCAGAGGTCCGGGCCGTCATCGAGCGGGCCGAGAAGCTCATGCGGGTGCGGCCCTGCCTGTGCTGGTGCCCGCGGGCCCACCCCGATGACCGGGGCATCTGCGAGATGCTCGACGCAGTGATCACCGGCCAGCACAGCTCAGCGGTGCTCGGCGAGATGGACGTGCCGGTGTGCGCGCCGTGCGCGGCGGCCCGCGCGGCCCGCCACTTCAACGACGACCAGAGTCACCGCGCCAGCTGATGCGCGTCCCGGCCGCCAGCGCGCGCCACCGTCCCCCAGCGTGCGGAGTTTCGTCGGTTCTGAGCTACAAGACCGCGCAGGTTATCAACATTCCGCACAGTAAGTGGGGCGCCCGGGGCCGGTGCGGCCAGTAGCGCTCGCCCGCGGCTCGCCCCGGCTCAGCGCGGCCCGTACACCCGCAGCGCGTTGCCCGACCCGATCAGCTGCCCGACGCGGTCGCCATCGGCACGCGACCACGCGCCGGCGCCGACGAACCCGTCAATGACGGCGGCCAGGTCGCGCCGGAACCCGGTCGCGCCCAGGTAGTGCAGCTCGGCCAGGCCCCAGGCGTCGGAGGAGTACAGCAGCTTGTGGAACGGGGCAACCTCCATCGCCTCGGCCAGGATCGCCACCGAGCGGGCGCCGACGTGGTTGAGCGCCTCGCCGACGTCCAGGTACACGTGCGGGAAGACGCTGGCCAGCACTCCCGCCTGCCGGTGATACGGATAGCAGTGCAGCAGCATCACCGCGGTGCCGGTGTCCTGGGTGGCTAGCAGGAACTCGTGCATCATCCCCGGGTCCGACCGGTGCAGCCGGGCGTCCGGATCACCGAGGCCGACGTGGAACTGCAGCGGCAGCCCGGTCCGCACGCCGGCCCAGATCACCGTGCGCAGCACGACCGGGTCGGTGAGCCGGGCACCGGGATCGGCGTCGATCGCCGCCAGCCACCGCCCGGCGGCGGAGCTGATCTCGGCCGGGGCCGGCGGCGCGGGGGCGAAGTCCAGGCCGTAGCGGTAGGCCGCGATCGACTTCAGCCCGGCTGCTCGCGGCTGGCCGGGCGCCGCCGCGAGCGCGGCGTCCAGGGCGGCCGCGTAGTCCGCGGCGAAGCCCGTCGCGGAGCCGCCGGCGCGGATCACCCGCTCGGCCAGCGCCTCCAGCCGGACGATCTCCCGCGCGGGCGTGCCGCTGGCGTCCGCGAGCTGGGCCGGCGTCATCACCTGGTCACTCTGGTAACCGGTGTCGACCAGCCATTCCTGCACCTGGGCGGCGGCCAGGAACCGGCGGTTCACCTCGGCCGCACCCAGCTCGGCCCGGCGGGCCAGGTACCCGGAGGCCGGCACGTACGGCTCCAGGCCGAGGACCGGAGCGCACCAGCGCCGCACCGCGAAGCCCAGCTGGGTGTCCCACGTGGTGGTGCCGGGCGGCGCCGGGGTCACTGCCTCGGTCAGCATCGACTGCATCGCCAGGTCGTCCAGCGGCCCGGCGGCCGCGCCGTGGACGTGATGATCCACCAGGGCCAGCTGGTCGGTCATGAGCCCCTCCCTCTCGTTCGCCCCGGTAATCGAGCTATGCCCAGAACAATAATGATCTTGAGGCTGGCGAGCCAGGAGAAACTGGCCGGGCCGCGCCGACCCAGCCCCTGCACAGACCCGGCCAGCCGATCAGAGCCTCCTCCGCACTCGCCCGGCGCAGCTGAACTGTCGGTGCCTCTTGTTAGCCTGGCACTATGCCTAGTAAAATCCTGCATAAGATCTTACTAAGGGGGTGCGGAGATTACCAGCGCCGTATTTCAGGCCAGCGACCTCGCGGGGGCCAAACGCCGGGAGTTCCTGGCTGCTGCGCGCGAAGGCGGCGCCCTGCTCCGCGACACCGACGGTTTCGCGCTGACGATGGTCCCGCTAGCGGAGTTCGAGGCTGTCACCGAGACAGCAAGGATGGCCGTAGCCGCACTGCTCGCTGTGGCCGCACTCAGCCAGCGGGACGTCCGCCCGGCCCAGCTCGGCCAGCTGGCCTGGGTGGCTGCACTGGACAGCGAGGACCGCGGGGAGTTCTTCGAAGAGCTTCGCGATGCGCTGTCGGTCGCGGAGTCGACCCGCGATGTGACTCCTGTCGAGACCTGCCTGCGCGAGTGGCGTACGACAGCCCGGGCCCTGTCGGATCCGCTTCGGCGAGCGATCCTCACTGGTCCTGGGGACGATGACTATGCCGAGGTCAGCGCGCCGCAAGACTGATCCAGCACCTCTGTCCTACCGCCCGCATGTCGCCGCCCGACGACCCGGCGGGCGCCCGGCTGCGAAGCCCGCGTTCCGGGTACTTGTCCACCGGCAGTACCTCAATGTCTGGAAGCAGTTGCCCGAGCGCGTTGGCCTCACCAACGCTCAGCAGTTCTGGGATCACGTCGCCATGACCCCAGGCCAGCCCCCGAAGGTCGGCTCCGCGAGCGTCATGAAGGGCCGGCATGCCGGGCCGAAGTGGCCTGGGTACTCCAGGACGATCCATTACGAGATCAGCGGGGCCGGGCGGATCGACTACCAGTTCAGCCCGGTAGCGACCGACGGGTCTCGGGGCGATCCGCATGGCGTCGTCAAGATCCTGACCATCGATCTGGGCAGCCACTAGATAGTCGCCCCGCAGCCGCGGCCTAGCTGCCGACGGCGGCGGACACGGCCGCTGGCGTCAGGCGGGGCACATCCAGTCGTCGGGCGCGGGCAGCGGCCCGGCGGCTGTCGCGCCGGGCGGCGGGTAGTGCTCGCGGAGCGTGAAGGCGCGCGGGGTCGGGCCGTGCGCGCGCAGGTGCAGGATGGCCGCCTCAGCCTCAGCCGTCGTGGGCAGCGTCCCGGCCGGGATCCACCACAGCGCCGTGTACGCCTCGGGCATCTTCTCGAACCACTCCCGGCGCCGCCGCAGCACGGCCACGTGCGGGCCGCCGTACACGAACGCGGCGAGGGCCTCGACCGACTCCCACACCGACATGTTGATGATCACGCCGGCGCTGCCGGCGGCATCCCACTCGAAGGCCTGCACGCCGGTGGCGTTGCCGTCCTCGGTCTGCAGCCGCCAGACAAAGCCGGGCGCGGCGTCGGCGATCGCGTTGACCGGGTCGAGGCCGGCCATAAAGCTGGCCAGCTGCGGGCTGCCGACCGGGGCCAGTAGCCGGCCGATGTTGACCTGTGCCAGGTGGTATCCCATGCGCTCATGCTGCCAGCGCGGACCGGATCCGGCTATGGCCGGGCGCGCTCGCGTCCGCGCCTGCGCAGGCGCGGACGGCGCCACGGCGAGAGCCAGGCCGGAGCGCGGTCGGGGCTTCCAAGTGTACGGTCTCCATGCCGTATCCATTGACATGCACGTATGTAGTGATTAGTTTCGCCTATCAAGTGAATATCACTACGACTTGTGACAGAGCGTTCGTTAGGCACGGCGCATAGTTGGGACGCCTCCGCGGCTGATCGCGCGGCCCGCCTCGAGGTCTGGTGAGGCTGCCGCTCCGCCCGCGGGTTCCCGGGGCTGAACAGGAGCGATCATGGTGGGGAAATCTGCTATGCCAGGAAACGGGCGCCCCGCCGGCCTGCCGGCCGGCTCGCCGCTGCTGGGCCGCCGCACCTTCCTGGGCGGGGCCGCCACTCTCGGCGCCTACGGCGTGCTGGCCGGGACGCTGGCCGCGTGCTCGGAAAGCTCGACGCCCGGCGGCACCGCGGGCGGCGGCGGCACCAAGAGCCTGTCGGTGGGCGTGTTCCAGAACCCGGACTCCCTCGACCCCGGCCAGACCGGCCTGATCACCGTCTCCCAGGTGCTGGGCGCGATCTTCGACACGCTGATGTGGAAGTTCCCCAACGACCCGACCTACTACCCGGGCCTGGCCGAGAGCTACACGGTGTCGGCAGACGCCAAGACCTACACCTTCAAGCTGCGCAAGGGCGTGAAGTTCCACGACGGCACGCCGTTCAACGCCGCGGCCGTCAAGGCCAGCTTCGACCACATCGTCAACCCCAAGACCAAGTCCCTGTCGGCCATCGGCGCGCTCGGGCCTTACCAGGAGACGAAGGTCATCGACGACTTCACCGCGCAGGTGGTCTTCTCCGCGGCCAACGCGGCGTTCGTGAACGAGATGACCCAGCCGACCCTGGCCATGTCCTCGCCCGCCGCGCTGAAGAAGTACGGCACCGGCTATGACACCCACCCCGTCGGCACCGGGCCGTTCAAGTTCAAGCAGTTCATCAACAACGACCGGATCGTCGTGGTGCGCAACCCGGACTACAACTGGGGCCCCAAGCCGCTGGGCAGCGGCCCGGCCAAGCTGAGCCAGATCACCTTCCGGATCCTGCCCGACCCGTCATCGCAGGCCAACGCCCTGACGACGAACGAGATCCAGATCGCCCAGAACCTCAACCCGGGCGACGTGAACTCGGCCGTGCAGTCCGGCAAGAAGAAGCTGACCGCGCTGTCGTCCGGCATGCCCTACTGCATCATGATCAACGCGCAGAAGCCGCCGACCAACGAGCTGGCCGTCCGCCAGGCCATCGAGTACGCCACCAACAACAAGGCCATCATCGACACCTTGTTCAAGGGCCTGTACACCCCGGCCGACAGCGTGCTGACCCCGGTGACCCAGGGTTACGCCAAGGACCAGGCGCTGTACAGCTTCAATGCGGCCAAGGCCGCGTCGCTGCTGGACGGGGCGGGCTGGAAGAAGGGGTCAGGCGCCGTGCGGACCCGCGGCGGGCAGCCGCTGAGCCTGGAGTTCATCAACATCTCCAACTTCGGCTTCGACGGCATCTCGCAGCTCATGCAGGCGCAGCTGGCCAGCGCCGGCTTCAAGGTGACGATCACCGACCAGGCCTTCCCCGCCGTCGGGACCACCTACAACCAGGGCAAGCACAACCTGGCCGACTGGTTCTACTACGACGTCGACCCGTACCTGTTCAACTCGGTCTTCAGCTCCGGCCAGATCAAGGCGGGGTTCAACTGGGAGCACTACGACAACCCCGCGGTCGACAAGGCCATCGCCGCCGCCAACCAGGACCCGGACACCTCCTCCCGCACGGCCAAGTACGAGGCGATCGGGCTGACCCTGGCCAAGTCCGCGACCATCGTGCCCATCTACAACCTGGAGAGCATCGTGGTGACCCAGCCCAGCGTGACCGGGATCAAGTTCACCAGTACCGGCCAGCCGCTGTTCCACCAGGTGAGCGCCTGATCCGCGGCGGGCGCTGATGACCGGCTTCATCCTGCGGCGGCTGGCGATGGCCGTCCCGGTGCTGTTCGGGATCACGCTGCTGGTCTTCTCGATCCTGCACCTGATCCCGGGCAACCCGGCGCAGATCCTGCTGTTCGGCTCCAGCCCGACGCCGCAGCAGATCGCCAGCCTGGACAAGCAGCTCGGGCTGAGCGGCTCGATCGTCTCGCAGTACTGGAACTACCTGGTCCAGCTGCTGCACGGGAACCTCGGCTTCTCCTACAGCTCGCACCAGACGGTGGCCGCCGAGATCGGCAGCCAGCTGCCCTACACGATCAACCTGGCGCTGGGCGGGCTGGCCGTGGCGCTCGGGGTCGGCGTGCCGGTGGGCATCGTGTCCGGCGTCCGGCCCGGCGGGGTGGCCGACAAGCTGGCGACCGGGGTGGCCGTGCTCGGGGTGGCCATCCCCTACTTCTGGCTGGCCATCTTGCTGGTGCTGCTGTTCGCGGTGAAACTGCGGCTGCTGCCGGCGCTGGGCACCGGGTCGGTGCAGGCCCTGATCCTGCCGGCCATCTCCCTGGGCTGGGGATTCGCCGCCATCATCGCGCGGCTGCTGCGCAACAACCTCATCGAGGTCTACCAGCGGCCGTACATGCTGGTGGCCAGGGCCAAGGGCCTGTCGGAGTGGCGGCTGCTGTGGCAGCACGCGATGCGCAACGCGGTCGGGTCGACGGTCACGATCGTCGGCCTGCAGTTCGGCTACCTGCTGGCGGGCGCGGTGGCCATCGAGGTCATCTTCGGCCGCCCTGGCCTGGGCGCCTTCCTGGTCGCGCGGATCCAGGAGAAAGACGTGCCGTCCATCCAGGGGGTCGTGCTGTTCGTCGCCGTCGTCTACCTGGTGGCCAACCTCCTGGTCGACGTGGCGCACGGGCTGCTCGACCCGCGCATCCGGCGGAGCTGGTCGCGGTGACGGGCCAGACCGCGGCCAGCCCCGCCGCGGCGGCCGGCCAGCCGCCAGCCAGCCGGG
>DASUBV010000127.1:0-13586 GCA_035763085.1 Streptosporangiaceae bacterium | reverse complement strand
GCACCCGATGAGACGGGCCGGTACCGGATCGCGGCGGCCGCCGAGGGCGGGATCTGGCTGCTGCGCACCCCGCACCCCGAGCCGGTGACGGGGCTGGCCGGGGAACGCCGGGTGACCGAGACGACCCGGCGGCTGATCGGGTTCCCGCGGTGGAGCCGGGCCGGCAGCTCGCGGCTGGCCGGGGCCCCGGTGGCCAACCCGGCGCTGGCGAGCTGCCGCACCGGTCCTAATGGCCACGCCGGGCCTGGTGGCTGAGGCCGGGCCAGCGGCTGACCTGGCTTCGAGGCAGCACGAGGGATGAAGCCCGCGCGTCCGGACGGAGCCAGGCGTTCGCTCCGGCTAGCGGATCAGGCCGGGGGTCAGGACGACACGACCCAGGTTGCGACGGCTCTCGATCAGCTCGATGGCCGCGCCGAGCTGGCCGAAGGGCAGCGTCGTGCAGGCCGGCCGGAGCTGGCCGGCGGCCAGCAGCCGCCATAGCTCGGCCCGGCGCTCGCCGATCAGCTCCGGCTGCTGGCGGCTGATCAGCCCCATGGAGAATCCGGTCACTGACTTGAGCCCGGCAAGCAGGCTGCCCGCGTCGACGCTGCCGCCGCCCGCGCTGAAGGCGACGAGCCGGCCGCGAGGCGCCAGCGCGTCCACGCCACGCTGAACCAGGTCGCCGCCGACGCCGTCGAGGACCAGGTCGGCCGGCTCACCCCAGGAATCCTGCGCGTAGGTGACCACCTCGTCGGCGCCGCAGTCGCGCAGGAACCCGGCCTTGTCAGCCGAGCTGACGGCGGCGGTCACCCGCCTGGCACCGAGTGCCCTGGCCAGCTGCACCGCCAGGTGGCCCGTGCCGCTGGCCGCCGCGGTGACCAGCACCGACTCGCCCGCCGCCAGCTGCCCGGCGCGCAGGATGCAGGACGCGACCAGCCCGCCGCGCACCAGCGCCAGCGCCTCCGCCGCCCCGGCCCCGGCCGGCACCGGCGAGACGAGCTGCGGCACGGCCAGCACCGACCCGGCATACAGACCCTCGAAGACCACGCCGCCCACCCGATCGCCAGCCTGGTAGCCGGTCACGTCCGGCCCGACGGAGGTGACCCGGCCGACGAACTCGCCGCCTGGTCCGGCGGCCGGCAGGAGCCCGGACCGCAGCATCCGCACCAGGCCCACGCCTACCCCGGCGGCCTCGGCGCGGACCAGCAGCTGCCCGGGCCCGGGCACCGGCTCGGCGGCCTCCGTGACCGGGAAGCTCCGCGCTGCGCCGGTCCCGGCGGCCTGCGGCTGGAAGGCGATGGCGCGCACGCGTGCTCCTCAGATCAGATCGGGCTGGCATGTCCGGCCCGGATGAGCCGCCGGCCGCGCCGCCTGGTCTGGTGCGTCCGGGCTTACTGCCTGTCTGGGCGACCCGGCATTGTCGCATGAGCGCCACCTGACCGTCGGCCGGAATATCCCGCCGGCCAGGCTCACGTGGCGCCTGCTGGCGTGTCCGTGCAGGTGAGAGCGCTAGCCGGATTCCGGGCCGGTCGCCACGGGCCGCTGCGGGTCGGTGACCCACTCCGACCAGGAGCCGGGGTACAGCGCGGCCGGGATGCCGGCCAGCGCGAGCGCGAGCACCTCGTGGGCGGCGGTGACCCCGGAGCCGCAGTACGCCCCCACCGCCAGCCCGCCGCCCACCCGGGCGCTTCCCGCCGGCCCGCCGCCCGCCGCAGCGCCCTTGTCCGGCGCGCCGTCCTCCGGCGCGCCGGCCGGCGGGACAGGCAGCCCGAGAGCGGCGAACCGGCCGCGAAGCGCGGCGGTGTCCAGGAACCGGCCGTCGGCCGCAACATTCCCGGCCGTCGGCGCGCTGACCGCGCCGGGGATGTGCCCGGCCACCGGGTCGACCGGCTCGGTCTCGCCCCGGTACCGGGCGGCCGCGCGGGCATCGAGCAGGATGCCGGACCGGGCCAGGGCAGCCGCCGCCGGGGCGTCGAGGACCGGCAGGCCGCCGGGCCGCGCGGTGAACGTGCCCGGCGCCGGTGACGGCTGCTGCGTGGTCACCGGCTGGCCGGCCGCGGTCCAGGCCCGGTGCCCGCCGTCCAGGACCCGGACCTCGGGGTGGCCGAAGTAGCGCAGCAGCCACCAGGCGCGCGCCGCGGCGGTGGCATCGGCGTCGTCGTAGACGACCACCGGCCGGTCGGCGCTGATCCCGGCGCGGCGCATCGCGGCCTGGAAGCCGGCCGCCGCCGGCAGCGGGTGCCGACCGCCGCGCCCCGGTGGCCCGGCCAGGTCGCGGTCCAGGTCAGCGAAGACCGCGCCCGGCAGGTGCCCGGCGCGGTAGCTGTCCAGGCCGGGCGGGCCGCCCAGCCGCCAGCGCACGTCCAGGACCGACGGCGGCCGGGCCGAGGCCAGCTCAGCGGCGAGGTCGGTCACGCTGATCAGAATGGCGTCCGGGCCCATGACAGTGGATAACCCCTTCGTTTCTGTGGATAACCAGGCCGCATTCCCCGCGCTGTCTGTGGACAAACCAGCAGTTCAGCGGGCTGCTCCGGCGGACCCGGCCAGCCGCGCCCGGCAGCGGGCAGGCGCCTTAGCCGGGCCCCTGCGCCAGCAGCGGGATCAGCTGGTCGGAGGCGGCCAGCGAGCCGTGCATGCCGAGCAGCGCCGTCTCGCGGGGCTCGGCCCGGGTGGCGACCACAGCCCGCGCTCCCGCGCACGCGGCCACCACGTCACCGATCCGGTCGGTCAGCGCCGGGCTGACCGAGCCGAACCAGCCGTCGGCGATGGCCTGCTCACGGCTGGCCACCCAGGCCGACCCGGCCAGCAGGTCGCGCCAGGCGGCGAGCACGTCAGCCGCGGCGCCGGGCTGCGCGTAGACGTGCCGGGCCCGCGGCTCGCCGCCGAGGATAGCCACGCCGTCACGCAGCCCTGGCTGGGAGTCGGCGTCGATCCGGTCGGCCGGGCCCACGTCGACCATCCCGTGATCGGCCGTGATGTACAGGGCGGTGTCCTGCGGCAGCGCGGCGGCCAGCTGCTCGGCCAGCCGGTCCACGTGGCCGAGCTGGAACCGCCAGGCATCGGAGCCGCAGCCGAACACGTGGCCGGTGGCATCCAGCCCGGCTTCGTAGACCATCGCGAGCGCGCGCGGCTCGGCGGCCAGCACCGCCGCCGTCTGCCCGACCAGCGCGCCGAGGGTGTCCGCCGACCGGTAGATCGCCCCCCGCATGACCGCCGTGGACAGGCCGGAGTCCCGGTAGGAGCCCTGCGCGATCCGGTACGCCGCGATGCCGGCCGCCGCCGCCCGCTCGAAGATCGTGGACGACGGCTGCCAGGCCAGCGGGTCAACCCGCTTATCCCAGCGCAGCGCGTTGAGCAGCCGGCCGGTCTGCGGCACCGCCACCTGGTAGCCGAGCATGCCGTGCTGGCCGGGCGGCAGGCCGGTGCCCAGCGAGCTGAGGCTGGTCACCGTGGTGGCCGGGAACCCGGCGGTCAGCGGGCGCCCGGACCTGGCCAGCTCGGACAGGAAGGGCGCCGCCGCGGGATACTCACGCAGCAGGTTCCAGCCCAGGCCGTCCACCACCAGCAGGCAGACCCGGCTGGTCGGCGGCAGGCCTAGCGGGTTGGCCTCGCCGGGCACGCCGAACGCGGCCAGCACTGATGTGGCCAGGTCGGCGAGCGAGCACTCGCCGTAGCGGGGAATCAGCGGGGCAGCCGGCCCGGCGGCCGCGCTGTCGGACGGCAGCCCCTCGGCGCTAACGGCCTCGGCGCTCGTCATGGATTGCTGGTCGCGGCCGCCAGGGCCTGGGCGAAGGCCAGGACCTGGCGCACGGCAGGCTCGCCGTCCGCGGCCTCGCTGACCCGCAGGGTGAGGTCATCGGCCGTCACCGTGCCGGTGTACCCGTGGTCCGCCTCGCAGTTCTCGTCGCCGCAGTGCGCCGGCTCGAGCTCGATGTGCGACAGCGCGTTCCAGCCGATGGTCAGGACCACCTCGCTGGGCATCGTCACGCCTGCCACGTAGGAGGCCGGGTCGGGAATCGCCCGGGTCAGCGCCACCGAGGAGATGCGCGCGAAGCGCACGGCCTCGGTGCTGGTCTCGGCCTGCGCCCGGGCATCGGGGTCGGTCTCGTCCGCCGGGTACTCGTCGGTGTGGGAGTAGACCAGCCGCGTCGGCGTCAGCACCAGCACCGTCATGTGCCGCCGGACTTCCATGCCCGGATCGAAGTGCGCGTCGTGATAGACGACGTACGAGACAACCGACTCGTCCCCGACCGCCGAGGACACGGCGTCAGCAACCAGGCCCGGGTAATAACCGCTCCGCTCAATCGCGGACAGCATCCCGCCCTCGGCCGCTTTGGTATCTGTCATCTTCCCATCCTGCACCGTCTGGGGGTCCTCGCTCACGAGGTGGGGCTCAGATGGACAGGACCGCCCCCCGGCGGCGCGGCGTAACCAGGCGTCACGCCGGTCAGGTCGAGAATCTTCTCCGCATGCGGCTCGGGCAGGTCAGCAGCGCCGGCCCCGGCGGTCGGCCGCGGCTTGCGCGGCTTCCCCGCGCCGGCCCCGCCGCCGCGGCCCCGGTACACCAGCAAGCCATTCACCGGGTCGGGCACGGCGTCCAGCGCCGCGCGGACCGCCGGCAGCGCGCGGAAGGCCTCCCACTGAGCGTCGTCGGCGAAGCACACCTCGAACACCACCCCGTAGGGGTGCTCGGTCCAGCTCCAGTCCACCGCCCCGTGCGAGATGGCGGACTCGATCAGCGATGAGCTGTGAGCCTGCTGCCAGCTCGAGGCCCGGAACTCGCCGTGGAAGACTTCCACCGACCACCATTCGGCCATGACATCCACGATAAGCCCGGCTCGCGCCGGGCACGCGGTTCCGGACTGTTCCAATATCCGGCACCATGACCGAAACTAGGCCGATTCCGACTGGTTCAGCTGATAGCGCAAGACCGCCATCCGCCCGGTCCGGCTGACCCCGGCCAGCTGCAGCCGCCACGGCCACCGCGCACCTCCCGGCACCGGGAAGCCGGAGCCGCCGGGCTCCAGCAGCCGCGGCGCCCCGGCGTCCCCGACCACCAGCGGCGCGATGGCCAGCTGCAGCTCATCGGCCAGCCCGGCGGCCAGGAACTGGCCCAGTACCCGCGCGCCGCCCTCCACCATCAGCCGGGCCACGCCCCGCCCGGCCAGGTCGGCCAGCATGCCGGGCAGCGACAGCGGGTCGCCGCAGCTCACCACCTCGGCCGCCGCGCCCAGCTGCGCCGCCACCCAGGCCGCGGCCGGGTCCGGCGCGTAGACCAGGCGGCTGATCCCGTCGTCGGCGAAGAACCGGGCCGCCGGGTCCAGCCCGCCGCCACCGGTGATCGTCACCCGCGCCGGGCTGGCCGGCCGGCCCTTCGCGAGCCGCTCCTGCACCCGCGCCGCCGACCGGACCCGCAGCCGCGGGTTGTCCCGGCGGATCGTCTGCGCCCCGACCAGGATGGCGTCACAGCCGGCCCGGATCGCGTCCACCCGGTCCAGGTCCGCGGCGTCGGACAAGATCAGCCGCTGGCTGGAGGAGTCGTCGAGGTACCCGTCGGCGGACATCGCCACCGACAGCAGCACATACGGTCGTCCCGGCACCGCTGGCCCTCCCGTCCCGGCGCTCCCCAGCTCGGCCAGAGCCCCAGCGCCCCGGCACTCGTCAGCCTAGGATCACCGGGTGGCGACTGGCTCGGATCACACCCGGCTCATCGTGCTGCGCGGCAACTCCGGCTCGGGTAAGTCGTCAGTCGCCGCCGCGCTGCGCGCCGCCTACGGCCGGGGCCTGGCCTGGGTGTCGCAGGACCTTCTCCGGCGGAACATCCTCCGGGAGTGGGACCGGCCCGGCGCGGTGAACATCGGGCTGATCGACCTGACCGCTCGATACTGCCTGGATTCCGCCTATCACGTGGTCATGGACGGCATCTTCTGCGCCGACCGCTACGAGCCCATGCTCGCCCGGCTGCGCGACGACCACCGCGGCCTGTCCCGGTTCTACTACTTCGACATCTCCCTGGACGAGACGCTGCGCCGGCACGCCACCCGCCCGCAGGCGGCCGACTTCGGGCCGGCCGAGATGACCGAGTGGTACCAGCCGCGGAACCTGCTCAGCTCGGTCGCTGAGGAGGTCGTCGGAGAGTCGAGCACGCTGCAGCAGACCACGGACCGCATCCTCTCTCAGACCAGGCTGCTGGCCGCGCCCGCCGTCCCGCCCCTGCGCCGGGGACCCGCGCACCCGGCCACTGCGCACCCGGCCACCGCGGGCCAGGCCAGCCGGGACCCTGCCACCGCCGCCCCGGCGGCCGCGACCACAGCAATCCCGACCACCGCCCGCCCGGCCATCGCTGGCCCTGGCGCGGCTGCCACCCCGGATACGGCCGGCCAGACCACCGCTGACCCGGCCGCGGACGCCGCCCCGGCTACCGCTGGCCCGGCCGCGGGTGCCGCCCCGGCATCCGCATGATCACCTCGCCGGGCGCCGCGCCGGGCCGGGCCCTACGCTGCTGTGCCATGTACTGGGCTGGTGCTCGACTGGCGGTCACGCTGCTGACCGTCATTCCGCTGCCCGCCCTCCGCCGCGCCACCGCGCCCCGGCACGCCACCGCGCCCCGACCCGCCACCGCGCCCCGCGCCGCCATCAAGGCCCGCGCGGCCGCCGAGATCGGCCAGGCCGGCGACATCGGCCGGGCCGCCGAGGACGGCCAGCCAGCCGGCCTGGCCGTCCCGACCCGCCGCGACGCGACCTGGGCGATGAGCCTGGCCCCGGTCGTCGGCCTGCTGCTCGGCGCCGCCGCGGCGGGCGTGCTGTGGCTGGCGACGCGGCCCGGCCAGACCGGCAACCTGCTCGGCGCGGTGCTGGCCATCGCCGCCCTGGCCGTGCTGACCGGCGGCCTGCACCTGGACGGGCTGGCCGACCTGGCCGACGGGCTGGGCAGCCGCCGCCCGGCCGGCGGCGCGCTGGAGATCATGAAGCGGTCCGACATCGGGCCGTTCGGCGTCGTCGCCCTGGCGCTCACGCTGCTCGTCCAGGTGACCGCCCTGGCCAGGGCCGAGTCCGCCGGGCGCGGCCTGGTCGCGATCGCCGCCGCCGCGCTCGCCGGACGGCTGGCCATGACGGCCGCGTGCCGGTCCGGCGTCCCGGCCGCCCGCGGTTCCGGGCTCGGCGCGCTGGTCGCGGGCTCCGTCCGTCCCGTCGTGGCGGCCGGGCTGATCGCCGCGGCGCTGGCGGCGGCCGCTGCGTTTGGCTGGATCTTCGTCATCGCGATCGCCGCGGGCGTGCTGGCCGGAACGGGAATCGCGG
Organism: Streptosporangiaceae bacterium; assembly: GCA_035763085.1. GTDB lineage: Bacteria > Actinomycetota > Actinomycetes > Streptosporangiales > Streptosporangiaceae > DASUBV01. The sequence continues at coordinate 6,308 of DASUBV010000127.1, read as the reverse complement.
CCCTGGCTGTCCGCCGCCTCGGCGGCATCACCGGCGACGTGCTGGGCGCGATCGCCGAGGTCAGCACGGCTGTGTGCCTGCTGGTCACGGCCCTGCGCTAACCGGGCCCGCCCCGGGCCCGGCCACCGGCCGCCCCGGTCGCTCATCTTCAGCCAGCCCGGCCCGGCCAGGCCGTCAGGCCCCGGCCAGCCGCCCCGCCTACCACGGAACAGGCCGGCCCCGCACTGCTAGCCGGCCGCCAGGGCGGCACGCAGCTTGTCCGCGTACTCGGCCGCCTCGGCATCGTCGGCGTACTTGTGCCGCGGCCAGAAGAACCCCCGCAGCCCGTCCCCCTTCGTCCGGGGCACGACATGGACGTGCAGGTGCGGCACGCTCTGGCTCACCTTGTTGTTCAGGGCAACGAAAGTTCCCTGAGATCCCAGAGCTCCCGGCATGACCGCACTGACCTGCTGTACTCTCTCGAACAGCGGTCCGACGGCGCTGGTGGGGAGATCAGCAAGCGTCTCGGCGTGCGCCCGGGGGGCGATCAGGACGTGCCCCTTGAACACGGGCCGACTGTCTAGGAAGGCAACGGCAACCTCGTCCGCGAGGACGACATGTGCGGGCACTGAGCCCGAGATGATGGCACAGAACGCGCAGCCTTCCATTGCCGGCACGCTAGCGCGCCGGCGTCCCCGATTCCAGCCAGCCCGGCACGAGGCCCGCTGTGTTGATGCACTACCGAGGGGCCCGAAGTCCGGAGGGAAATATTTGTGCTGGCCGCTAACAACTTCACCTATGGCCTGATAACGCCAGTCCTGGCCTACCTCATGTCGTGCATGGGCGCATTCATCGGGCTGCGCTGCACCACCCGCGCCTTCGCCTACTCCGGCGGCGCGCGGCTGCGCTGGCTGGGCCTGGCCGCGGTCGCCATCGGCACTACCGGCATCTGGCTGATGCACTTCATCGCCATGCTCGGCTACACCATCCCCGGCATGACCATCCACTACGACGTGCCCGTGACCATCGGCAGCCTGCTGATCGCCGTCGTCGTGGTGTTCGCCGGGCTGCTCATCATCGGCTTCGGCCGGCCGAGCACGCCGTTCCTGCTGCTCGGCGGCATCATCATGGGCCTGGGCGTGGTCAGCATGCACTACACCGGCATGGCCGCGATCCGCATGACCGGCGCCGGGATGACCTACACCCCGGTGCTGTTCGGCGCGTCCGTCGCGATCGGCATCGTGGCCGCCACCGCCGCCCTGTGGGCCGCCCTGCGGCTGCGCGGCCTGTGGTCCACCCTGGGCGCATCGCTGATCATGGGCGTGGCCGTCAGCGGCATGCACTACACCGGCATGGCCGCCATGGAGATGAAGCACCTGGCCGGCCACGCCGCGGCCGCTACCGGGCCCACGGCGCAGAGCTTCGTGCTCCCGCTGATCATCGGGGTCGGCGTGGTGTCGATCATCATGAGCGCCGTGCTGGTCTTCTCGCCCACCGACGACGAGATCCGCGAGGACCAGGAACTGATGGCCCGGATCAGCGCCGCCACCGCGCGGCTGTCCGCTACCACGCCGCCGGCGCCGCCGGTTCCCACCGCGCGCTGGGGCACCGGTCCCAGGGCCGCCAACGGCAGCGGGCCGCGCTCCTACGTGCGCAGTAACGGAAACCCCGGCGCGCGGCTTCCCCGCCGGCCAGGCAAGTCCGGCGACGACGGCAGCGTGTTCGGAGGGCGCTCCGGCTAATCGCGCCGAGCTCGGCTCTGCCCGGCCCGGCCAGCGCTCCGCGCGGTAGCCTCGCGCCGTGACCGAGTCCCCCTGGATCATCCGCCCGGCGCTGGCCGGCGACGCCGAGTTCCTCACCGACATGCTGATGGCGGCGACGAACTGGTCGCCGCAGTGGCCGGCGCGCAGCCGCAGCCAGGTGCTCGCGAACCCCGCGACAGCGCACTACGTCGCCGGCTGGCCGCGGGAAGGCGACCTCGGCGTAGTCGCCGAGGCGGATGGCCAGCCGGCCGGCGCCACCTGGCTGCGGTTCCTGCCCGAGTCCGATCCGGGCTACGGGTTCGTCGCCGCGGACGTGCCCGAGCTGACCATCGGCGTGGCAGATGCCTGGCGTGGCCGCGGCGTGGGCCGGGCCCTGCTACGGGCCATCAGCGAGCGCGCCCGGGCGGCCGGGATCCGGCAGATCAGCCTCAGCGTCGAGCGCAAGAACTTCGCCCAGCGGCTGTATGCCTCGGAGGGCTTCCGGATCGTGGACTCCAGCGGCCGGGACTCCGACACCATGCTCAAGGACCTGGCTGGCTGACGGCGCCCGCCGCCTGGGGCCGGCTCAGCCGCGCGGGGCAAGCTCAGCCGCCCGGGGCGCGGGCTCAACCCACCCGGGGGGCACGCTCAGCTGCCCGGGCCCGGCCGCCTGGAACCGGGGCCGGCGGCGCCGGACCGGCGCGGTGATCACCCCGATCAGGCAGGCACTAGGCTCGGACGCGTGACGACGGTTCTGCAGACACAAGAAGTTAGCCCCCGCGAAGCTCAGGCTGACGCACTCATCATCGGAGTTGTCCCCGGCCCGGACGGGCCGGTTCCCGCGCCCGGCGCGCAGGACGTGGACGCGGCGCTCGGCGGCACCCTGACCGCCACGCTCGCCACCCTCGGCGCCACCGGCGCGGCGGACGAGATTACCAAGATCGTGTCGGGCGGCGCGCTGCCCGCGCCCCTCATCGTGGCGGCCGGGCTGGGCCCGGCCGGCGCGCAGCAGCCCGCCGATCCCGAGGCCCTGCGCCGCGCCGCCGGCGCGGCTGTCCGGTCGCTGGCCGGCAAGGCGCCCCGCATCGCGGTGGCGCTGCCCGCCGGCGACGACACCGAGGCCGAGGCGGCCGGGCTGGGCGCCCTGCTGGGCAGCTACGCCTTCACCCGCTACCGCCGCGACCAGCCCGCCCGGCCGGAGATCACGCTGCTGGCCGCCCGCGACTGCACGGCCGCCGCGCGCCGCGCGCAGATCCTGGCCGACGCGGTCAGCATGGTCCGTGACCTGGTCAACACCAGCCCCGCCGACCTGTACCCGGAGACGTTCGCCCGGCACGCCGAGCAGGTCGCGCGGGACAGCGGCCTGGATATCGAGGTGCTGGACGAGAAGGCGCTGGCCGAGGGCGGCTACGGCGGCCTGACCGGCGTCGGGCAGGGCTCGGTGCACCCGCCGCGGCTGGTCCGGCTCAGCTACACCCGGCCCGGCGCGGCCCAGACCATCGCGCTGGTCGGCAAGGGCATCACCTTCGACTCCGGCGGCCTGTCACTCAAGCCGGCCAAGTCGATGGAGAACATGAAGGACGACATGGGCGGCGCCGCCGCGGTGCTGGGCGCGCTGCAGGCCATCGCCGCGCTGCAGCCCGAGGTCAACGTTGTCGGCTACCTGTGCCTGGCCGAGAACATGCCCGGCGGCGGCGCGCAGCGGCCCTCGGATGTCATCACCATCTTCGGCGGCAAGACGGTCGAGGTGCTCAACACCGACGCCGAGGGCCGGCTGGTGATGGCCGACGGGCTGGCCAGGTCCGCGCAGGACTCCCCCGACCTGGTGATCGACGTGGCCACGCTGACCGGCGCCCAGGTGGTGGCGCTGGGCATGCGGATCGCCGGCGTGATGGGCAGCGACGAGGCGACCTGCGGCGCGGTGGTGGACGCCGCGCGCCGGGCCGGCGAGCAGGCCTGGCCGATGCCGCTGCCCGAGGAACTGCGCAAGGGCCTGGACTCCGCGGTCGCCGACATCGCCAACGTGCCCGACGGCCGCGACGGCGGCATGCTCGTCGCCGGGCTGTTCCTGCGGGAATTCGCCCCTGACGGGGTACGTTGGGCGCACGTTGACATTGCCGGCCCGGCATACCACGACGGCGAGGCCTACGGGTACACCCCCAAGGGCGGGACGGGCTCCGCGGTCCGGATGCTCGTGCAGGTCGCCCAGGACGCTGCCGACGGCAGGCTGTAGCCGCGCGGTTGCGCGCGGGATAGCGGGATACCGGACAAGGAGCAGATCGTGACGGACAGCGGCTACGACATCGTCATCCTCGGCGGCGGCAGCGGCGGGTACGCCTGCGCGCTGCGCGCTGCCGAGCTGGGGAAGCGTGTCGCGCTCATCGAGAAGGACAAGGTCGGCGGCACCTGCCTGCACCGGGGCTGCATCCCGACCAAGGCGCTGCTGCACGCGGCCGAGATCGCTGACCAGGCCAGGGACGGCGCCGCATTCGGCATCCGGACCGCCCTGGAGGGCATCGACATGGCCGGGGTGAACGCCTACAAGGACAAGGTCGTCACCCGGCTGTGGAAGGGCCTGACCGGGCTGGTCTCCAGCCGGAAGATCGACGTGATCGCGGGCGAGGGCAAGCTGGTCTCGCCGACCGCGGTGCAGGTCGGCGACCAGCGCATCGAGGGCGCGCACATCGTGCTGGCGAGCGGCTCGGAGTCGCGCAGCCTGCCCGGCCTGGACATCGACGGCGAGAAGGTCATCACCAGCGAGCAGGCGCTGCGCCTGGACAAGGTGCCCGGCTCGGTGGTCATCCTCGGCGGCGGCGTCATCGGCGTGGAGTTTGCCAGCGTATGGCGGTCATTCGGCGCCGAGGTCACCATCGTGGAGATGCTGCCGCACCTGCTGCCGCCGGAGGAGGAGTCCAGCTCCAAGCTGCTGGAGCGCGCGTTCCGGCGGCGCGGCATCAAGTACAAGCTCGGCACCCGGTTCGAGAGCGTCAAGAACACCGACGCCGGCGTGACCGTGACGCTGGCCGGCGGCGAGACCATCGACGCCGAGCTGCTGCTGGTCGCGGTCGGCCGCGGGCCGGTGTCGGCGGGGCTGGGCTACGACGAGGTCGGGGTCACCATGGACCGCGGCTTCGTGCTGGTCGACGAGCTGTGCCGGACCAACATCCCGACCATCTCGGCGGTCGGTGACCTGACCCCCGGGCTGCAGCTGGCGCACATCGGCTTCGCGGAGGGCATCAGCGTCGCCGAGCGGCTGGCCGGCCTGCCCGTGGTGCCGATCAACTACGACGGCGTGCCGCGGGTCACCTACTCCGACCCGGAGGTCGCCTCGGTCGGCATCACCTCGGCCACCGCCGCCGAGCGCGGCATCGAGGTGACCGAGTTCACCTATGACCTGGCCGGGAACGGCAAGAGCCAGATCCTGCAGACCCAGGGCTATGCCAAGGTGATCACCGCGGCCGGCGGCGGCCCGGTGCTCGGCATCCACCTGGTGGGCGCCCGCGTCGGCGAGCTGATCGCCGAGGCTCAGCTCATCTACAACTGGGAGGCCGTCCCCGCGGACGTCGCCCAGCTCATCCACCCGCATCCGACCCAGTCGGAGGCGATCGGCGAGACGCACCTGGCGCTGGCCGGCAAACCGCTGCACGTGCACGCATAACCACCTCGACGCGCCGCGGAGCAGGCAGCACGCCCGGCCGGAGCGCACGAGGCGACATAACGAAGGAGTTGCGGAAAGCAATGTCGGTCTCCGTATCGATGCCACAGCTAGGCGAGAGCGTCACTGAGGGCACGGTCACTCGCTGGCTGAAGCGGGAGGGCGAGCACGTCGACGCCGATGAGCCGCTGCTGGAGGTATCCACCGACAAGGTGGACACCGAGATCCCCTCCCCCGTCTCCGGCGTCCTGCGCGGCATCACGGTGGCGGAGGACGAGACGGTCGAGGTCGGCGCCGAGCTCGCGGTCATCGACGAGGAAGGCGCGGCGCCGTCCGGCGGCGCGGCCCCCGAGGCGGCCCCCGAGCCGGCCGCTGCCCAGCCCGCCGCCCCGGCGGCCCCGGCGGCCGAGCAGCCGCAGGACGGGCAGGCGCAGGCCACCCAGGCTTACCAGCAGCCGGCCTACGAGCCGCAGCAGGGCTATGCCGCGCCGGCCTACCAGCAGCCGCCGGCCTACCAGCCGCAGCAGGGGTACGCCCCGCCGCCGCCCAGCCCGTACCAGCAGCCGGCCGCGCCTGCGCCGGCGCCGGACCGGCGCAGGACGGTCACCCGTACCAGGCCGAGGCAGCCCCGCCGCCGCCCCCGCCAGCTCCCCCGGCTCCGCCGGCCCCGGCCCCGGCGGCCGAGCCGGAGAGCGTGCCCGCCGACACCGCGGGCGCCAACGGCACCGAGAGCCCCTACGTGACCCCGCTGGTCCGCAAGCTCGCCGTCGAGCACGGCATCGACCTGGCCAGCATCACCGGCACCGGAGTCGGCGGCCGGATCCGCAAGCAGGACGTGCTGGACGCCGCCCGGGTGCAGCGCCCGCAGGCCGCCGCCCCGCCCGCGCCGGCGCCCGCCGCCGCTCCGGCCCCCGCGCCGGCAGCTCCGCCCG
>DASUBV010000126.1:0-13418 GCA_035763085.1 Streptosporangiaceae bacterium | reverse complement strand
CAGGTCGCGGTGACGGTCGCCGGCCAGTGACCGGCAGGCGATGACGGTCGCCGGCGGTGGCGGGCGGGAGGTGACCGGCGGGCGGACCGGCGGGCGGCGTCGCGGCGCCGGCGCCGGGCGGGCTGGGGCCTATAGGGTGGGCGGGTGACCAAGGAGCGCCCGGCGGACAGCTCGCCCGAGGACAGCTCGCCCTCCGATGAGGCATCCCGCGCGGGCGCCGCAGACCGCAAGAAGGGCGCTGCAGACCGCAAGAAGGGTGCGCGGCCACCGTATGAGAAAGCCCGCGACGAGCTGGCCAGCCTGGTCAAGCGCCTGGAGGCGGGCGGCCTTACCCTCGAGCAGTCGCTGGAGCTGTGGGAGCGCGGCGAGGAGCTTGCCGACATCTGCGAGGACTGGCTTGAGGGCGCCCGGGCCCGGCTGGCCGCGGCCGTCGCCCGGCGGGACGACCGCGGCGAGCGCAGCGACCGAGGCGGGCGGAGCCAGGACGGGTCGGCGAGCTCGGCCGAGACCCCGTTCTGACCGCTATGACTGCGAGCGCATCTCCAAGCGGGACAAGACGCTGATCACGCCGTCGGCCACCTGCCGCGCCCGGCGGTTGTCTTCCGCGCGGGACACCTCGGACAGGGCCAGCATCATCGCGCCCGTCATGACGATGGACACCGCCTCATCGAGTGGCTCGCCGCTGCGCGCGAAGAACTCGGTGTTCTTGCGCACCCACTCCATCAGCCGCTGCTGCCAGACCAGCTCGAACCCCGGTGGCCCGTCGGCCCTGGCGAACAGGCTGGCCAGCTCCCGCTGGGCGATGCAGCCGTCCAGGTACGCCCGCGCGCCGATCAGGAACAGCTGCATCGGGTCGTTGATGCCCGAATCCCTGGCGCGGCGCACCGCTGCCCGGGTCTGCTCGGCATTGACGCTGTGCAGCTCGTCGAACAGCGCCAGGTACAACGCCGCCTTGCCGGAAAAATGGTGATACAGGCTGCCGACGCTCGCTCCGGCGCGGGCCACGATGTCGGTCACGGCGGCGTGGTCATAGCCCTCGCTGATGAACACCGCGCGCGCCGCCGCCAGCAGGCCGCTGCGCGTAGCCGCGCCGCGGTCAGAGGCGGGGCGGGCGGCGGCCGGAATCTGGTCTGTCGCCATGCCCCTGACTGTCCCCCCTTCGACTGGCCCAGTCGTGACAGGCTCCGTTGTGGCTGGCCCCGCGCACACTGGCAGCGGGGCGCTGGCCCGGGTAGCAGCCGAACCAGGTACATAGGATTTCACCACGGCCGAGCCACAGGGAAGGCGTATCTTTCATGACCGCTCAACAGCCCGCCGCCGTACCCGAGCCGGAGACCCGGGCACCGGATCGCAACCTGGCCCTGGAACTCGCCCGGGTCACCGAGGCAGCCGCCATGGCCTCGGCCCGCTGGGTCGGCCGCGGCGACAAGAACGGCGCCGACGCGGCGGCCGTCAACGCCATGCGACTGCTGATCAACACCGTCGCGATGAACGGCGTCGTGGTGATCGGCGAGGGCGAGAAGGACCGGGCGCCCATGCTGTTCAACGGCGAGCACGTCGGGGACGGAACCGGCGCGGAGTGCGATGTCGCGGTCGACCCGATCGACGGCACCCGGCTCACCGCGAACGGCATGCCCGACGCGATCTCCGTGCTCGCGGTCAGCGCCCGCGGCGCCATGTATGACCCGTCGGCGGTCTTCTACATGTCCAAGCTCGTCACCGGGCCCGAGGCCGCCGGCGTGGTCGACATCGACGCCCCGCCGCGGGCCAACGTCGCCGCCCTGGCCCGGGCCAAGCACTGCTCGCCGCACGATGTCACGGTGATCATCCTGGACCGGCCCCGGCATGCCGGGCTGATCAAGGAAGTACGCGAGGCCGGCGCGCGGATCAAGCTGATCACCGACGGCGACGTCGCCGGGGCGATCATGGCGGCGCGCGCGGGCACCGGCATTGACCTGCTGCTGGGCGTCGGCGGCACCCCCGAGGGCGTCATCGCCGCCTGCGCGGTCAAGTGCCTGGGCGGCATCATCCTGGGCAAGCTGGCACCGACCGATGACGCCGAGCGCGGCCGGGCCCTGGATGCCGGTCATGACCTGGACCGGGTGCTGACCACCGATGACCTGGTGGCCTCGGACGACGCGTTCTTCGCCGCGACCGGGATCACTAACGGCGAGCTGCTGGCCGGGGTGAAGTACAAGGCCGGCGGCGCCACCACCAACTCGCTGGTCATGCGGGCCCGGTCGGGCACAGTCCGGACCATTACCAGCGAGCACCAGCTGTGGAAGCTGCGCGCCTACAGCTCGGTGAACTTCGACGGGGACTAACTAGCTCTGGAACTGGGGGTTCCAGGGGGTGGCTCCCTGGGTCATATAGCTCTTTCCAGGGGGTGGCCCCCTGGGTCATATAGCTCTGGGCCTGGGGGTTCCAGGGTGCCCCCCAGGTCATGCAGATACCAAACGGAACGGCCGGCCCGCGGCCCGCTCTGCGCCGGTCACCCGGCGCGATTCAGGACCCGGGCCGCCCGCGGCGCAGCCGGCCCCGCCAGCGCGGCTTGCGCGGGGTCGTGGTCCGGATCGTGCCGCCGACGGTCATGGCCCGCACCTCGATCACCGGCGCGCCGGCGCCCAGCTCGGCCGGCCCGGGCGGGCGGCCGCCGCGGTGCACCCGGCGGCTGAGCACCGAGCGGCCGGTGACCTGGACCGCGACGCCCTCGGGCACGATCACCTCCAGGTGCCCGGCGAGCACCGTGGCGTAGATGACGGTGCGCTGCGCCTGCAGCAGGGCACCGCGCAGGTCCAGCACCACCTCGCCGCAGACGGCGGTGACCGGGAAGCTGGCCGGGACCACCCACCGGCCATCGCGCTGCTCGCGGCCGAAGACGCCGGTCACCGACCGGCGGCTGTGCAGCCGGATGGGCTGAGCGGCCGGGGCGGCCAGGTCGGCCGTGAGCGCGGCCAGCTCGCCGAGGGTACGGGCCTCGTGAGCCCGGCCGGCCCGCTCGGCGTGCTCGTCGAGGGTCAGCCGGCCGTCGGCGGCCGCCTGGCCGAGCAACTCGATGACCTGATCCCGGTCAGCGTCGGAAGCGCGCAGGTCACGGGGCGCGGGACGGGATGTCACAGACTCGAAGATACGCCGGCCGGACCGGCTCGTGCGGAGCCGGAACCGGCCCGTTATGCAGATCTCAGGTCCAGGTCTGGCCGCCGTCGGAGGTCAGCAGCCCGACCACGGCGCCGGACTCCTCGGTGTAGTACAGGCGCCCCTGGCTGCTGCCCCAGGCCAGCAGGGCGGGCGCGCCCTTGGCCTTCTCCTTGCTGACGGTCTTCCACGCACCCCACTTGCCATTCGACCAGCGGGCCACCTGGATGTAGCCGTTGGTGCCCCGGCCGGCGCACAGGGTGATGCCGTCGGGCCAGCGCACCGAGGACAGCGCGCCCGTGATGGATCCGCCAAGATGACGCATTTCCAGCCCTTCTGGCTTGCCGAGCGCGGCGAACATCGCCTTCTCGCTGGCATAGTTGCCGACGTCCCGGTCGATCGATCCGCTCGTCGAGTACTGGTGAATGGCCCACCTGGTCCACGGCCGGGGCACCCGCGGGTGACCCATCCTGCTGGACGGGTCGGCGATCCACAGCGGGTAATGGCCCAGGCCCGCGCAGTTCCCGGCCTCGGCGAAGCTGAGGAACGTGTACACCAGGGGCTTGCGCTGCAGGCTGTGGAACAGGCCCTCGGCGACCTTGACGCCCCAGGCAGCCACCTGCGCCGGGGACTTGCCGTCGGTGACCTCCAGGTCCAGCGCGATGGCGTCCCGCGCGCCCAGGCCCAGGCTGTGGATCTCGTCGGCGAAGAAGCTCACGGTGCTGGCGGCACTGACCGACGGGTGCCCGAACAGGTAGGCGATCCGGCCCTTCCCGTGCTGGTGCAGCCACTGCCAGTCGGCCCTGGCGTCGGGATTGACGTACCGGGTGCCGCTGGGCTCCAGCTCGGTGATCTTGACCGCGGCCCAGCTGATGTTCCCGGCGTTCTTGGTCCAGGCCGACGGCGGGCCCTGGTAGCTGGCCACATCCACGCCCTTGGGCAGGGTGCTAGCCGCCGGGGTGAAAAGCGCGCGCAGCCGTTCCAGCACGCGCCGACCCTACCCGTAAAGAGACAGTTCAGTCGGCCGTTCAGTTATTGATTCCCTAAATGCACCCTCATGCGTAAATAGCGGGCCGCGCGGCGCCTGGCCGGGCGCGAGCGCTGCAGCGGAGGCGGGCACCGGAGCGACCCGGAATCGGGCGCCGGCGCGGCGCGCCACAGCCGCCGGGGAGGCCCGTGAGGCGGGCTCCGGAGGGCCCGTGGAGCGAGCTCCGGAGGGCCCGTGAAGCGGGCTCCGGGGCTCAGCGGAGGGCCCTCCGGATCTGTTAGTTTGTATGTAGCAAATATCTGCGCGACTCCGAGAGGCCCTACCTTGAGCGAACCTGCGGACGGCGGCGTCGTGGCCGGCCAGGGCAACGGCGCGGCAGCCGCCGGCGGCAGCACGTCTGAGCAGCGCAGCGGCCGGCCCGGCCGCGACGGCCAGGGTGGCCACAGCGACCGGTACAAGTGGCTGGCGCTGTCCAACACCACCATCGGCATGCTGGCCGCGACCGTGAACGCCTCGATCGTGATCATCTCGCTGCCGGCCATCTTCCGCGGCATCAAGCTGAACCCGCTGACCCCCGGCAACGTCAGCTACCTGCTGTGGATGCTGATGGGGTACCTGGTCGTCTCCGCGGTGCTGGTGGTGACCCTGGGCCGGCTGGGCGACATCTACGGCCGCGTGAAGATGTACAACGCCGGCTTCGCGATCTTCGGCCTCGGCGCGCTGGCGCTGCCGTTCGACCCGTTCACGGGCGGACCGGGTGCCCTGTGGCTGATCGGCTTCCGCGTCGTGCAGGCGGTCGGCGGGGCGATGCTGATGGCCACTGCGCCGGCCATCCTGACCGACGCCTTCCCGGCTAACCAGCGCGGCACGGCGATGGGCATCAACCAGGTGGCCGGCATCTCCGGGATGTTCATCGGCCTGATCCTGGGCGGCATCCTGGCCGCGGTCGACTGGCGGCTGGTGTTCATCGTGTCGGTGCCGATCGGCATCGGCGGCGCGATCTGGTCGTACCTGAGCCTGCGCGAGATCGGGATCCGCACTCAGTCCAGGATCGACTGGATCGGCAACGTCACCTTCGCGATCGGCCTGATCGCCCTGCTGACCGGCATCACCTACGGCATCCAGCCCTACGGCGGGCACAACATGGGCTGGTCCAGCCCGCTGGTGCTGACCGGGCTGATCGGCGGCGCGGCCCTGCTGGTCGCCTTCTGCATCATCGAACTTCGGGTCGAGAGCCCGATGTTCGACCTGCGGCTGATGAAGATCCGGGCCTTCGCGGCGGGCGTCTCGGCGACCCTGCTGGCCTCGATCGCCCGCGGCGGACTGCAGTTCATGCTGATCATCTGGCTGCAGGGCATCTGGCTGCCGCTGCACGGCTACGCGTTCAAGGACACCCCGCTGTGGTCGGGTATCTACCTGCTCGCGCTGACCGGCGGGTTCGTGGTCTCCGGCCCCGTCTCGGGCTGGCTGTCGGACAAGCACGGGGCCCGCGCGTTTGCCTCGGGCGGGCTGCTGGTCTCGGCGCTGGCATTCGGCGGGCTGCTGCTGATCCCGACCAATTTCAGCTACTCCGTGTTCGCGGTGCTGATCTTCGTGGCCGGGGCGGGCATGGGCCTGTTCTCCGCGCCCAACGCGGCCGCGATCATGAACAGCGTCCCGGCCCGGCAGCGCGGCGCCGCGTCCGGCATGCTGGCCACGTTCCAGAACTCCGGCTTCGTGCTGTCCATCGGCATTTTCTTCTCGCTGATGATCGCGGGCCTGGCCTCGAGCCTGCCCACCACGCTGACCCGCGGGCTGACCGCGCAGGGCGTGCCGTCGGCGATCGCGCACCAGGTCGGCTCGCTGCCGCCGGTGGGCAGCCTCTTCGCCGCGTTCCTGGGCTACAACCCGATCCAGGAACTGCTCAAGCCGACCGGCGCGCTGGCCAGGATCCCGCCGGCCAATGCGGCCCGGCTGACCGGCAAGAGCTTCTTCCCGCAGCTGATCTCCCAGCCCTTCCACCACGGCCTGGTCATCGTGTTCATCATGGCCATGGCCGTCCTGGTCATCGCCGCGGGCACGTCGCTGCTGCGCGGCGGCAGGTACGTGCACGACGAGCACGCCGCGGCGGCGACCGTGGCGGCAGGGACGGCCACCGAGGGAGCGGGCACCGACGCGGTCGCCGATGAGGTCGCGGCCGAGGCGGCGGACGACGCCAACCGGGCCGCGGCGAACGGCGGGGCCGCGGTCGACGGAGACGGGCGGAGGGCTGTACGGGCCGGCGAGGGGCGTGCTAACCCTGACGCATGACATCAGGGATCTCAGCGGCCCCGGCAGCCTCCAGCGAGCCGGGGCCTGACTCCGGTAACCCCCGGTCCGCGGCCGGCAGCCCGGCTGGCGCGGCCGCGAGCGCGGCCTCCGATGCGGCCGTCAGCGCCGCGGTCGAGCACGCCGACGTCGGCGGGCTGGAGCTCGTCCGCTTCCTGTACGCCGACCACGGCGGGATCATCCGCGGCAAGGCGGCCACGCGGCAGTTCCTGGGCGAGCGGATCGAGAGCGGGATCGGGCACACGGTGGCCATGATGGCCATGTCGATGCTGGACGCCCTGCAGCCCGTCGAGGGCATGGGCCCGGTCGGCGAGATCCGGCTCCGGCCTGACCCGGCGACCCTGGTGCCGCTCCCCTACGCTCCCGGCGCCGGCGCCATGCTGGCCGACCAGGTCCGCCCCGACGGCCAGCCCTGGGATGGCTGCGCCCGGACCTTCCTCAAGCAGGCCATCGCCGAGCTAGCTGAGGCCGGCTTCGCCATGCACGCGGCGTTCGAGCCGGAGTTCAGCCTGGGCCGCCGGGTCCCGGACCCGCACGGCGGGCCGGACATGCTGGTCCCGCTCGACGACAGCCTGTGCTACTCCGGCACCGGGTTCCTCACCGCGCACGACTACATCATCGACCTGGTGGCCGCCATGAAGGCCCAGGGCCTGCAGGTCGAGCACTACTACCCCGAGCTCGGCCACGGCCAGCAGGAAGTGGTCATCCGGCACTCCGGCGCGCTGCGCGCCGCTGACAACCACGTCCTGTACCGGGAGACCGTGCGCGGGGTCGCGTTCCGGCACGGCCTGTGGGCCAGCCTGGCCCCCAAGCCCATCCCCGACCAGGCCGGAAACGGTGCTCACCTGCATGCCTCGCTGACCGACCTGAGCACCGGCCGGGCTGCCTTCGCCGACCCGGCCGGCCGGTACGGCCTGTCGGCCACCGGTTACCACTTCATCGGCGGGCTACTCGCGCACCTGCCCGCGCTCATCGCCCTGACCTGCGGCAGCGTGAACAGCTACCGTCGGCTGCAGCCCCAGTTCTGGAGCAGCGCCTTCATCGCCTACGGCATGGACAACCGCGAGGCCGCGGTGCGGATCTGCTCCCCGCTGGCGGGCGGCACCGGCGCCGACTCCGGCCGCGCGGACGCCGGCGGCTCCATCAACCTGGAGCTCAAGCCGTCCGACTCCAGCGCCAACCCCTACCTGTCGCTGGGCGCGGTCATCCACGCGGGCCTGGACGGGATCCGGCGCCAGCTGCACCCCGGCGAGCCCGTCAACGTGGACCCGGCCACGCTGTCGGCCGCGCAGCGCGAGGAACTGGGTGCCCGCCGCCTGCCCGAGACGCTGCCGCAGGCCCTGGACGCGCTGGAGGCCGACGAGGTGCTCATGAGCGCGCTGGGCTCGCTGCGCTCCACGGCCTACCTGACGGTCAAGCGCTCGGAGGCGGCGGCGTTCGCGGAGCACGACGCGGCCTGGGAGTGCTTCCACCACTTCACCAAGATCTAGCCTGCCCGCCCCGGCCCGCCGATCACGCAGGGATGCCCCGGCGCTTATGAAAGGCCTGCTGGGTGTCTTAACCTATCAGACCTATGAGTGCATTTATTGCTATAGATGCTATGATTGCGGCGAGTAGTCACCTGCTACCTGATCTAGATCCCGAAAGGCGGCTGACACCAGATGATCGGCAACCTCGCCTGGGCGCCGCCATCGGCCTTCCAGGACGTTGAGGTCATAGACCGCTTCAACGGCGTTCCGACAATGGGCCTCTTCGGTGCGCCCGGCGAGAGGATCTTGTTCTGGAGGGCGCTCGGCTACGGGCCAGCCTCTGACATCTCGGCATGGGTCTATGTACCGCTTAATTCGGCAGACGAAGAGCATCTAGCCTGCACGGTTCCCTCCGAACTCCTGCGGAGGCTGGTCTTTGCCCCAGTCGAACAGCGCAGGCTGACCATCGGCCTGGCCAGCGATTACCGACTCTTCGTCGAATTCGACTGGAGCCTTCCGGCTAGGTCGCCTGCGGGCCTCCTGTCATCGATTAGGAGCCCGCTGCAGTCAGCCAAACGAGCTTGGCGATGTAAGACATCTTGTCTTACACTGGCAAGCATGCCGGAGACAATCACGATCCGCACCGATGCCGCGACAGAGCATGCGCTTGATGTGCTGACAGGCGGGGGGCTCTCGCGCTCAGCGGCCGTACGCCAGGCGCTTCTTGAGGCGGCTGCCCGCCGCGAACGGGCAGCCGAATTGCGTAGCGCTGTTCTCCAGATGGATCTTGGTCCGCTGGACGGTATCAATGTCGCGGACGAGTTGTCCCGAGCCAGGGAGGAAGAGCGCTGAGCATCTACCTAGACTCGGCTGCCGTCGTCAAGCTCGTACATGCTGAGACTGAGTCAGCCGCCCTCCGCGACTGGCTAAACCAGCGCAAGGACCTGCCCTGGATCAGTTCGGTCCTCGTCGAGGTAGAAGCATTCCGGGCCCTGGCCAGGAATACGCCTACGGCCATCACGAGGCTGCACCCGGTGCTCGATTTCATCGATCTCGTCGAGATCGATCCGACCGTCAGGCTACTGGCACAAACCGTTCGCCCGCCGACGGTGCGGAGCCTTGACGCCATCCATCTGGCGACAGCGCTGCACGTCGGGCGTAGCCTCTCAGCCTTTGTTACCTACGACAAAAGGCTGGCTGATGCTGCCACGGCGACCGGCCTGAATGTACAGATGCCATCCTGACCCCGCACCAGCGGCTGAGCAGGTCGGCAGAGGTCGGGCTGGCTAGTCGAGGAGGGCGCGGATGTCGTCGGCGGTGAGGGCGGCGCCGAACGCGTTGCCGCTGTCCATCACGCTGGCGAACAGCTCGGCCTTGCGCTGCTGCAGGGCCAGCACCTTCTCCTCGATCGTGCCGGCCGAGATGAGCCGGTAGACCATGACGTTGCGGTCCTGGCCGATGCGGTGCGTGCGGTCGACGGCCTGGGCCTCGGTGGCCGGGTTCCACCAGGGGTCGAGCAGGAAGCAGTAGTCGGCCTCGGTCAGGTTCAGCCCGAAGCCGCCCGCCCGCAGGCTGATCAGGAACACCGGCATGGCGTCCTCGCGGAACTGCCGGATGACCGCGTCCCGGTCACGAGTCCGGCCATCGAGGTAGCAGTACGGCACGCCGTCGGCGTCCAGCCGCGCGGCGGCCATCCGCAGGAACCCGGTGAACTGGCTGAACACCAGCGCCCGGTGACCGCCCCCGATGACGTCGCGCAGCTGCGCGGCCAGCGCGTCAAGCTTGGCCGACGGCAGCGCGGCGTGCTCGTCGTCCACCAGCCCGGCGTGCAGGCTGAGCTGGCGCAGCAGCGTCAGCGACCGCAGGATCGCGAACCGGTGCTCGTTCAGGTCGCCGATCAGCCCGAGGATCTTCTGCCGCTCGCGCTGCAGGTGCGTCTGGTAGATCCGGCGGTGCCGCGGGGCCAGCTCGACCTCCAGGATCTGCTCCTGCTTGGCGGGCAGGTCGACGGCTACCAGCTCCTTGGTGCGCCGCATCATCAGCGGCCGGATCCGGCGGCGCAGCTGGCCCAGCAGCTCGGCCTGGCGGCCGTTCTCGATCGGCCGGGCGTAGAAGTCACGGAACCGGCCGGGGCTGGGGAACAGGCCGGGCGCGGTGATCGACAGCAGCGACCACAGCTCCATCAAGTTGTTCTCCATCGGGGTGCCGGTGATGGCCAGCTTGAACGGGGCCGGCACCCGGCGCGCGCACTGATAGACCTTGGACTGGTGGTTCTTGGCGAACTGGGCCTCGTCGAGGATCAGGCCCGACCAGTCCAGCCCGGCGTAGTGATCGCAGTCAATCCGCAGCAGCGCGTATGAGGTCACGACCACGTCAGCGCCGGCAATGACCTCCGCCAGCGGGCGGCCCCGGCGTGCGGTGGTCTCGGTGACTGCCGCCACGGCCAGCCCCGGAGTGAAGCGCGCGGACTCGGCGGCCCAGTTGTGGACCACGCTGGTCGGCGCGACGATCAGGAACGGCGGCATCCCTGGCTCGGCCTGCCGGGCGTGCTCGATCAGGGCCAGCGACTGCAGCGTCTTGCCCAGGCCCATGTCGTCGGCGAGGATGCCGCCGAGCCGGCAGCGCCACAGGAACGCCAGCCACCGGAACCCGTCGAGCTGGTAGGGCCGCAGCAATGGGGCCAGGGCTGGCGGCGGCTCGGCCGGGCCGGCCGGGTCCGCTCCGGTGGCCGCTGCCGCTTCCGCCCGGTCCCCCGGTCCGCCGGCCGGCTGCCCCGCCGCAGCCGCCAGCAGGCCCTGGACCTGCCGTTCCCATGCCAGGGCCTGGTGCTGCACCACGCCGATCTCGGTGAGCTCCTCCCACAGCCCGGCCTGGTAGCGGCTGATCCGCAGGCCGGCCCGCGGCGTGTCCTGCAGCGCGCGGGCCTCCTCGATCAGCCGGGACAGCGCCGCCAGCTCCGGCTTGTCCAGCGAGAAGTAAGCGCCGTCATCCAGCAGCAGGCAGGACTCGCCGCGGCTGAGGGCCAGGAACACGTCGGTGAACGGGATCTCGTGCCCGGCCACAATGATGATCACCTTGAGGTCGAACCAGTCGGCATCTCCGGCCACCTCGCTGGTCGACACGCCGATCGTCAGCGAGTCATCGACGGCGCGGTAGTCCGGCGCCGTGCCGGCGACCTCGAGGCGCACGCCCGGCTGGCTGGCCAGCAGCGGCAGCAGCTCGGTGCACAGCCGCATGGTATCGATGCCGCGCAGGGTCGCCCGCTCGGCCAGCCCGGCCGCGCCCGCTCCGGCAGCCGCGGCTGCTCCCGCCGCCGTCCCAGCCTGCCGGGGAGCGGGCGCGTGGCAGAGCAGCCCGAACCGGCCTAGCGGCAGGTCCAGCCCGGTCAGCAGCGCGCGCTCGGCGGCCAGGTCGCGGAACCCCGCCGTGCCGTCGGGCCGCAGCGGCGTCCGCCGGGTCACGCTGCCGACCTCGTAGGACCAGTCCCAGCCGACCTCGGCCACGTGGCCGTCGCCGTAGGTGACGCTCAGCACGAGGGTCGGGCCGGAAATCTGCGGCGGCGCGAACGACCCGTCCGAGGAGACCAGGGTCGCGGCATGCTGCAGCCGCGGGCAGTACTCCTCGCGGAACCGGGCCAGCCCGTCCGCGGGTATCTCCAGCGGCTGCCCGCTCAGCGCCAGTTGCTGCAGCGCCGGGGGGACCGGCCGCTCCAGCCGGGCCAGCCCGAACGGCCAGCTGGCGTAGTCGGCGGTGCGCTCGGCGTCGGCGGGCTCAACGTAGACCAGGCCGTGGCCCTCGCTGCCGATGAACGTCAGCGGCCGGACGGCCGCACCCGGCGCGCCGGCCCGCAGCTGCGGCGTGACCGTGAGCGGCCCGGCCGGATCGCGGCGGGTCACGTCCAGGACGAGCTCCGCGGTGCGGTAGGGCCCCGCCGTGCCGTCCGGCTCCCCCGCGCCGCCCGGAGCCGTCGCAGGCTGCCCGCGTCCGTGCAGCAGCGCGACCCCGGCCGCCCGCGCGCGGTCCAGCACCGGCCACAGCTGGGCCGACTCGAACGCCGACAGGTCGATCGACTTCTCCTCGCCCGCCGCGCCGTAGTACGACCGCTGCGGGGCGCGGGAGTGATACAGCGCGTACAGCTCCTGCAGGACGCGCACCTGGGCGCCGGCGTAGCTGCCCTGGTAGGCCAGCGAGTCCAGCCGGGACCAGCTCAGCGAGCCGGCGATCCAGCCGCCGTTGCGGCCCGGCTGCACCAGGCGCGCCTGCAGCCGCAGCGGCTGCGGCTGCGGCACGATCCCGGCGGACACGGCTCCCGCGACTCCCGACGGCACGGCTCCCGCGGCGCCGGGACCGGCCGGGACCGGCCACCGGGCCCGGCCGGTCCAGCCTGGCCGCCCGGCCGCGGCCAGCGTCAGCTCGACCGCGAGCGGCACGTCCTGCGCCGGGTCCGCCGCAGCCGCCGGGCCCAGCAGTGCCTCCAGCGACTGCTCCCAGGACGGAGCCTGCGGGCCGGCCGGCGGCCCCGGCACCCGCGGCGCCGGGACCGGGCCGGCCGCGGTGGCAAGCCCGGCATCCGAGCCGGCCAGCACCAGGGCCACGACGTGCTTGCAGTTGACCGACACCGGGCAGCTGCACCGGCCGTCCTCGAATTGCGGCGGCAGGTCGTCCGCCAGCAGGAAGAACGCCGTGGTCGAGTACAGCTGGCCGCCGCTGCCGCGCACCGACCCGGCCAGGGCGCTGCGCGAGCTGTCCCACCACACCCGGGCCACCGCGCCCTGCCGGAAGTAGGCCAGCCCGCGCGCGTAACTCGCGCCGCCCGCGGCGCGCGCCAGGCTGTCGGGGTCGATGCCCTGCAGCTGCGCGTGCCTCATGTCCGCGAAGCTACCGGCCGGCACCGACGCTCCGGCGGACAACTGGCCGGCCGGGGGCAGCATTTCCGCGTCGCTACCGGGTCGCGGTCACCGTCCGGTGGCTAATACACAACGAGGCGCTGCCGGTCGATGAAGCTCAGATCGCTGGACAGGCGGCTGTAGCGCTGGCGCAGCGGAGCGAGCCCGGGATCGGCGCGGGCGTCCAGCATCAGCTCAGCCGTCGCGCCGGGGAACAGGTTGATGATCTCCAGCGCGAGGCGGCGCGTCAGCTCGTAGCCATGCCGGGAGACGATATCCAGGGCCCGGCTGACCGGCACGCGCAGCCCGGCGTCCTGGCCCGCGACCGCCGCGCCGGACCCGCCGGGCATCGCTGCCTCGCCCGGCGTGCCGGCCTGGCGGAACCTGTCCAGGATCGCGGTCAGCACGATGGCGATCTCGTCGGTGCGCATGGCCCGGATCAGGTTCATCAGGGTCGCCGAGACCTTCGACTCGCCCCGCGCGACCAGCCGACCTGACGGCGTCAGCACGTCGATCACGTCGCCGCCGCGGAACTGCCCGTCGACCTTCTTGATCCCGGAGGCGAACAGGCTGGCACCGGCCCGGATGCTGTCCTCCGCGGGCCGGTTGATGACGATGCTGCCGTGGCTGGCG
>DASUBV010000125.1:0-4634 GCA_035763085.1 Streptosporangiaceae bacterium | reverse complement strand
GCGCGCCGGTGTCGCGGCGGCGGCCGAACATGTTCTCCTGCTCGGTGATCGACACCCGGTCCCAGAACTCCACCAGCATCCGGATCAGCCGGATGACCTGGTAGCTGCCGCCCGCGGTCCACGCCTGGCCGGTGTCGCTGGCGGCGGGCCTGACCCAGACCAGCCTGCTCATCTGCGCGGCGTCGGACACGTCGGGGTTGGCAATGCCGTCCATGAACCCCATCAGGTTGCGCGGCGTCGTGCCGGCGGGCCGGGCCGGCCCGCAGTAGCCGTCGATGCGCCACCGGGCCTGCATGCCGCCGCGGGTGCTGCGGGCGATGTCGCGCAGCGCGTGCAGCACGGTGTCGGCGTGCCCGGCGCTGAGCTGAAGGCTCAGGTCACCGTGGCACTGCGCGGGGTCGAGGGCGTCGTTGGGGAAGGTACGCATCGCCGTGAGCAGCGCCGGCTTGCGGCCGGACAGCCCGTACCGGTCATCGAACAGCGAGGCGCCCACCCCGACGGTGACGGTCAGGCCGTCGGGCGCCACGGTCGGGCCGAGCACGCCGGAGTCCGAGGGCGGTGCGCTGATCCCGGTCGGCGGCGGCGTGCCGCCCCTGGTCAGGAAGGCGGCCCGGCCGGTGATGGTGCGCAGCAGGTCGGTCAGCCCGGCGCGGCTGTCCGCGGTGACGTCGAAGGAGACCACCGCGGTCTGCCGCTGGGGTGCGGGCAGGATCCCGGCCTGGTGCTCGCCGTGGAACGGGACGGCGGGCAGCCGGTCGGCCTCGGCCGCGGTCGCACCCGACGAGGCGGCGCTGGCCGAGGTGGCCGAGCCGAGCGCGTAGCCGGCCGTGGCGGCCCCGGCTACCCCCGCCCCCAGCGCGCCGCGCAGGAACGCGCGCCGCCGCGGCTGGGCCTGGCTCATCAGGTTCTCCTCGGCTCGGTGATGACGGCGATCGGGGCGAGAACCTGCAGTGCCTGGCCCGCGGCGGCGTCGATCTGCTCCCGGCTGGCCGTGCTGAGCTTGCTCACCGGCGTCCAGGTGCCGTGCTGGTCCTGCGCGCCGAGCAGGTGCTGCAGCCGGCCCAGCCACAGCGTGACGGCGGGCAGGCCGTGGTACCGGGTGGCCAGGATGGGATGCAGGATCGTCAGCAGTTCCCTGGTGCCGGTGATGTTGGCGGCGGTGGTGGCCAGGGTGGTGCCGCTGCCGTAGTCGTCGTGCCCGGTGAGCTGGAACTGCAGCGCGTTCTCGAGGATCTCGTGGGTGCGCAGGCCGACGTCCAGCAGGTCGACCTCCATCGACGGGAAGGTCTTCTGCAGGTGCTGCACCGCGTGCAGCAGGTAGCCTGCCGGGCCGCGCAGCTCGCGGGCCGGCTGGCCGTGCCACAGGCCGTACTCCAGCCGGTAGAAGCCGGTGAAGTCCTTGTCGTGCACGCCGCCGGGCAGCCCGTCCGCGCGGGTGTCGATCTCGGCGTCGAAGTCGCCGAAGGTCCCGTAGGCGGCGCCGAGCCGCTCGTAGGTCAGGTGCGCGGGCAGCCAGGCGGCGCGCGCGGCGGGCAGCCTGCCGGCGCCGATGTCGGCGGCCAGCTTCGCGGTCTGGCTGACCAGCACCTTCAGCCCGGCGGTCACGTAGGCGTGGTACTCGCGGGCCGGCTCAACCAGGTCCTGGTTAGTCACCGGCACGATGCCCGGCGCGCCGCGCACGTGGCCGGCCACCCGGACCGACGGCCCGGTCAGGGTGTCGGTGTCCGCCAGCAGGCAGCGGAAGGCGTAGGTGCCGGACCCGACATTGACCGGCATCTGGCGCGTGGTGCCCGGGCCCAGGCCCTCGATCTCGGCGTAGATGGCGCCGCTGGCCGGGCTGACGAGGTTGACCTCGGCGCCCGCGGTAGAGGCGTTGCGAATCGTGAAGGTGTGCCAGCCGGGCCTGGCCAGGTGCCAGTGGCCGCCGCACGCGGAGCCGGTGACCGAGATGGCGTCCGGCCGTGCGGGGGCGCCGGACGAGCAGCCGGCCAGCGCCAGCGCGGCCGCGGCAGCGCCCGCCGCGGCAGCCGTGCTCGCGGCGCACCGGCCGCGTCGGCGCGAGGGCTGCTGAGTCATCAACCAGAACAATAGGGACGCTGTGGGTCCATGCCGGGTCAGGTCAGCTGATCCCGGCAAAGGTTCACTTGATGGCTACCGCGGATCTTCCGTCTGGCCATCTTCCCGGGGGCCTGGGCGCCTCCCGGGGTCTGGGTTCCCCGGGTCTGGGCACCTCCCCGGAGTCTGGTCAGCTCCGGGGAATCAGCCCGTCGATGATCCGGTCCAGCAGCCGGTCGAACTCCGCGGCCAGGTCCGCCCGCTGCAGGCCGCTGGCCGCGATGGCCGCGGCGAACCGCGGATAGCGCCCGGTGGCCAGCAGGTCCTGCAGGCCCGCCACGGCCGCGGCGGCCGCCGCCGGGTCGCTGCCGGCGTCCCGGTCGGCCAGCTCGGCGCGGGCCAGGTTGATGACGAAGCCGTTGAGCAGGGCCGTCGTCTCGAGGATGGCGCCTGCGTCCAGGCCGGTCGGCTCCAGCACCGCGAGCATGAACTCCAGGTAGGCCAGGGTCGCCGGGCCGAGCGGCTGGCGGTGCGACAGGGCCGCGATCACCCACGGGTGCCGGTGCACCAGCGCGCGCTGCTGGCGGGCGAACCAGCGCACGTCGGCGCGCCAGTCGCCGGTCGGCGCTGGCGGAATCTCCAGCTCTTCGGTGACCTGCTCCACCATGGCGTAGACCAGGGCCTGCTTGTCGGGCACGTAGCTGTACAGCGACATCGCCCCGGCGCGCAGCCGCGCGGCGACGGCCCGGATGGTGACCGCGTCCAGCCCGTCGGCGTCGGCGATGGCAATCGCGGCCTCAACGACCTGCTCGCGGGTGTGCCTCGGCCGCGGCCCGCGGCGGCGGCCCGGCCGGGGCGAGGGCGAGCCGGAAGTCCCCGACACGGGCGAGCCGGGATCCCGCGGGGCGGCCGGACCGGAGTCCTGCGGCCCGGTGCCGCCGCCCACGCCGGTGCCTGCCGGGCGCGGGCTGCCTGCCGCGCCAGTGTCCGCTGACATTCCACGCCTCCTTACCGCACGCGTGCCCCGCCTCTTGCTGTTATCAGCGCAGCGAATTCGCGGCCCGGCCGCGCAAGGTCCGGACCGGGCCGTCGCGCGGGTCCGGCATGGGCCGCCGCGCGGGTCCCGGCACAGGCGCCGCCGCCAGTCCAGGTCCAGGTGCCCGGCTACACCGGGCCCGGCTCCTTCCCGCGCGCTGATCTTGCCGGCACCCATCATCCCGGGTGGCGAGCGCCAGCCTCGTTATCTGTATTATCGTATGCAGTACGACGTACAACGTACGGAATTATTAGAGCCGACGCTTCGGAGGCAGCGCATGAGCATCATCGAGGCCGCCGGCCTCACCAGGTCCTTCGGCGCGGTCAGCGCGCTGAGCGGGCTGGACCTGGCGGTTGAGCAGGGCCGGGTGTGCGCCCTGCTCGGGCCCAACGGGGCCGGCAAGACCACCGCCATCCGGGTGCTGGCCACCCTGACCCGCCCGGACGGGGGCCGGGCCAGCGTGGCCGGGCACGATGTCGTCGCGCAGCCGCGGCGGGTACGGGCCAGCATCGGGCTGGCCGGGCAGCACGCCGCGGTCGATGACGACCTGACCGGCCGGGAGAACCTGATCGTGCTGGGCAAGCTGCTGCACCTGGGCCGCCGCCAGGCCCGGCAGCGGGCCGCCGAGCTGCTGGCCGAGTTCGGGCTGGCTGAGGCGGCCGACCGGCTGGTCAAGACCTGGTCGGGCGGCATGCGCCGGCGGCTGGACCTGATCGCCAGCCTGGTCGTGGCGCCGCCGGTGCTGTTCCTGGATGAGCCGACGACCGGCCTGGACCCGCGCAGCCGGGCGGAGATCTGGGCCGCGGTGCGCCGCCTGGCCGCGGCCGGCACGACGGTCCTGCTGACCACGCAGTACCTGGACGAGGCCGACCAGATCGCCGACGACGTAGTGATCATCGACGCGGGCCGGGTGGTCGCCCACGGCACCCCGGACGAGCTCAAGGACGCGATCGGCACCCGCATCGACGTCGTGCTGGAGCCCGCCGCGGGCCCGGAGGCCGCCGCGAGCCCGGGGGTCGCCGGGGACCTGGAGGCCGCCGCCGCGGTGCTGGCCCAGTGGGCCACCGGGCCCGCCAGCACCGACCCGGACCAGCGCCGGCTGTCGGTGCCGGTGGCCGCGAGCGCGGTGACGCTGCCGGAGCTGGTGCGCCAGCTGGAGGCGGCCGGGCTGCGGGCGCGGGACGTGAGCGTGCGCCGCCCGACCCTGGACGAGGTCTTCCTGGACCGGACCGGCGACGCCGCCGGGCAAGCAGCCGGCCAGGACGTGGCGGCATGAGCGAGGCGATCGGAGGACACACCATGGCGGGCGTGACCCTGGCTCCGGCGGAGCCGCGCGGGCGGGGCCGCCTGCGGTGGGCACTGGCCGACGGGCTGACCGCCGCCGGGCGGGTGCTGACCAAGCTGCGGCATGACCCGGCCGCGATCGGGCTGACCGTGGGCGCGCCGGTGGTGATGGTGCTGATCTTCGGCTACATCTTCGGCAGCGCGATCGTGGTGCCGGGCGGCGGCAACTACCGGGCGTTCCTGGTGCCGGGCCTGTTCG
>DASUBV010000124.1:0-8488 GCA_035763085.1 Streptosporangiaceae bacterium | reverse complement strand
ACCACGCCCGGGTCGGCCAGCGTGGCCATCCCGTGCCCGAACTCCCGGGCCATCGCCTCGTCAGGGGGCAGCGACAGGCCGTCCAGCACCGACGCGCGATCGCTGCGCAGGCAGGCCTGCGGCAGGCCGGCGATCTCGCGGGCCAGCTGCTCGGCCATCTTGCGCGAGGTACCGGGCGGGACGAGCCGGCTGACCAGGCCCATCTGAAAGGCCTCCGGGGCCGCGACGGGACGGCCGGTCAGTATCAGGTCCAGGGCCCGGCCTGTGCCGACGATCTGCGGCAGCCGCACGGTGCCGCCGTCGATGAGCGGCACGCCCCACCGGCGGCAGAACACGCCGAAGACCGCGTCCTCCTCGGCGACCCGCAGGTCACACCACAGGGCCAGCTCCAGGCCGCCGGCCACGGCGTGCCCGGCGATAGCGGCGATGACCGGCTTGGACAGCCGCATCCGGGTCGGGCCCATCGGCCCGGCGCCATCCGGCTCGGTGCGGTTCCCGCGCGGTGTGCCGACGGCCTTCAGGTCGGCGCCCGAGCAGAACGTGCCACCGGCGCCGGTCAGCACCGCGACCGCCGCGTCCGGATCCGCCTCGAAGTCGGCGAATGCCTCCGCCAGCTGGGCCGCCGTCGGCCCGTCGACCGCGTTTCGTACCTCGGGACGGTCCAGGATGACCGTCGTGACCGGGCCCGCCCGGTCCACCCGCACGGCCGGCACGGCGGCTAGCCGACTTGCCAGGTGTCGCTGCCGGCCAGCAGCTGGGCCAGGTCACCGTCGCCCTGCTGCTCGCGCGCACTCTCCAGCTGCGCCGACATCAGCTCGTCATAGCTGGGCCGCGGGGACTGCCGGAACACCCCGACCGGGGTGTGCGAGAAGTCCGCCGCGTCCAGGCGGGACAGCGCGAAAGCGTAGGACGGGTCGGCGGCATGCGCGTCATGGGTGAGCAGCGACTCGTCGTCGGGCCCGGCGGCCAGGGCCGGCTCCAGCGCGCCGTACTTGCTGAAGCGCAGGCCGTAGCCCTTGTCGGCGCCGAACCGGATGGGCTCGCCGTGCTCCAGCCGGATCAGGTTGAGGTCGCGGGTGCCGGGGTCGGTGACCGGGGCGAACGCGTCATCGTTGAAGATCGGGCAGTTCTGGTAGATCTCCACGAACGCGGTGCCCTTGTGATCGGCCGCTGCCCGCAGCACGCTGGTCAGGTGCTTGCGGTCGGAGTCGATGGTCCGGGCCACGAAGCCGGCCTCGGCGCCCAGGGCCAGCGAGACCGGGTTGAACGGGGTGTCCAGCGAGCCGAACGGCGTCGACTTGGTCACCTTGCCCTGCTCGGACGTCGGTGAGTACTGGCCCTTGGTCAGTCCGTAGATCCGGTTATTGAACAGCAGGATCTTGATGTTCACGTTCCGGCGCAGCGCGTGGATCAGGTGGTTGCCGCCGATGGACAGCGCGTCGCCATCGCCGGTGATCACCCAGACCGACAGGTCGGGCCGGGAGGAGGCCAGGCCGGTGGCGATGGCCGGGGCGCGGCCGTGGATCGAGTGCATCCCGTAACTGTTGACGTAGTACGGCAGCCGGGATGAGCAGCCGATGCCCGAGACGATGACCAGGTTCTCCCGCGGGATCTCCAGTTCGGGCAGGAAGGACTGGAAGGCGGCCAGGATGGCGTAATCCCCGCAGCCCGGGCACCAGCGGACCTCCTGGTCGGACTTGAAGTCCTTCATGGTCTGCTTTGCGTCGGCCTTGGGCACCAGTGTCAGTGAGGCGAGCCGGCGCGGGCCGTCGGCGAACTCCTCGGCGCCGGGCCCCGGCGCGGGAGCGGAGTCAGTCATTGGTAATCACATCCTGGATGACCTCGGCCAGTTCGGCGGCGCGGAACGGCAGCCCGCGCACCCGGTTGTAGGAGATCACGTCGACGAGGAAACGGCCGCGTAGCAGCAGGGCCAGCTGGCCCAGGTTGATCTCGGGCACCAGCACCCTGTCATAGGCGCTGAGCACCTCCCCGAGGTTGGCTGGGAACGGCGACAGGTGCCGCAGGTGCGCCTGGGCCACCGAGCCGCCGGCCTGCCGGACACGGCGGACCGCGGCGCCGATCGAGCCGAAGGTCGACCCCCAGCCCAGCACCAGGACCCTGGCCTGGCCGTCCGGGTCGTCGACCTGGAGCGGGCCGATGTCGGCCGCGATCCCGTCGATCTTGGCCTGCCGCAGCCGGACCATCCGGTCGTGGTTATCGGGATCGTAGGAGATCGAGCCGGAGCCGTCGGCCTTCTCGATGCCGCCGATCCGGTGCTCCAGGCCCGGCGTGCCGGGGATCGCCCACGGCCGGGCCAGCGTCTCGGAGTCGCGCCGGAAGGGCTCGAAGCCCGGCGCGCCGTCACCGTTGGGCGAGCCGGCGGGGGTAGCGAAGGAGAACTCATCGCGCAGCCGCGGCAGGCTGTCCACGTCCGGGATCCGCCACGGCTCCGAGCCGTTGGCCAGGTAGCCGTCGGACAAGATGATCACCGGGGTCCGGTACTTGACCGCGATCCGGACCGCCTCCAGGGCGGTGTCGAAGCAGTCCGCGGGGGTAGCCGGGGCGATCACCGCCACCGGGGATTCCCCGTTGCGGCCGTACAGGGCCATCAGCAGGTCGGCCTGCTCGGTCTTGGTCGGCATGCCGGTCGACGGGCCGGCCCGCTGGATGTCGCAGACGATCAGCGGCAGCTCCACCGAGGAGGCCAGGCCGATGGTCTCGGCCTTCAGGCACATGCCCGGGCCCGAGGTGGTGGTCACGCCCAGCCCGCCGCCGAAGGACGCGCCCAGCGCGGCGCCGACGCCGCTGATCTCGTCCTCGGCCTGCATCGTCCGGACGCCGAACCGCTTGAGCTTGGACAGCTCGTGCAGCACGTCCGAGGCCGGGGTGATCGGGTAGGAGCCGAGGAACAACGGCAGGCCCGACCGGCGCGAGGCCGCGACCAGGCCGTAGGCCAGTGCCATGTTGCCGGTGATGTTGCGGTAGGTGCCCGGCGTCAGGGTGGCTGGCCCGATCTCGTACTGGACCGAGAACGCCTCGGTGGTCTCACCGTAGTTCCAGCCCGCCTGGAAGGCGGCCTTGTTGGCGGCCATGATCACGGGCCTGGCGGAGAACTTGGACTCCAGGAACCGCATCGTGCCCTCGACTGGCCGGTTATACAGCCATGACAGCAGCCCGAGGGCGAACATGTTCTTGGCTCGCTCGGCGTCCTTGCGGGTGATCTCGAAGCTCTCCAGCGCCTTGACCGTTACCGAGGTGATCGGGATGGCGTGCAGCTGATAGGCCGCCAGCGACCCGTCCTCCAGCGGACTGGCCGCGTAACCGACCTTGGTCAGGTTGCGCTTGGTGAACTCGTCGGTGTTGGCGATGATGTCCGCGCCGCGCGGCACGTCGGCCAGGTTGGCCTTCAGGGCCGCCGGGTTCATGGCGACCAGCACGTCGGGGGCATCCCCCGGCGTGAGGATGTCGTGGTCGGCAAAGTGCAGCTGGAAGCTGGAGACGCCCGGCAGGGTCCCGGCTGGGGCCCTGATCTCGGCGGGGAAGTTCGGCAGGGTAGACAGGTCGTTACCGAAAGTTGCAGTCTCCTGGGTGAATCGGTCACCTGCGAGCTGCATTCCGTCGCCGGAGTCACCGGCGAACCTGATGATGACGCGGTCGCGCTTCTGGACCTGCTTGGTCACAGCTTTCGAGGCCTCCTCCACGCGCCGAGGCCGGGTGACTGACGCGGTGCCGGCGTGCGTCCTCTAGGCACTGCCCCGGAATGGGGGGCGCTGAAGTTCAGACTCTTCACATTCTACCGGGCCGGCCGTGGGCTTGACCGCAATGCCGCCGCGGGCCAGTCGTTGGCAGGTTGTTACACAGAGTGTCAACCTGACTGCGGCGCGGCGCGTCATACTCGCGTAGTCCTGCAGTAACGGACCGTGCTTCCCGAGCACAGTCCGTAGGGAGCGGGACACCAGAGCCGGCTCGCGGGCGAACCCGTGCCGGATGAGGAGGCCGTTGCTTCATGACTGACCGCGCGCAGCTTCAGGTGACCGGACCGGTCACCGTTGCTCCCACGCCCTCGTGTATCCGGCCCCGCCGGGCCCCCGATGACCAGGCTCCCGTCCAGGTGACGCCGAGCCTGCCCGCCAGGGGCGAGGCGGGGTCGCGCCGGACGGCGGCCCGCGAGGTCCTGGAGAAGGCGCTGCGCGGAGTCCGGCTGGGCAGCCGGGACCGGCAATTCCTGGCCCGGCTGGTGCACTGGGACAAGCGGAATGCCACGTCGGTGGCCTCGCTGCTGGCCCGGGCCCGCCAGGCCGGGCGCGACGAGGCGGGCCTGACGCCGCGGCAGCGCGAGGTGGTCATCGCCGCGCTCCGCGACGCCGCCATCTACCGTGCCTCGGGGGCGGCCGGCATGGGCTGCTGGGACTGCGAGATCATCCCCGGCGGACGGTGCGCGGAGCACGCCAGGGACAACGACCGGGCCGGCGCCTACGCGGAGCTGGCCGCGATGCTGGCCGGGACGGCGGTCCAGCCCGGGCTGCCGGAGCCACGCGACATCGCGGGCTACCGCCGCCGGACGCCGGTCGCCTCCTAGTTCCGGGGCCGCCGCGGCTGCCGGGCCGCGCGGCGCCTGCCTGTCCTCAGTTCGGGCTGCCCCCTCGCAGGCGGGCAGCCCGAACTGCTGAGGAAGCCCGGCCGCTAGGCCCCGAAGGTGATGCGGAACCAGCGGCGCTTGCCGACCCGGACGACCGCCCCGCCGGAGACCGGGTGGCGCTGCTCGGGGTCAGTGAGCTTGTGCTCGCCGTCCAGCCGGACGCTGCCATCCCGGACCAGCCGCCGCAGCTGAGTTGACGAGTGCTCGGGCAGGCAGGCCCGCAGCAGCTCGATCAGCGTGACATCAGGGTCGGTGACCCGGATCACCGGCACGTCCTGCGGAACCGCGTGCCGGGAGAACACCCGCGTGAACCACTCGTCCTCGCCGGCTGCCGCGGCGGCACCGTAGTAGCGCTCCACCAGGGCCTGGCCCAGCCGGCGCTTGGCCTCCATCGGGTTGAGCTCCCCGGCCGCCATCGCCCGCTCCAGGCCCTCGATCTCTGCCAGCGGGATCAGCGTGTAGACCCGCAGGTACTCCGCCGCCAGGCTGTCGGGCAGCTTCATGGCCTTGCCGAACATGTCGCGGGCCGAGTCGGCGAGGGCGATGTAGTTGCCCAGGCTCTTACTCTGCTTCTCCCGGCCGTCGATGCCCGGCGTGATCGCCGTCGTGATCACCACCTGCGGCTGGTGGCCGAGGCGCTCCTGGTAGAACCGGCCCATCAGCTCGTTGAACAGCTGGTCGGTGCCCACGATCGTCAGGTCGGACTCCAGCTCCACCGAGTCGTAGCCCTGCAGTACCGGATAGAGCAGCTCATGAAGGTAAATCTCGGTACCGGAGGCCATCCGCCGCTGGAACATGTCGCGCTGGATCAGGCGGGCGTGCGTGGCCAGGGACAGCAGTTCCAGGAATCGCTCCAGCGGCATCGGCGACCACCATTCGGAGTTCCGCCGGACCTCGAAGACGGCCGGATCTGTCAGCAGGACCTGGCTGGCCTGGCTGATGAACGCCCCGGCGTCCCGGTCGATCTGGGCCGCCGGGATCACCGGGCGGGTCGCGGACTTTCCTGTCGGATCGCCGATGCGCGTGGTGAAGTCACCGATCAGCAGGATGACCTTGTGGCCGGCCTCCTGCAGTTCGCGCATCGCCCACAGATTCACCGCGTGCCCGATGTGCAGGAACGGGGCGGTCACGTCCACGCCGTACTTGATGCGCAGCGGCCGGCCGGACGCCAGCTTCTGGCGCAGGTCAGGAGCGCTGAATACCTGCTCGGCGGTGCGCTGGAGGGTTGCGGAGCTGTCGAACATGCCGGTCATCTGAGTCAACGCCCTAGCTGCGTGGCGAGAGCCGCGGGACGGCTTACGAGATCGCGGAAATCGGGTCCGCCGGGAAGCGGAAGGGTGCCAGGCGGCGAGCGAGCTTCGGCTCAGGCCGCGGCGGTCAGCGCATAACGGACAAGATCGCTGAGCGGGCAATATCGCACCGGGCAATATCGCGCGTGCATCTCGCGTCCGCCTGTCCTCAGATGATCATGGAGGCCAGCGGCAGCCGCTGGCTGAGGCAACATTAGCCTATGAGAGCCTGTCGCCCATGAGCAGTCCGTCCAGCCCGCCGCCCCCCGGTCCGCTCGCCGGCCTCCTGGTCGCTGACTTCTCCCGGGTCCTGGCCGGGCCCTACTGCACGATGCTGCTAGCCGACCTCGGCGCCGATGTGATCAAGGTCGAGGCTCCCGGCGGCGACGACACCCGGCACTGGCAGCCGCCGGTCACTACTGACGGCGTCTCCACCTACTTCCTGGCGATCAACCGCAATAAGCGGTCGGTCGTGCTGGACCTGCGCCAGGACGGCGACCGGGCGGCCGCGGCCGAGCTGGCCCGGCGGGCCGACATCCTGGTGGAGAACTTCAAGCCCGGCGGGCTGGCCAAGTACGGGCTCGACTACGCCAGCGTCAGCGCCGCCAACCCGGCCATCATCTATGCCTCTATTACCGGGTTCGGCGCCGGCCAGGGTGCCGGGCTTCCTGGCTATGACCTGATCGTGCAGGCGATGTCGGGGCTGATGAGCCTGACCGGCGATGCCGACGGCCCGCCGTACCGGGCCGGCGTGGCCGTCTTCGACGTGATGGCCGGCCTGCACACGGCCATCGCCATCCTGGCCGCTCTCCGGCACCGGGACGCTACCGGGGACGGCCAGCTCGTCGAGTCCAGCCTGCTGGCCTCGGCCATGTCCGGGCTCGTGAACCAGGCCAGCGCGGTCGCCGCCGGCGGCGTAGTGCCGCACCGGATGGGAAACGCCCATCCCAGCCTGTTCCCGTACGAGCCGCTGCCCACCGGCGACGGCGAGATCGTCATCGCCGCGGGCAACGATGCTCAGTTCCAGCGGCTGTGCCAGGTGCTCGGGATCCCCGGGGTGGCCGATGACCCGCGATTCGCGGTCAATAAGCAGCGCACGGCCAACCGCGCCGAACTGCGGCCGCTGCTGACCGGGCAGCTCGCCGCAGCGACGTCGCAGGAGTGGTTCGGCCGGCTGACGGCCGCCGGGATCCCGTGCGGCCCGATCAACACCGTGGACGGCGGCATCGCGCTGGCCCGCGACCTCGGCCTGGAGCCGGTAGTCACCGCCGGGAAGGGGACCTCGGGCATGCCCACCATCCGGCACCCGGTCACGTTCTCGGCCAGCCCGCCGAGCTACCGGCTGCCGCCGCCGGTGCTGGACCAGCACGGGGCAGAGATCCGGGCGTGGCTCGCGGCTCCGTCGTCCCCGGCCCGGCAGGAGGGATCGCCGGCCGGACGGGCGGCCGAGGCTGATAACAGCAAGCCCAGGGAGGGCGCGCCGGCGGTCGGCGGGGCAGGGCAAGCGACAGGGGACTGGGCCGGGCCAGCGGCAGTGGACGGGGCCGGCCGAGCAGCGGCGGACGGGGCCCGGGCGGCGGCCGACGGGGCGGGGGGCGCTGGGCCTGCCGCGCCGGAGGCGCCAGCGGGTACTTTGGCCACGGGCCCGGCTGATTCTGGTTCAGGCTGAGCGCGGGTTGCTGGCGGGGCCAGCCTGGGGGGCGCCAGCCTCGTTTCGTCTCATAAGGAGCCGCCATGGCGACGGTGGCAGCGGTCATCGCCTCGACGCACCACCCGTTCTACTACCGGGCCAGTACCTCGACCGGCAGTGACCGGCCCCCGTTCGCCGACGAGTGGGTGGCCAAGATCGAGTCGTTCCGGGAGACGCTGACCCGTGCGCAGCCGGACCTGCTCGTCATGGTGGGCAGCGACCACTTCCACCAGCTGTGGCTGGACAACATGCCGCAGTTCCTGATCGGCAAGGCGCCGTTCTACGACGCGAACTTCTACAACGAGGAGCGCGAGTTCGGGCTGCCGCGGCTGCTGCTGCGCGGCCATGAGGACCTGTCGGCGCACGTGCTGCGGTCGGGCATTGACGCTGGCTTCGACCTGGCGTTCAGCAACGAGCTGCGGGTGGACCACAGCATCACCTGCCCGATCATCACCTTGCGACCTGAGGCTGACCTGCCGATCGTGCCGGTCTACACCAATATCTTCGCCCCGCCGATGCCGCAGCCGGGCCGGTTCGTCCAGCTCGGCCAGGCGATCCGCGCGATGGTCGAGGCCTGGCCCAGTGACCTGCGGGTGGCCATCATCGGGACCGGTCACCTGTCGCTGGAGCTGGGCGGGCCGCGCCAGTTCGGCCCGCACGGCCCGGACCCGGAGTTCGACCGCAAGGCGGTGGACTGGATCGCGACGAGCAACGTTTCGGCTGCGCTGGCGGAGGTCAGCCTGGACAGCCTGTGGGCCCCGGGCAACGCCACCCACGGCTTCATGGACTTCATGCTGATGATGGGCGCCGCCGGGGAGAACGTGACGGCGGACTACGTGGACTTCCTGGACCTGTTCCACACCATGGAGG
>DASUBV010000123.1:0-3908 GCA_035763085.1 Streptosporangiaceae bacterium | reverse complement strand
CATCGTGTCAGTGAGGTCCTGCACCAGGCGGCGCAGCTCGGCGTCGAAGTCGGTGACTGGCTCCGCGGGTGTCCGCAGTACCGGATCCCCGAACAGTCGAATCGGCTTGATGCTCACCCAGTTCCTCCTGGCCCGTGCCTGTGCGTGTCACAACCCGCCCAGTCTATGAACTGCGGGCCTTGACTACTCCCCGTCCTGAGCCTGAGGGACGGGGATTCCGGCCCTCGCGGGTCGGGGTTCCTGGTTCATCGCGGTCTGCACGGGAGGTTTCCCTTCATGTCTGACGTCCGCTCCGCAGGCATCATCGCCCTTCTTTGCGGACGCCTATGCACCCGGACATCCTGTCCCGCTGCGCGGTACACCCGTTTCCTCCCCGGCCTGAAGGCGGGGGCATCCCCAAGGGACCCGGTGAGTGTGGCCTTAGCCGCCCGGGCCGCCGCCCGGCGAGCGCGCCTTGAATGCCGCCTTGCGGGCTGCCCGCGCGACTGCCGGGTCAGGGTGGTGCTCGCTCAGCGCGGTCAGCAGGTCGACGACGCCGGGGTGATCCACCCGCCACAGCCCGGCCACGATCTCGGCCTGCGCGTGCGCGGGCACCTCCGGCAGCAGCTCGGCGACCACGTCGTGCGGGTCTGCCTCCTCCAGCAGGCCGGCTCCGAGGTCCACCAGCAGCCAGGTCCGGTCCTCGGGCCGCAGCTCGGCTTCCTCGTCGTGCTCATGCAGCCAGACCGCGGCGTGCGCGCGCAGCAGCGGGTCGCCGAGCGCCGCCCGGACCTCGGTGATCGCCGCGCCGCCGATCCGGTCCAGGACCGCGAAGGCCGCGCCGCGCAGTCCCGGCGAGCCGCTGGCCGCTGCCCGGACCAGATCCCTGGCCGCCTGCCGCGGCGTCCGGCCGGCCAGCCAGCTGCCGATCTCAGCCTCGCCATCCTCGGCGTCGCAGCTGGCCAGGGCCATCAGCAGGCCCACGGCGCCGTCCCGGCCCGTGCTGCCCAGCACCGGCACGTGCCAGCCCTGGCCGCGCAGGCGGCGGTGCACGCCCCACACGCCGAGCGGAGACAGCGTGACGGTCAGCCCGCCGGCCCCGTCCTCGGTGCCGAGCTCGACCACGCCGAGATCGGCGAGCGTCTCCAGGGCCCGGGACAAGGCGGCGGCCTCATCGGGCTGCCGTGACCCGCCGTCCGTGCCTGGCTCGCCGCGGCCCGGCCGCGCGGTGCCGGCCGCCGCGGTGTAGGCCTCGAACAGCGCATCGATCCGGACCGGCGCCCCCACCGTGTACAGCGCGGTAGCGAGCCCGTCGAGCTCCTCGGCATCGAGGATGGCGGCCAGGGCGCTGTCCCAGGCGGCCAGCACCTCGCTGGCGTCCCAGTTGCTGACCGTGTCCGCGCCGCCGCAGTCCAGCAGCCGGGTGGCCGCGGCGACCCGCCAGGCGGCGTCGACCTCATTGGCGGTGAGCTCGAGGTCGGCAGCGGCCGCGGCGGCCGCGGCCGGGCTCAGTGCGTCACCGGTCGCCCGGCCGGGATCCTGGCCGGCCCAGTGGCTGAGGTCGGCGGCCGCGCGCAGCAGCGGGGCGACCCGCGCTGCGGCGGCGAGCTCATCGCGCGGCGCCAGGCGCACCGGCGGCATCCGCGGCCGCTCGCGGCCGTTCGCGGCAGCCCGGCTCAGGGCGGTGCCTGCGTCCGCGCCCGCGCTCTTGGTGTCAGCTGGCCCAGTGTCACCCGGTTCGCCAGTGTCACCGCGCCGGGCCGTGCTGCCTGGCCGGGTCGTGTCACCAGGCCGGGCCGCCACTGGCCGGCCCTGATCCGGGGCGCCGGGCATCCCGTCATCGTGCCGCGCTCTCGCGCCCGCGTCCGCGCGGGACGCCCGGCCGCCGCCAGGTGCACTGCCCCGGCGCCGTCCGGTGCCGGGCTGATCGCCATCCGGGGGCATCCCGTGGCCCGGGGGGCGCGCAGCGCTGTGCTGCGAGCCAGCATCCCGTCGTGAGGTTGCCACGCAAGCACCCTACGGCCTCCGCGCGCCGTAGTCAGATCAGCTCGGCCGGGTCCAGCTCCAGACGCACCGTGCCGGGTTCCTTTCTCGCGCTCCGGACGGCCTGCCCGGCGTGCAGGACCGCGGCCAGCTCACCGCCGCCTGACCTGGGCACCCGCACCAGGAACCGGACCTGGTCGGGGTCGGCGCCGGCCGCCTGGCCGGCCCGCTCCGGGTCCGCCGGGCTGTCCGCATCGGCGGGTTCCGGCCCGGGGCTGCCGGGACCGCCGGGCAGGGGCACGGGGCCGAGCACTTCGGCGCCGGCCGGCAGCTCCGCGGCGTCCAGCAGCGCCCGGACCGCGCTGTGCGGGCCCGACACCGAGGCCATCCGGGCGGCCGGCGGGAAGCGCAGCTCCCGGCGCTCGGCAAGCTCGCGGCCGGCGAACGTGGCCGGGTCCCAGCGGATCATCGCCTGGACGGCCGGCAGGCTGGCTGCCGCGACCACGACCACGGTGCCGCCGTCGCGGCCGGGCCGGACCAGCGCGGCGGCATTCATCCACCGGCGCAGTGTCTCCTCGGCCGCGCGCAGGCTGGCCCGGCCGAGCAGCGCCCAGCCGTCCAGCAGGACCGCCGCCGCGTACCCGCCGTCGGCCACCGGCTCGGCGCCGGGCGTGGCGACCACCACGGCGGGGCTGCCGGGTACCTCGGCCAGCACCCGGCTGCCGCCGGAGGTGCGGACCGGGACGGCCGGGAACGCCCGGCCTAGTTCCTCGGCGGTCCGGGTCGCCCCGGTCACCAGCGCGCGCAGCCCGTCGTGCCCGCAGTGCGGGCAGGTCCGGCTGACCGGGCTGCCGCACCAGCTGCAGCGCGGCGCGGCACCGGGCCCGGGCAGCTGAGCCGGGCCGCCGCAGCGGCACCGGGCCGGGGCGTGACAGCGCTCGCAGGCGACGGCCGCCAGGTAGCCGCGGCGCGGCACCTGGAACAGCACCGGCCCGCGGGTCAGGGCGTCGCGGGCGGTGCGCAGCGCCAGGCTGGGCAGCCGGGCCGAGCGCGCCGCCTCATCCCTGGCCAGCTCCGCGTCCTCGCCGGACGCGAGTACCTTGGGCGCCCACTGGCGGACCGTGGCCCGGTCGGCCGCCAGCGGCCGGGCCCAGTCCCTGGTCAGCAGCTGAGCCGCTTCCGCCGTCCGGGCGAATCCGCCGATCAGCGCGGCGGCGCCCGCCCGGTGCGCGCGCAGGGCCAGCACCTCGCGGGCGTGCGGGTACGGCGCCCGCGGCTCAGCGAGCAGGTCGTCGCCCTCATCCCAGAGCACCACCAGGCCCAGGTCGCGGACGGGCGCGAACATCGCGGACCGGGTGCCGGCCACGACGAGGACCTGGCCGCGCTCGGCGGCCAGCCAGCGCCGGTAACGCTCGGCCGGTCCCAGGCTGGCCGCGAGGATCACGTGCCGGCCCGGCCCGAGCTGCGCGCCGAGCGCCGCGTCGACACGATCCAGGTCGCGGGCATCGGGCACCACGATGACCGCGCCGCGGCCGGCGGCGGCGGCGGCCGCGGCCGCAACGGCGATCTCGGCCGGCCAGCCGCTGCCCGGCAGCGCCGACCAGACGGCCCGCGGCGCCCGGCCCGCCGCGATCGCGGTCAGGAACGCAGGCCCGGCCGGATACCGGCTCCACGGCCCCGGCTCCGGCCCGGCCGTCGCAGCCACCACGGGCGTCGCAGCCACCGCGCCCGGCGCAGCCGGCCCGGCGGCGGGCTGCGACTCAGCAGCGGGCTGCGGCGCGGCGGCAGATCGCGACTGCGCGGCAGACCGGGACTCCGCGGCCGCGTGCCGGGGCGGGATGGCCAGCCGCAGCACATCGGCCAGCGTGCCGCCATACCGGTCGGCGACCGCCCGGGCGAGCCCGGCAATCTCCGGAGTCAGCACCGGCTCAGGCGACAGCACCCGC
>DASUBV010000122.1:0-4001 GCA_035763085.1 Streptosporangiaceae bacterium | reverse complement strand
CTAGGCAGCGCAGTCCGCTGACCGTTAACCGCGGCGGCCAGCCTGGTGGGCTCCCGGCTGGCGTGCGCGGCCAGCTGCCGGCCCCGGGGCCAGCCTGACAGCCGCGGACTCAGGCGACGGCGGCGGCCATCCGGGTGACCGCCTCGGCCAGCAGCTCCGGCGAGGTTCCCATGTTCAGCCGCGCGTAGCCGCGGCCCTGCTCGCCGAAGTCCGGGCCGGGGCTGAGCGCGACCCGGCCCCGGTCCAGGAACGCGGCCGACGGGTCGTCACCCAGGCCGAGTTTCCGGCAGTCGAGCCAGGCCAGGAAGCTGGCCTGCGGCGGCACGTAACCCACTGCGGGCAGCTGCTCGGCCAGCAGGCGCTGCAGCAGCAGGCGATTGTCGTCCAGCTGGGCCAGCAGCACATCCAGCCAGGGCAGGCCCTTGGTGAACGCGGCGACCGAGGCCAGGACGCCCAGCTGCGCCGCCAGCAGCGCTTCCCAGCGCTCGGTCAGGACCGCCGCCGCGGCCGGCGACCCGGCGACGGCCACGCCGCACTTCAGCCCGGGGATGTTCCATGCCTTGGTGGCCGAGGTGAAGGCGATAACCCGCTCGGTGACCGGGTGGTCCAGCGACAGGAACGGCACATGCCGGGCGCCGCGCAGCACCAGCGGGGCGTGGATTTCATCGACCACCAGCTCGGTGCCGTGCCGCTGGCAGATGTCGGCCACGGCCAGCAGCTGGTCGCGCGACCACACCCTGCCGAGCGGGTTGTGCGGGTTGCACAGCAGGTAGGCGCTGACATCGTCGCGGGCCAGGACCTGATCGAGCACGTCGAGATCGAGGTCATAGCTGCCGGTCTGCTCGTCCCGGCGCAGCGGCGCCTCCACGATCGTCCGGCCCAGCAGCGCGACCCGGAAGAAGAACGGCGGGTAGACCGGCGGGTTGATCACGATGCCCGAGCCGGGCGGGGTGATCGCCAGCAGCGTCTCGGCGACGCCGGTCATCACGTCGGGGATGGCGAAGACGTGCTCCGGGTCGGGCGACCAGCCCAGCCGGCTGGCGGCGAACTCGGCGAACGCCTCGCCGAGCTGTCCCTTGTGGGCGTACCCGCAGTCGCCCGCGTCCAGCGCCGCCCGGACCGCATCCTTGACCGGCTCAGCGATGTCGAAGTCCATCTCGGCCACGAATGCCGGGAGCACGTCGCCGGGGAACGTGCGCCACTTGAAGCTGGTGCGCTGCCGGAGTAGGTCCAGTCTGCAGTTTCCGAGCATGGCATCCACCCCAAGATCGTAACGGCTGTCACCGCCGGCCCCTAAAGTACTCCGACCTGGTAATATCCGATTTCGTGGTAAGCGACCGGACGGCGGGGGCAATCCTGGAACTGCAGCGGGCGACGCACGCCACGCTGCACGCGCTCAGCCGGGACCTCGCGGGCCTGCGCATCAGTAACTCCGAGGCCAATGCCCTGGCCGTGCTGGCTGACGGCCGGCCGCGGACCGTGGGCGAGCTGGCCGACCTCACCGGCACGCGGCCGACGAC
Source organism: Streptosporangiaceae bacterium (assembly GCA_035763085.1). GTDB lineage: Bacteria > Actinomycetota > Actinomycetes > Streptosporangiales > Streptosporangiaceae > DASUBV01. The sequence goes on along the minus strand of DASUBV010000122.1, from coordinate 2,481 downwards.
GCTGACCAGCGTCCTGGACCGGCTCGAGGGCCGTGGCTACGCGGCGCGGGAGGTGGATCCGGAGGACCGCCGGTCCTTCGCGGTCCGGCTCACCGCCGACGGCCGGAAGGCGGCGGTACTGGCCGCGGCGGCCGTCCGCCACCTGGAGGAAACAGCGCTGGCCGGCATCAGCGACCGCCAGCTGGCCGGGTTCCGCGCCGTGCTGCACGCACTCACGGAGAATTCGAGATGAGCCACGATCACCGCGCCGGGCATGACGCCGCGGACCACGGCGAGCCTGCGCGCCCGGGCAGGACTGGCGGCCGCCCGGGCCGGGAGCACGCCCTGCCCGGCGAGCTGGCGGACCTGCTGGCCAGGGTCATCCCGCCGGACGGCGGATTCCGGCACCGCCAGCACATCCACCTGGCCTACCTCGCGGTACGCCGGCACGGGACCGAGGAGGCGGCCGTCCGGATCGGGCAGTGGATCCGGTACATCGCTGCCTATGAGCGGGCGCCGCAGAAGTACAACGCGACGGTCACCCGGGCGTGGACCGAGCTCGTCGGCCATCACGTTGCCGCCGACCTCGCGGCGGGCGGCGGCGCGGCTACCGGGGGAGACACGGCTGCTGCAGCAGACACAACAGCAGATTTCGAGGAGTTCGCCGCGCGCCATCCGGCCCTGCTGGACAAGCGGCTGCTGACCCGGCACTACAGCCCGGCGGTGCTGGCGTCAGCGCCGGCCAGGACCGGCTGGGCGGAACCCGACCGGGTCCCGTTCCCGTGGCGGTCCCGGAGCGGCTGACGAGCGCACGTCCGGGACCAGGCCAGCGGGGAACAGTTGCTCACTAGTTGTGCGGACCGCTCGTCACGACCAGGCGCAGGCCGGCCTCGACCAGGGAGTAACCGACCCTGACCCGCATGCCGGGCCCACGGCCCTGATGGCTGGCGGACTGCGCGGGGCGCGGCTGCCGGGCCTGCCGGGCCAGGTGCCGGCCGCGGGAGTCGCGCTGGATCTCCTGGATGCGGGAGTCGGTGAGGGTGTGCAGCATGGTGGGGTTCATAACGTGTGACCTCCGGGTCTGCTCGCGGGGCGCGGCGGGCTCAGGGCAGGCTCGCGCCCGGGGGTGACGGTGGGGACATGACCGGCTAGCCGCCGGCGGGCAGGTGGCGTAGCGCCAGGTGCGGTCGCGGCTGCGATGGCCGCGGCGGGCGGGCCGTTTACCCGGACTGGTCCGGGTCCGGCCGGGTGCCGCCAGGCGCTGGCCGGGGGTAGTCGACAGGGTAGGACAGCAGGTGCATCTCCACCGGGGCCGAACCTGGCGGCCGCAGCTCGGGGCTGGCCAGCCGCTCGGCGAACCGCGGGGTCACGATGGCGCGCAGTTCCTCATTGAGCTGCTGCAGCTCCTCTGGGGTGCAGTAGAACAGCAGCTCGGTCTCGTTCGCAGCGTCCTGCCAGGCCCGCGGGAACGTGCCGCGAGTCTCGATCCAGGCCTGGTACCGGCGCAGCTGCCGGTCGCGGATCACGCGCTGGAGCGTGCTGGACGCGAGCTGGGTCTCGGGGTCATCGCCGGTCGAGCTGAAGGAGAACCCGGTCTGGACCATCCGCCACGGCCGGGACCGGCCGCGGCCGCCGCCCGCCTCCTCAACGAACCCGTACTTCTGCAGCTGCCGCAGGTGAAACGAGCACGTTGTCGCAGACTCGCCGATGCGCTCCCCCACCTGGGTCGCGGTCATCGAGCCGCCCAGTCGCAGCGCTTCCAGGATCGAGATCCGCACCGGATGGCTCAGCGCGCGCATCGTCTGCGCGTCGCTGATCTGGCGCAGCTCCGGCTGGTCCGGAGCCGGAGGCTGCGGGGGTGCCGGGGCGGCCGGCGGCTGGCGGCCGGGCTGGTGGCTCTGGTTCCTGCTCATGTGTTAATAGTCACCTCTCGAGAGACTCATGTCAAGAGATTTCTCTCGAAGGCTTTCTCTCGAAGTTAGCCCGCTCCCCCGAGGCTGCGAGAGTGCTGCGGGCCGGCCCGGTGCTGCGGCCCGCAGCGGGCTGCAGGCCGGCCAGCCAGTCGTCGGCAGTCGGCCGCGCCTTCCTGGCCGGTCTCAGGGTCGGCGGACCGCGGCCAGCCGGGCGAACGCCACCACGTTGTCGAGGTAGCTGCGCGCGGCGCCGTCGAAGGGACCGCCGCAGGTGATGAGCCGTAGTTCCGGCGCGCTGGTGGGGCCGTAGACCAGCCGGGTCGGGAAATCGTCCTTGGCGTACAGGGCGACCCGGTAGATCCGGAACACGGCCGTGACGTGGTCGGCCAGCCGGCGACGGGGGTGGCCGTCAGTGTCCAGGACGACAACGGCGCGGTCTCGGCACCCGGGAACCGGTTGTCGATCTTCTTGATCAGCGTCAGCTGGCTCTTGCAGGTCACCACGTTGCCGACCAGGAAGGTGTTCAGCCCGGACGCCAGCGTGCGCGTGCCGAGGTCGCCGACGCCCTCGTGAGTGCAGCCCGGCGGCA
>DASUBV010000121.1:0-23786 GCA_035763085.1 Streptosporangiaceae bacterium | reverse complement strand
GCCGGCGGCCGGCGCATCGCGTGCCCGCGGCCCCCGTGGCCGGCGCCGCCGGGCTCGTCGTCCGCCAGGCCGCCCGCGGCCCGGTCGCCGGCCAGGTCCGCGGCGGGCGGGAGCGCCGACTGGTAGAGCACGGCGGCCCGGCGGGCGCCCCCGGCCAGGGTCGCCGGGCCCGGCCCGGGCTCGCCGAGCAGGCCGGCGACAACGTCGCGGGCGGCCGGGCGCAGGGCCGGGTCGCCGGCCAGGCAGCCGCCCACGGCCTCGCGCAGCGGGCCGGGCAGTGGGTCCAGGTCCGCCAGCGAGTCCGCCGGGCGGCCGGTGACGGCGAACACCATCGTCTGGGCCCAGGCCATCATGTCCGCGGCCGGCGTCGCCGGGCCGTAGGGCGGGGTAATCCCGAACTCGATGACCCGCGGGCCGCCGGCGCCCAGGATGATGTGGTCCGGCCCGAAGGCGCCGTGCACCAGCCCGGCCTGGTGCACCGACGCCAGGCCGGCGGCGCTGCCGAGCGCCAGGGCCTCGAGCCCGGCTCCGCTGGCCCGGTAGTCCCGGCTGGCCAGCTCCAGCAGGGACGGGCCGGGGACATACTCGCTGACCAGGTAGCCGTGGTCGCCCTCGACGCCGGCATCCAGGATCCGGGCGGTGCAGTACGCCGGGACCTGCCGGGCGGCGCCAGCCTCGGCCGCGAACCGGTCCCGGGCGGCGGCGTCGCGGGTCCAGCTGCCGCTCACCAGCCGCAGCAGCACGGCCGCCCCGTCCGGAGCCCGGGCGAGGTAGAAGGGTCCCGGTCCGGGCATCCCCGAGATCCGCCCCGTGAGCCGGTGCCGGCCGACGTGGTCGGGATCGTCCGCGCGGAGCGGGGTGATCTCAGGCACAGACCATCTCCCCGTGGTCGTGTGAGTGACACGATGGGTGGTTCGTACCATAACCACACACGCTGGCCATATTGAGGGTATCGGGTAACTTGCCCGGCTTCGGGAGAGCCCTCCGGTGCTGGTCAGCGGGTACGGGGGAGTCCCGGAGCAACCCCGGCATCGGTGCCGGAAATGTGGCATGCCGGGCGATCGGAACGTGGCTGTTCGCGCGACACGAACACCTTGCCTGCCAGCAGAGGTGTACGCCGCGGCAGGACGTGGAAGAATTCCCCGCCGGAATCGGGCACAACCGAGGCTTCCCGAGCGTTACATCCGCGCGACGAGGTTAGTGAAGATGGAGGGGTTAGGGCCAACATGGCTACCGACTATGACAGCCCGAGGAAGACTGACGACGAGCTGACTGAGGACAGCCTGCAGGAGCTTCAGGCGCGCCGGATGGACAAGTCATCGACGGTGATCGATCTTGACCCCGACGATGTCGCGGAGTCCCTGGAGCTGCCAGGTGCGGACCTGTCCAACGAGGAGCTCTCATTCCGGGTCATCCCGCGGCAGGCGGACGAGTTCACCTGCTCGAGCTGCTTCCTCGTGCACCACAGGAGCCAGCTCGCGGAGACCAAGGGCAAGCAGCTGGTCTGCCGGGAGTGCGCAGCCTGATCACGAGCTGAGCTTGACGTGAGCAGGCAGCCGGGCATGAGCCCGGCAGCGGTGCCGGTGATTGCCGGCCCAGCGGCGCGGCCGCCGGGCCATTCCGGCGTGCCCCGGGGCCGCAGGCAGGCGGCAAAAAGGGCATAGGGATCAGGGGAGCACGGGCCGCCGGGCGCGAGCGGGACCGGCCATCAGGGCGAGGGACGGGGAAGCGGGGCGAGGGGACGGGGACACCGGGGCTCAGCGGATCATCCGCCGCGAGTGGCGGATCACCCACACGACCAGCAGCCGGGCGGCGAGTACGGCAGCGATGACGGCTGCCGCCGGCACGGCGGCCCGGGCAGCCGCCTGTGGCGCGGCCGCCAGCAGCGCGACCCCCGCGACCAGGCCCGGTACGAGGCAGGCGACGGCCCCGATCGCGGCCAGCCACTGCCGTCGGCGCACCATCCGGCTCAGGTGGCGGCGCGCGTCGGCGGGCAGCCTCCGCAGCACCAGCCATCCGTAGCCGCCGGCCAGCGCGGCCAGCCCGGCGGTCATCGCCAGGCCGGGGCCGAGGGGGACCGGCGTCAGGACGGGCAGGCAGAGCACGACGGCCAGCACCCCGGCGGCCGGGACGGCCAGGCCGATCGCCAGCCTGGCCAGGGCGACCTCGGTGTTGCGGCCGAAAACCGCGACCCCGGGCGCGGCGCGGGCGGCGCGCAGGAAATACCCCGCGGCCGTGCCCGGGTCGCGCTCGCGCAGGCTGATCCGGCCTAGCTCATTCACCGCGCCCGCATGGCCGGGGTCGATCGCGAGGGCAGCCTGCTGATGGCCGCGGGCCCGGCTCAGGTCGCCGGCGGCCAGGGCGGCCTTCCCGGCGGTGAACTGAACGTCCGCTTCGTGCGGGGCGATGGCCAGCGCCGCGCGTGCCGCCTCGCCGGCCAGCGCCGGGTCCCCGGCCGCGATGGCGGCCTGCGCCACGCAGACCTGCGGCCGCCAGTATCCCGGCGCCAGCCGCCGGGCCCGCTGCGCCGCGGCCACCGCCTCCGGGCCCCGGCCCAGGCTCACCAGCGCCGTGCTGGCCAGCCGCCACGGCCAGTCATCACCGGGGCTGAGCGCCCCGGCCCGCCGGGCGGCGAGCACCGCGTCGGCGCCGCGCCCCGCGCCGAGCTGCGCGCGGGCCAGCAGGCACCAGGCCCGGGGCAGGTCCGGCGCCGCCGCCACGATCGACGCCAGCAGCGCGGCGGCCTCGTGGTAGCGGCGCAGGTCGATCATCGTGGCGGCCCGGCTGATCCCGGCCGCGGTGCCGGCGGTCACGTCGTGCGGGCCGGCCCGCGGCATGCCCCGGCCGGGCGGGCGGGCCTGCTGCTCACAGCAGCCTCCGGCCGCGGAGGTAAGCCGCCAGCTCGTCGTAGGTGCCGCCCTCGTTGGCGAACAGGGCGACGTTGCGGGCCGACTCGAGCCACGGCCCGATCGACGGGCTGACCTGCGTCACGGCGGTGGCCAGGTCGGCCTGGCCGATCAGCCGGGCCTCGCCGCTGCGGGCCGAGTCGAGCAGCGCCAGCTCCGCCGCGGACTCGCAGACGTGCGCGATGTCGGCCGCGGAGTAGCCGTCGGTCATGGCGGCCAGCCGGGTCAGCTCGATGCCGGTCACCGGGCGGCCGCGCAGGTGAAACCGGAAAACAGCGGCCCGGGCGGCCTCGTCCGGCGGCAGCACCAGCACGGTCCGGTCCAGCCGGCCGGGCCGGCGCAGCGCGCTGTCGACGTCCCACGGGTGGTTGCTGGCGGCCAGCACGAAGACGCCCTCGTTGCCGCCCGCCACGTCGTCGAGCTCCAGCAGCAGCTGGTTGACGGCGCTGCGCACCGGCGCGCTGCGCAGCTGGCTGCGCTTCTGGCCGAGCGCGTCCACCTCGTCCAGGAACAGGACGCACGGTGCCCGGCGGCGGGCGATGGTGAACAGCTCGCGGATGTTGCGCTCGCTCTGCCCGGTGAGCATGTCGATGACATCGGCGAACGACACGGCCAGGAAACTGGCGCCCAGCTCGCCGGCCACGGCCCGGGCGATGAAGGTCTTGCCGCAGCCCGGCGGGCCGTACAGCAGCAGGCCGCCGCGCAGGCTCTTGCGGTACAGGCGGCGCAGGTCAGGGTTGCGCAGCGGGGCCAGGAAGGCGGCCTCCAGCCGCGCCTTGACCACGGCCATCCCGGCCACGTCGGCCAGGCGCAGCACCGGCTGCCCCGCGTTGCCGGCCGCGTCGGCCGGCTCCTCGGCGGCCGCGCCGTCCGCGGTCACGAACATCGGGGGCAGGACGCCGCGCATCTGGGTCTCGGCCTCGGTCCAGTCAAAGCCGTCACCGTCCTGCGGCGGGCTGCCGCTGCCCCGGTCAGCATCCGCGGGCACCTCGTGCGCCGGCGGCCGGCGCTCCGCCTGGCCGCCGGGCGGCGGAGCGGCCGGCGAGGGAGTGGCGGAGACGGCGGGGGCGGCCGGCGGAGGGCCTGGCGCGGGCGAAGTGGCCGGCGAGCCGGCGATGTCGCCGGCCGGGCCGTGCTGAGCCACCTCAGCACCGGTCCGGTCCTCAGCTGCCGCGGCGCTGGCCGCCTCCCGGAGGAGCTCCAGCGCCCGGGGATTCACCGGGTCGGCGGCCACCACGGTGCCCAGGTGGCGGATCGACTCATCACGCTGGCCCGCGGTGAGCAGCAGGCTGGCGAGGTGGAGCCGGAGCGGCAGGTCGTCCGGCATGGCCGCCACGGCGCGGCGCAGGCTCGCGATGACGGCAGGTTCACAGTCCATGCGGGGGTTCCAGATCGTCGCGTGATTCGCCTGATTAACGGTGATATTACGGGATTGTGAGGCGAAAGTGACGGCAACCGGTTACATCGTAGTGCCTGTGCGTGTCTGCCTGCGCCAGCCGGGTCAGGTGGCCGGGGGAGTCTCGGGCAGGCCGCGCTGCCGGAGCCAGCCCAGGCTGTAGTCGGCGACCTCGCGCCAGCGGCTGTCGATGGTCAGCGAGTGACCGCGGTCGGGGAACTCGCGGAAGTCGGTGATCGCAGGCGAGCGGTGATACAGCTTCCGGGTCGCCCGGGTGACCGACGCCGGGACGGTGTGGTCCCGGCCGCCGGCGATCAGCAGCAGCGGGCCGCGGTCGTGATTGCCGGTGTTGACCTTGGCCGGCGAGCCGGGGGTGAAGTTCGCCGCCGCGGCCTCGAACAGCGTCCGGCCCGGTGACGGGATACTCCAGCGCTCGAACAGGTCGGCGGACTCGCGCTCGGAGATGGCGTTGCCGAAGCCGTAGTTCCACTGCTCGGCGGTAAGGGCCACCGCGGCGTTCTTGTGGGCCGGCTTGCGGAGCGCTACCGAGGCCACCCGCAGCGACGAGACCGGCAGCACCAGGACGCCCTTGATTGGCGCGGCATCGATCGCGACGCCCGCCGCGCCGAGGTCCTCACCCAGCAGCCGCTGCACGATGAGGCCGCCGAACGAGTGGCCGACCAGTACCGGCCTGGCATCCAGGCCGCGGATGATCTCGGCGTAGTGCTCGACGACGTCGTTGATGCCCTTGCCCGCTATCTGGCCGGGCTGCTGCCGGGTTTCCTCCACGGTGTCGGAGTCACCCGGCCAGCCGGGCGCGAGAGGCGTGTAGCCGGCCGCGCGGAAGTGCTCCTGCCACGGCCCCCACGAGCTCGCGTGCAGCCACAGCCCGTGGACGAAGACGACGGGTATGCCCGGAGTTGCCATGGTGCTTCCTCCTCGCAGCGGCCGGCGGCCCGGCGGCGATGGTGGTTACCACCCTTCCCCGGTTGCGCCCGCCGGTACCGCGAGCTAGCGGGAGTCGGCCGGGGCCGGGCGGCGCAGCTGGTGCAGCCTCCAGCCGTGCCCGGCGGGGTCGAGCTCGCGGGTGCGGCCGGTGAAGATCTCGGCCGCGCGCCGGTAAGACATCCGGGCCCGCCCGGTCACCGGGCAGACGTCGGCGGGCAGGGTGCCAGCAGGGGCTCGCCGGTCGGTGAGGAACAGCGGCCCGCAGGACCGGCCGGCCTGCAGCCAGCCCAGCAGCCGGGAGGAGGGCCCGTCCCAGCAGACCGGCGGGCCTGCCGCGGTGCGCCGGGACCGCCGGGCGGCCAGGTCAAGGGTGCCGGCGTCGAGGGCCAGGACGCGCTCGGCCGGCGATCCGGACGCGCGCAGCACCCGCCACAGCGCCTGCTCGCGCAGCCCGGCCGGCAGCGCGAACACGGCGGCGGCCTGCTGGTCCGACAGCGCGGGCGCGGCGCCGGCCCGGCCGACGCGGTGCCGCAGCCCGGTGGTCGGGTCGGCGGCGATCCAGCCCTGGTCCACCCACCAGTAGACGGCGCTGCGCAGCGCCGATACCTCGCGGTTCACCGTCCGGGCGTCCGCCCTTCCGGCCCGCCGGGCCAGGGCCGCGGCCAGCCGGGCCGGGGCGGCGGGATCATCGAGCAGCGCCAGCGGCACGAGCGGCGGCCGCGCGCCGCGGCGCTCGCTGCCCCGCGGCGCCTCCAGGCCGACCAGCGGCCAGGCCCAGCTGGCCAGCGAGATCCGGTACACCCGCCGCGAGGCCGGGCTCAGCCAGGCCTGCTCCAGGAACCGGCCGGCCGCCACCGAGTACTCCACGGGGGCGGGCACCGCGCCCGCGGTGACCGTCAGCAGCTCCGCGCGCACGCCTGGCTTCCTCTCGTCCTTCCGGCGCGCCCGGGAAAAAAAGCGCGCGCCCTCATCATAACCCGGCGGAGAGCCGCATTTACTGCGGCAGGAAATCCGCCATCTGGATACGGCAGTAAATCATCTACCTGCAAGAACACGTGAATTCCCGTGGATTGGACGACCACGGGAATGCCACTCTCAAAGCGTGCTGAAAAAGAAATCGCCCGGCCGGCCCTGGCGCAGTAAAGACCGGACCGGGCGGCTGGCCGTGCTGGCCGGGCCGGGGTTCGGGCTGTTCTTCAGCGGCTACGCGACCTCGCTGCTGGGCAGCGCGATGGCGAACATCGCCCTGACCTTCGCCGTGCTGCGCAGCGGCGGCACCCCGGCCGACCTGGGCCTGGTGTTCTCGGCCGCCGTGGTGCCGCAGGTGGTGTTCATGCTCGGCGGCGGGGTCCTGGCCGACCGGCTCGGCCGCCGCCAGGTCATGCTGGGCACCGACGCGGGCCGGCTGATCGTGCAGGCGGGCCTGGCGATCGTGCTGTTCGCCGGCCGGCCGCCGGTGTGGCTGTTCATCGCCGCGTCCGCGCTGCGCGCGACCGGGGACGCGTTCTTCCAGCCCGCGCTCGGCGGCCTGCCGCCCGACCTGGTGCCGGCGGCCCGGCTGGCCGACGCCAACGCGCTGCTGAGCACGGCCAGGTCAGCGGCCAGCATCGCGGGCCCGGCGCTGGCCGGGCTGCTCATCGCCGTCAGCGGCCCGGCGACCGTGGTCACCGCCGATGCGGCGACGTTCGGGATCAGCCTCGTCACGCTGGCCCTGCTGCGCGTGCCGCCTGCCCGGCCGCCGGCCACCTCGCCGTGGCGGGACCTGGCCGATGGCTGGGCGCAGTTCCGCGGGCAGACCTGGCTGTGGGTGACCACACTGCAGTTCGCGCTGTTCAACCTGGTCACGTGGGCGCCCTACCTGCTGCTCGGCCCGATCCTGGCCAGCCAGTACCTGGGCGGCGCCCGGGCCTGGGGGATCATCGTGTCCGCCTACGCCGGCGGCGCGGTCCTGGCCGGCCTGGCGGTGGCGGGCCGCCATCCGCGCCGCCCGATCATGGTCGCGGTCACCGGCACGTTCGGCTACGCGGCACCGTGCCTGGCGCTGGCCCTGCACGCGCCGCTGTACCTGGTCGTGGCCGGCGCGGCGGCCGCGGGCGCGGGGACCACGGTCTTCGGTGTCTACGAGACCACCGTCATGCAGCACACCGTCCCGCACCACATGCTGTCCCGGACTACGGCGTTCGAGCTGACCGGCGCGTACGCGCTGGGCTCGCTCGGCTACGCGGTCATCGGCCCGGTCGCGGGCGTGGTCGGGGCCGGCACCCTGCTGGGCATCGCGGCCGGGTACGCGACGCTGAGCAGCACGGTGGTGCTGTGCGTGCCGGCCATCCGGGCGGTTCGCTGGCCCGGCTCCGCCGGCGCGTCCCCGCCGCCAGCGGGGGAGCCGCCGCCCGCCGGCGAGCGGTCCCCGTCGCCGGCCTGAGCGGCCCGCCGCCGGCTGCCCGGCGCGGGACGCCGCCGCCGGCGCCTCTACCTGAGCGGCCGCGATCGCGGGAAGATGGCACCGCTGCGGCAGCTGAGCGGGCCGGCTGCTGCCGCGCGGCCCGGCCGCGGCAGCCCAGCGCGCAGGTCCCAGCAACTCAATAGCAGCAAGACACTGATAACAGCAAGAAGCCGGCAGCAGCAGCAGGCGGCGGCCGGCAGCAGGAGGAGGAGGCGGCGGTGCCCGGACGGGAGACAGGCCGATGAGCGGGCACGCGGACGTGATCCTCGCTGGCGGCTCGGTCTACACCGCGGGCCCGGACGGCGCGCGGCTGGGACCCGCCGCCGGGCCCGGCGGGCGGCCGGCCACCGCCGTGGCCATCGCCGGCGGCCGGATCGCCGCGGTCGGCGATGCCGGCGACGCGCAGTTCCGGGACCTGACCGGCCCGCGTACCGAGGTCATCAGCCTGGCCGGCCGCGCGGTGCTGCCCGGTTTCCAGGACGCGCACGTGCACCCCGCCTTCGCCGGCGTCACCATGGCCGGCTGCAACCTGATCGGCGCCGCCACCCTGGACGAGGCGCTGGCCCGGATCAGCGCCTACGCCCGCGCGCACCCGGAGAAGGAGTGGATCGCCGGCGGCGGCTGGCGGATGGAGTGGTTCGAGAACGGCACCCCCGGCCGCCAGGCCCTCGACGCCGTTACCGGCGGCCGGCCCGCCTACCTGCTCAACCGCGACGCGCACGGCGCATGGGTCAGCACCCGCGCCCTGGAGCTGGCCGGCCTGGATGCCCGCACCCCAGACCCTCGCGACGGCCGCATCGAGCGCGAGGCCGGCGGCGGCCCGCAGGGCACCCTGCACGAGGGAGCCGCCAATCTGGTCGGCGCGCTGGTCCCGGACCCGTCGCTGGCCGAGCAGGTGGCCGGGCTGCTGCTGGCTCAGCAGCACCTGCACGCCCGCGGCATCACCGGCTGGCAGGACGCCATCGTCGGCAGCTACCTCGGCTCGCTGGACCCGCTGGACGCCTACCTGGCCGCCGCGGAAAGCGGCCAGCTCACCGCCCGGGTGCGCGGCGCGCTGTGGTGGGACCGCAGCCGGGGCGCCGAGCAGCTGCCCGGCATCCTGGCCCGCCGCGAGCGCGGCCAGGCCGGCCGGTTCCGGGCCGGCACCGTCAAGATCATGCAGGACGGCGTCGCCGAGAACCACACCGCCGCGATGATCGACCCGTACCTGGATCCCGCCGGCTGTCACCGTGACCACGGCTCCGGGCTGTCCTACGTGGACCCGGAGGCGCTCAGGGAGTACGTGACCGCACTGGATGCCGAGCAGTTCCAGGTGCACCTGCACGCCATCGGCGACCGCGCGGTCCGCGAGTCGCTGGACGCCATCGCCGCCGCCCGGGCGGCTAACGGCCCGGCCGGCGCGACCGCCCTGCGCCATCACATCGCGCACCTGCAGGTGGTGCACCCCGACGACGTGCCCCGCTTCGCCCAGCTCGGCGTCACGGCCAACATGCAGGCACTGTGGGCCGCGCACGAGCCGCAGATGGACGAGCTGACCATCCCGTTCCTCGGGCCCGAGCGCGCCGCCCGGCAGTACGTCTTCGGCGACCTGGCCGCCGCCGGGGCCCGGCTGGCCTGCGGCAGCGACTGGTCGGTCACCAGCGCCAGCCCGCTGCGCGCCATCCACGTGGCGGTCAACCGCGCGCTGCACGGCGCGTCCGGCGCCGAGGCCGAGCCGTTCCTGCCCGGCCAGGCCCTGGACCTGGCCCAGGCGCTGGCCGCCTACACCGCCGGGTCGGCTTACGTGAATCACCTGGACGACGAGACGGGGACCATCACGCCGGGCAAGCTCGCCGACCTGATCGTGCTGGACCGCGATCCATTCGCGGTGCCGGAGCACGAGATCGCCAGCATCACGGTGCAGCAGACGCTCGTCAATGGCGAGACGGTATTCCGGGCCTGATGGCCACTTCCCGATACCCTGTAAGTACGTAAGCACAACGCCGTTCCGGGAGGTCGGGCCGCTTCATGACGATCAGCACCGTGGCGCTCGGGCAGGGCGGTCCCGCGGTCTCGCGGATGGGCCTGGGCCTGATGGGCATGTCGGGCATCTACGGGCCGGCCGAGGAGCCGGAGAGCATCGCCACGATCCGCGCCGCCCTGGACGCCGGCATCACGCTGCTGGACACCGGCGACTTCTACGGCATGGGCCACAACGAGCTGCTGCTGCGCGATGCGCTGCGCTGCGTGCCGCGGGACCGTGTGTTCATCCAGGTCAAGTTCGGCGGGCAGCGCGACCCCGGCGGCGCGTTCATCGGGCACGACGCCAGCCCGGTGATGGTCAAGAACTCGCTGGCCTACACCCTGACCCGGCTCGGCACCGACTACGTCGACCTGTACCAGCCAGCCCGGCTGGACCCGCGGGTGCCCATCGAGGACACTGTCGGCGCCATCGCCGAGCTGATCCAGGCCGGCTACGTCCGGTACCTCGGCCTGTCGGAGATGGGCGCCGCGACCATCCGCCGGGCCCACGCGGTGCACCCGGTCAGCGCGCTGCAGATCGAGTACTCGCTGATGAGCCGGGGCATCGAGGCCGAGATCCTGCCCGCGGTCCGGGAACTGGGAATCAGCGTCACCGCCTACGGCATCCTGTCGCGCGGGCTGCTCAGCTCCGCCAGCGCCCGGGCCATCGGCGACCAGGACCCGCGGCAGCGCTTCCCGCGGTTCCAGGGCGAGAACCTGCGCCGCAACCTGGACCTGCTCACCGCGCTGGAGGCGATCGCCGCCGGGAAAGGCGTCACCACCGCGCAGCTCGCGTTCGCCTGGGCGCTGGCGCAGGGACCCGACATCATCCCGCTGATCGGCACCAAGCGCCGGGTCCGGCTGGCCGAGACGCTCGGCGCCCTGGACCTCGGGCTGACCCCCGGCGAGCTGGCCAGCCTGGAAGCGGCCGTGCCGCCCGGCCAGGTGGCCGGGGACCGCTACGAGGCGCGCCAGATGGCCGGCCTGGACAGCGAGCGGGCCGCGCAGCCGTGAGCCGCGCGCTGCCGGGCCGGCCGCCGCTGGGCCACGCGGCCGTCAGCCGGGCAGCCCGGGCGTGAGCCCGGCTGCGCTGCAGGCGGCGCGGTTCTCCGCGCAGCTGCTGACCGGGCCGCCCGCGCGCAGTGCTGCCGAGGTGACCCGGCGGCTGCTGGCCGTCCAGGCCCAGGACCCGCGCGGCGCCCGGCTGGCCATCCGGCCGCGTTCGGCCGGGCTGACCGCCGCCGACGTCGATGCCGCGCTGACCAGCCGGTCGCTGCTGATCAGCTGGCTGAATCGCGGCACCCTGCACCTGGTCGCCGCCGAGGATTACTGGTGGCTGCACCCGCTGGTGACCCCGCCGCTGCGGACCGCCAATGCCCGGCGGCTGGAGCAGGAGGGCGTGTCACCCGCTGCCGCCGACACGGCGGTAGCCGTCATCGAGACGGCACTGGCCAGCGAGGGGCCGCTGACCCGGCCGCAGTTGCGCGAGCGGATCGCCGCGGCCGGGGTGCGGACGCAGGGCCAGGCGCTGGTGCACGAGCTGATGCTGGCCTGCCTGCGCGGCATCGCCGTCCGCGGCCCGATGTCCGGCGGCGAGCACGCGTACGCCCTGGTGCGCGACTGGCTCGGCCCGCCGCCGCCCGCGCTGGACCGCGACGTCGCGCTGGCCGAGCTGGCCCGCCGGTTCCTGGCCGGGCACGGCCCGGCCACCGAGCGCGACCTGGCCAAGTGGGCCGGCCTGCCGCTGCGCGACGCCCGGCGCGGCCTGTCGGCCATTGCCGCCGAGCTGGCCGGGTGGCCGGCCAGCGAGCCAGGCGACGCCGGCCAGCCGGGAAGCGAGCAGGGCCTGCTGGATCTCGCCGCGGCTCGCCGGGGCGCCGGCCTGCCGCCGCCGCGGCTGCTGGGCGCCTACGACCCGGTGCTGCACGGCTGGACCTCCCGCGAGCCGGTCCTCGGCGAGCATCGCGAGGTCGTCACCGTCAACGGGCTGTTCCGCCCGTTCCTGCTGGTCGAGGGCCGGGCCGCCGGCCTGTGGAGCCTGTCGGGGGGAGTCATCACCGAGCAGCGCTTCGGTCCGCTGCCCGGCGATGTCGCGGCGGCCGTCGCTGCCGACGCTGCCGACGTCCGCCGCTTCCTCGCCCTCGGCTGACCGCTGCGCGCCATGGCGTGACTGCCCGGCCGGGTCCCGGCACTCCCGGCCGCCGGCGTCGGGCCGCCGCGGCCGCCAGCTACGGCAGCTGCCGGCGTCGTGCCCTGGAGGTGCCCGGGCTACGCCGGCTCGTCGTCCAGGTGGACGAGGCCGACCTGGGTCACCCGCTCGGGCGCCTTGCGGTACAGGTAGACCAGGTAGATCAGGCCGAGCACCATCCACACGCCGACGGCCGGCCCCATGTAGGACACCGGCGGGGACAGCGGGGCCACGAACGAGAACGCCTTGATGCCGGCCGCGGTGAGCCAGGCCGGGATGAACGCCGCGATGCCCAGCACCGGGATCAGCACGTGCTGGAGCGGGCTCAGGCCGCCCTTGCGGGCGAAGTAGCCGATGCAGGCGGCGTTCATCAGGATGTAGATCGCGGCCAGGATGATCACCAGGCCGGTGCCGACCATGAAGAACGCCTCGGTCGGGTCGTAGCCCAGGCCCAGGCCCAGGGTGACGGCCACCGTCACCGCGAAGGCGGTCAGGATGGCGGTGTGCGGGGACCGGTGCCGCGGGTGCACCTGGGCCAGCAGCCGCGGGAAGGCGCCGATCCGGCCCATCGCGTAGGCGGTCCGGCTGGACACGTTGATCCCGGCGTTGGCGTTGGCGATCGTGGAGTTCACGATGGCCAGGAACACGAAGAACCAGAACAGCCCGTACAGCGACCGGGCCAGGCCCTCCCAGGAGGCGTTGCCGGTCTCCGCGGCGAAGGCGGCGAACCTGCCCGGCCCGTAGGCGACGTCGACGGCGTAGGTGGTGAACACGTACAGCACGCCGATCACCAGCGTGGCCAGCAGCACCGCGCGCTGGATGGTCTTGCGCGGGTTGCGGGCTTCCTCGGCCAGCGGCGCGGCGCCTTCCAGGCCGCCGAAGGCCAGCACGGTGTAGACCGAGCCGGCGATCACCCCGGAGATGCCCTTGAAGCCGGGGGCGGTGTAGGAGGTGCCGAACACGCTGAGGGTGTTGTGGCTGCCCGCGTGGACGATGAGGAACACCGCCAGCACCACGAATACTCCGATCTCGAACAATCCGAGAATGGTGCCGAGCCGGGTCGAGGTCCGGATCCCGTAGTAGCCGGCGGCCAGCACGATCACCGCGCCGGCCAGCGACCACGGCCACCACAGGCTCGCCGGGTAGCCGGAGAACTCCGAGTTGATCGTGCTCGCCGTGGTGAAGCCGAGCTGCAGCAGGACCAGCGGCGGGATCAGCAGGCCGACCAGCGCGTAGCCCCAGGCCACCAGGAAGCCGACCGACGGGTGCAGGCCGCGGGCGGCGTAGGTGGCCAGCGACCCGGCCGAGGGCATCTCCCGGGCCAGCAGCCCGATCGACCACGCGCAGAACAGGCTGGCGATCAGGGCCAGCAGCACCGACAGCGGCAGTGACCCGCCGGCGAAGGCGGCGCCAGCCGGGATGGAGGCGGCAATAGCCGCGCCCGGCGCCATATCGGTAATGCTCTGGAATGCGACCTCACGCAGACCGATCGCGTTGCGCCGGAGCCCGGTCTCTGTCGTCGCCGGAGCCGCTGGTACCGCCATTGTTACCTCGGGTGCTGATGGGGGCTTTGTTATCCGGATCATGCCATGTCCGGCTATCGGGATATAGCCCTGAATGGCGAACCCTGCCCGATACCCGGGCCCAGACGCGGCGGCCGGCCGCCTGAATTCCGAGAACGAGTACTAGCAGCACGCCCGCGACGATGCCATCGGCCCAGTAGTGGTTGGCGGTCACCACCACGGCCAGCGTGGTCATCGCCGGGTAGAGCAGGGCGAGCCAGCGCCACCGGGTGTGCAGCGTGGTGATGACCACCACGGCGACCAGGATGGCCCAGCCCACGTGCACCGACGGCATGGCGGACAGCTCATCGGCCTCGAACCCGGCGACGCTGCCGTAGACCGACTGGCCATAGCGGATCGCGGTGTCGACCATGGCGGTGCCCGGCAGCATCCGCGGCGGCGCGACCGGCACGAACTGGATGATCAGGCAGGCGCCGGTGAGGCCGACCAGAGTCGTGCGGAATCGCCGGTAGGCAGGCCGGTGCCGGACGAACAGCCAGATCATGCAGGCGATCAGCACCGGGAAGTGCAAGATCGCGTAATACATGTTGAAGAACTGGACCAGCAGCGGATACGGCAGGAAGACATGCTGCAGCCAGGTCTCGCTGGGCAGGTGCCAGACCCGCTCGACATGCCAGATCCAGCGGCCCCGGCCCAGCGCGCCGTCCGGGCTCATGAAGCCGTAGGAGCCAGCGAACTGCCACAGCGCGAACAGGCCCAGGATCAGCGCCGTTTCCAGCGTGAACGTGCTCGCCGCGACCAGCCGGGGGCGGCCGGACCGGCGCAGCGGGACGGTTCCGGCGGCCAGGATCCCGCCCATGATGACGGCCTCACGCCAGGTGAGCTCGAGGTCGATCACTGATGCCCCGTGAACGCCTGGTTACCCCGCTCCCGCTGGCCCACGTGGTTCAGGTTACGGCCTGGCCGGCTCCGGGCCAGAGCCGGGACGGGGCCCAGTGCCCCGGCCGCCGGCGACCGGGCTACCGGGGCAGGTCAGGGCATGTCAGGGCATGTCGGGGCGGCTGAGCGACGCGGGGTCGGGCTCCTGGCGGGGCAGCAGCACCTCGGCGGTGACATCGGCGGCCAGCCGGACGACATCGCCATCCGCGAGCCGGACCGCGATGCCGGGCAGTACCCGGTCCCCGTTCACGAACGTGCCGTTAGTGGAGTGCTCATCGCGGATGCTGGCGTGCCCGGCGTCGTCCATGGTGACCGTGGCATGCCGGCGGGACACGTTCTCATAGCTGGAGAACGCGGCCGCGACCAGCGACTCGGCCGGGTCGCGGCCGAGCAGCAGCGAGGTCCCGGCGGGCACCTCCACGTTGCCGGTCGGGAAGGACAGCCGCAGCACCGACGCCGAGATCGGCCCGGTCCGGTCCTCGCGCTTGAGGTACTCCTGCATGACCGTGGTGGGCGCGGGCGGCTCTTCCTTCCAGGCCACCTGCCGCGGCAGGTTCGCGCCGCAGGTAAAGCAGATGAGGTCCGCTGGCTTGACCGTCGCTGCGCAGGTCGGGCAGTTCAGGGTCGCCATCACGTCCTCCAGGACAGCTCTTTGGTCTTCGGCACCGCTCATGCCAGTTCTGACGGAGCGGCAGCGGTCGCGGTTGCCCCGGCCGGGGCAAACCGCCACCCGCACGAGAGACTAACGCGCGGGAACCGCCCGATGGTGCCCGGATGGCCGGCCCAGGCGGCGGCCGGAACGTGCCGGACCGGCCGGTAGCATCGCTGCCATGGTCAGCTTCCGGCTCAATGACGAGCAAGAGGCGCTCCGGTCGACAGTCGAGGAATTCGCCCGTGCCGAGGTGGCACCGGTGATCGGCGACTACTACGAGCGCGGCGAGTTCCCCTACCCAGTCGTGGCGAAGATGGCCAAGCTCGGCCTGTTCGGCCTGCCCTTTCCCGAGGAGCACGGCGGGATGGGCGGCGACTACTTCGCGTTCTGCCTGGCCCTGCACGAACTGGCCCGGGTGGACTCGTCGGTGGCGATCACCCTGGAGGCCGGGGTCGCCCTCGGCGCCATGCCGATCTACCGGTTCGGCTCGGCAGCGCAGCGCGACCAGTGGCTGCCGGACCTGTGCCGGGGCGACCGGCTGGCCGCTTTCGGGCTGACCGAGCCGGGCGGCGGATCCGACATTCCCGGCGGGATGCGGACAACGGCTGTCCGGGACGGTGACGAGTGGGTGATCGACGGGTCGAAGTCCTTCATCACCAACTCGGGCACCTCGATCACCTCGGTGGTCACGGTGCTGGCCAGGACCGGCCGCGGCGCGGCCGGGCGGTCCGAGATCTCCGCGATCATGGTGCCGGCCGGGACTGCCGGCTTCACCGTGAGCCGCGAGTACTCCAAGGTCGGCTGGTGCGCCTCGGACACCCGGGAGCTGGCTTTCTCCGGCTGCCGCGTGCCGGCGGGCAACCTGCTGGGCCCGCAGGGCCGCGGGTACGCGCAGTTCCTGCAGACGCTGGACGAGGGCCGGGTCGCGATCGCGGCGCTGTCGGCCGGGCTGGCCCAGGGCTGCGTGGATGAGTGCCTGCGCTACGTGGCCGAGCGCTCGGCGTTCGGCCACCGGCTCGGCCACTACCAGGCCATCCAGTTCAAGATCGCCGACATGGAGGCGCGGGCTCAGCTGGCCAGGCTGGCCTGGTACGACGCCGCGGCACGGCTGGTGGCGGGGGAGGCATTCAAGAAGGAGGCGGCGGTCGCCAAGCTGGCTGCCTCGAACGCGGCCATGGACAACGCCAGGGACGCGACCCAGGTATTCGGCGGCTACGGCTTCATCAACGAGTTCCCGGTGGCCCGGTTCTACCGGGACGCCAAGGTGCTGGAGATCGGCGAGGGGACCTCCGAGGTGCAGCGCATGGTGCTCGCGCGTCAGCTCGGGCTTGACCAGCTGAGCTAGCCCCGGGCGGCCCCCGGCTGGCTGTTTACTCCGGCGACAAGGCCGCCCCCCCGGCGAGTCCGGGTGCGGGCGGCCTTGTCGTTACTGAGTATCCCGGCGCGCGCTCAGCGGATGATCATGCCCTTGACCGCGACCGGGACGCTGAGGATGTTCTGGTTGTTCATCAGCTGGGACACTCGCTGAACCTCGCTGGCATTGGTGGTCGCCGGGTAGTTCCCGACCGTCACCAGGTTGGCCTCCAGCTTGGTCATGCCGGTGTAGCCGGGCAGGTTGCTCTGCACCGGGCCGTCCATGGCCGAGTCGGCCTGGGCCTGGCCCAGCGCCGACTGGAAGTCGCTCACCGCGCTGGCGTGGCTGGCGGCCCACGAGCTCATCGCGAAGTAGCCCGACAGCGGCAGCCCCGCGGTGGCGCCGGAGCAGGCGTCCATGACCTCGATGGCGCCGAGCTGAGCCTGCGCCTGGTAGAGGTAGGGCTCGTTGACCAGGATGGCGTCTACCTGGTGATCCCGGAGCGCGGCTACCTCGGAGTTCTGTGCCATCGGCTTCCACGTCACGGTGGCCATGTTGACGCCGTAACTGCGCAGCACGGAGGTCGCCGCGGCGGTGTCCAGGCTGTCCGGAGTACCCGACCCGTTCGCCGCCGTGGACCCGGCGGCGGTCACGACCGCGTCGTCCGGGGCGGCGATGGTCTTGCCGGCCAGGCTCTGCGGGGTGGTGATGTGCGAGCCGGGCAGGGCCAGGACCTCCAGCACGCCCTGCGTCGCGTCGTAGCCGTCGGCCACGATCTTGATGCCGCCGCTGTGCTGGGACTGGAAGGACAGGAACGGCCCGTAGTCGCCGGCCGCCATGTCGATCTGGCCATTCTGCAGGGCCTTCACCTCGGCGGCGACCGAGGTGAAGTTCTTGATCTGCACGCTCACGCCGCCGGCGCTGAACTGGCCGCTGTGCTGAGCCAGGAAAAGCGGGACAGTGGCCACGCCGGGGATCGCCCCGACCGTCACCGTGCCCCCGGCCCCGCCGCCGGAGCCGCTGCCCGCGCACCCGGCCGCCAGGCCCAGGGCGCTCAGCGCGGCCAGGGCCAGGGCACCGCGGCCCAGCCGGCGGGGACCGCGCGCGAGATAGCCCGGGCCAGGCCGGGCGGACGGGGGAAGCTGGGCCGGCCGGGCCTGAGCAGGCGCGTGCGCGGTCCAGGCGGGCCGGGACATGCCAGCCGCCGTTAGCCTCATGACACTCCTTGAGCGAGAGCCGGGGGATCCTGGTGCCTGGCGGCAAAACCAGTGGTGATCCGGGCGGTTTTCCGAACCGGCGATGCGCCAGAGAGTACCCTAAAGCTGCCAGGTGTTAGGGCAAACGTCACGTTACATCGGGTTTTCCAGTTCATGCGCCTATTGGTGCACGGTACCCGGTTAGCGGGTTAGAGTTGCGCCTGGCCGCTTGGCTGTGCCGCGATGCAGATTCGTTATCCGGGAGGTCCGCCGTGTCGTTGGTGGCGCACACCGCGCCGGCCGCTGGCCTTGTCCCGGTAACCAGGTGAGGGGTACAGACGCTGTGCCGTCCCGAGACAACAAGCCCCGCGGCGGGCTCGCCGTAAGCCCGCCCGCTGACCGTCCGACCAGGCCGGCGGGAGCTGGCGAGGCCGCGCCGCCCGGGCCGGCCGCCGCGCCGCCCGGCCGCCCTGGTCAGCCCGCGCCCGGTCAGCAGGCCTCCCGCGCGCCCGGCGGCTCCCGCCGGGCGCTGAAGAACTGGCGGGTGCGATCGCGGCTCCTGCTGCTGATCACGATCCCGACCCTGACCGCCGTCGTGCTGGGCGGCACCCGCATCGTGACCTCGGTCCAGGAAGCGCTGACCTTCCAGCGGATCGAGACGCTGGCCAACCTGAGCTCGGCGGTCACCACGCTCGCCGGCAAGATGGAGGACGAGCGCGACCGGACCGTCGTCTACATTGCCGACAACGGCAACGCGACCACCGGGACCGCGGGCCGCGCGGCCTACCTGGCCGGGGGGAAGGCTAAGGCCGCCGCGAAGCCCCAGCTGCAGCTGGTCCAGCAGCAGTGGGCGTTCACCGCGCCGTGGATCAAGCAGGTCCGCGATCAGCTGTCGCAGATCGGCTCCACCTACCCCGACCAGGTCCAGCAGGATGCCGGGTCGATCCGGGCCATCCTGGACGGCCTGCCGGACCTGCGCTCGGCCGCGACCACGACGCAGCTGCCCGCGCTGAGCGTGGTGTCGCGCTATACCAGCACCATCGACTCGCTGCTGGCCATCGACGACGACATCGCCCTGGACACCGGTGACCCGGCCCTGGCCAGTACGGTCCGCGCCCTGGGCTTCGTCTCGCGGATCGGGCAGGAGGCCTCCGAGCAGCGCGCGTTCCTGGCCGACGCGTTCACCCAGGAGCGGTACGGGCCCGGCGTGCTGGCCGCGGCCACCTCGGCGCAGGCCGAGGAGAACGACAACTTCACCGAGTTCACCGACTCAGCCACGCCGGCCCAGGTCTCGCTGTACAACAACACGGTCTCCGGCTCGCTGGTCGACCTCGCCAGCCAGTACGAGCAGAACGCCCTGCAGCAGCACAGCAGGCTGCCGCAGTCGCCGGTGACGGCCGACGAGTGGTTCGGCGCCCAGTCGGGCAACATCAGCGCCATCCGCAAGGTGGAGCAGCAGCTCGTGGCCGAGGCGGTGAGCCGGTCCGGCGACCTGCGCCGCAATGCGATCATCGACGCCGTCGCGATCGGCGCCGCGGTTGTCATAGTCCTGGGCCTGGCGCTCATCCTGACCACCCTGGTCGGCCGGTCGATGGTCCGGCCGCTGCGGCGGCTGCGGGCCGGCGCCCTGGAAGTGGCCGGGCTGCAGCTGCCCGAGACGGTTCGCCGGATGAGCGAGAGCGACGGCGCGAGCGTCCCGCTGACCATCGAGCCCATCGACGTGGACTCGACCGACGAGATCGGTGAAGTGGCGCGGGCCTTTGACCAGGTCCACCGCGAGGCGCTGCGGCTGGCGGCCAACGAGGCCGCGCTGCGCGGCAACGTCAACGCCATGTTCGTCAACCTCTCCCGGCGCAGCCAGTCGCTGGTCGAGCGGCAGATCCGCCTGATTGACGACCTGGAGCAGGGCGAGCAGGACGCCGAGCGCCTGGGCAGCCTGTTCCAGATGGACCACCTGGCCACCCGCATGCGCCGCAACTCTGAGAACCTCCTGGTGCTCGCCGGCCATGACTCCTCCCGCCGGTGGAACCAGCCCGTCGCGCTGGTCGACGTGCTGCGCGCGGCGGTGTCGGAGATTGAGCAGTACGAGCGGGTCAGCCTGAACGTCCAGCCCGGCATCTCGGTCCGCGGCCACGCCGTGAACGACGTGGTCCACCTGCTGGCCGAGCTGGCCGAGAACGCGACCTCGTTCTCCTCGGCCGAGACGCCCGTCACCATCTCCGGTCACCTGCTGTCCAGCGGGGGAGTGCTGCTGGACATCACCGACCAGGGCGTGGGCATGGGCGCCGAGGAGATGGCGCACGCGAACTGGCGGCTGGACAACCCGCCGGTGGTCGACGTGGCGGTCTCCCGCCGCATGGGCCTGTTCGTGGTCGCCCGGCTGGCCGCCCGGCACGGCGTCCGGGTCCGGCTGCGGCCGGCTGCCTCCGGCGGCCTCACCGCGCTGGTCTGGCTGCCCGACGAGGTCATCAGCCGGGAGGGCGCCAGCCCGTCGGGGTCGCGGATGCCCGACACCCCGGCCGAGGTGATCAACTTCAGCGGTCCGTCGGTCCGCGGCCTGGACGACCGGGCGTCGACCGCGCAGGAGGTCGACGCGGCCCGCGCTCCTAAGTTCGCCTCGCTGCAGGGCGAGAACGGCTCGCTGGGACCGCGCCGGGTGCCCGGTGCCGGGCCGCACCCGGGTGCCGTCGGCGCGCGGGAGCAGGCTGGCGGCGGAACTACCGGGCCGATGCCGGCGTTCCCGACCAGCCCGCAGCCGGCCGATGCCGACGAGCCGGCCGCCGCGCCGCAGCCGCAGGCGGCCAGTGCGGACGGCTGGGACACCTCGAACTTCGACACCTCCGGCTTCGATGCCTTCGACACCGCCTCGTTCGAGCGGCCGTCGTTTGACGCGCCTCCCGCCGGGGCCTCCGGAGCATCCGGAGCGGGCTGGGGCCAGCCGCCGGCCACCCAGGGCACCGGCAGCCGCCCGGCAGCCGCCCGGACTCCCGACGCTGACGCCGAAGCGGCATCCTCGGACGGCTCGTCGCCCGGTAACGGCCGGCAGCTTCCCAAGCGCCGCGTCGACCGGTCCGAGCCGGGCGCCGCGGGGTCGGCCGGAGGCGGCGGCATGAGCGACCTGTGGGCCGCCTCCGGCACCACCGACATGTTCACCCGTCCCGCGGGCGGCAGCGTCACCGGCTCGGGGCCCGAAGACGACGGCCCGGCCGCCGGGCCGCAGCCCCCCGAGCCCGCCGGCGCAGGCGCCGGCGGCGGGACCGGATCGCGTCCGGTGTTCGGCGCCCCGGTGACCAGCGAGCCCAAGAACGGCACCCGCGGCACCAACGGGCACCCGGCCAACGGGTTCAGCTGGGAGCCCGGCTCGCCGGCCACCTCCGGTGACGAGGTCGTCGTCCCGCCCGCTGAGCACGTCACCGAGTACCGGCTGCCGATCTTCGAGGCTGTCGAGTCGGACTGGTTCCGCCGCGGCCGCAACTCGGGCTGGGCCGAGGGCGAATCCCCCGAGCAGCAGCCGGCGCAGTCGGGCTGGTCCTCGCCAGCGGACGCGGGGTGGCAGGCCGCTGCCGCGGTCAGCACCCCGACCTCCAGCGGGACCACGACGGCCGGGCTGCCAAAGCGCACGCCGCGAGCTAACCTCGTGCCAGGTGCCGTCGGGGCAGAAGAGCCGGCCCCCGCGCCCGCCCGGTCCGCCGCGGCCACGCGTGACCGGTTCGCAAGCTTCCAGCGTGGAATCAGGGAAGGCCGGGCGGCCGCCACAAGCGGCGAAAGCCAGGCCGGAGAGGGTGATGGTTCCCGATGACGGGTGGCACGAAGTGCCTGGGATGGCCATGCTTAGTGTCGGAATGCCATCCGGTCTCCCGCTGGTCACTCCGGTGACCGGCGCGCTACCGGGCACCGGGCTCCTGGTTGCCCGTCACTATAGGAAGGAGCGCCCGTGAGTCCGCTTGTGCGCCCGGCGCAGGACCTCAACTGGCTGATAACGAACTTCGTCGAGCGAGTGCCCTCGGTCGCCCACGCGATCGTCGTCTCCGCCGACGGGCTTCCGATGGCGTTCTCGCAGGGGTTCCCTGCCGATCGCGTGGATCAGCTGGCGGCGGTCACGTCCGGTCTCACCAGCCTGACCCAGGGCGCAGCCCGGGTGTTCGAAGGCGGTGCCGTAACGCAGACGGTCGTGGAGATGCAGCGCGGGCTGCTGATCGTGATGGCGATCAGCGATGGCTCGAGCCTGGCCGTCCTGGCATCCGCCGACTGTGACATGGGATTGGTGGCCTACGAGATGGCGCTGCTTGTTGAGCGGGTTGGCAGCGCCCTTACCCCAGATGTTCGCGGAAGCCTGCCCTCGGGCTGGCCTGGTGGCCGACAGTGACAGGAGGCTGCGGTGGCTGGACTCGGTCGCGATAGATGGGAGCCAGCTGAGCAGGTGAACTCGAGCGGGCGAGGCAGTTCGCCTGGCTCCGGCTTCGAGTTCGCCGCCGGCTTCGCTCCGCCGCCACGCGATCCGTTTGTGCCTGAAACCGCGCAGACCGGCAGCGGGAGTTCTCTGGTGCGCCCGTATGCCGTCACCGGCGGGCGGACCAAACCGAAATACCAGCTGCAGATTGAGGCGATGGTCGCCGCCTCGCACTACGAGGCGCGCGACCTGTCCGTGCTCAGTCCCGAGTGCCAGGCGATTCTGGGCTTCTGCCGGGACTGGCGGTCGGTCGCCGAGATCTCCGCGGTGCTCAGGATGCCGCTGGGCGTCGCACGGGTCCTCATCGCTGACATGGCGATGGACGGACTAGTCCGGGTTCACCAGATAGACCACGAGCAAGGTCGCCCGGATATGAACCTGCTTGAAAGGGTACTCAGTGGACTTCGCAAGCTCTAAGCTCGCCGCGGCCGAGGCCGCGGACGCCGCGATGACCTCGGTGAAGATCGTCGTAGCGGGCGGCTTCGGCGTGGGCAAGACCACTTTCGTGGGGTCGGTGTCGGAGATCACCCCGCTCACCACCGAGGCGGTGATGACCTCGGCCAGCGACGGTGTCGACGACCTGTCGCACACCCCCGACAAGAAGACGACCACCGTCGCGATGGACTTCGGACGGCTCACCCTGGATGCCGGGCTGATCCTGTACCTGTTCGGCACGCCAGGCCAGCATCGCTTCTGGTTCATGTGGGACGACCTCATCCAGGGTGCCATCGGGGCCGTGGTCCTGGTGGACACCCGCCGCCTGGCCGACTCCTTCCCGGCGGTGGACTACTTCGAGTCCGCCGGCCTGCCGTTCATCGTCGCCATCAATGGCTTCGACGGTGACTACCCGCACGCGGTAACTGACGTCCAGGAGGCCCTGTCGATCAGCCCGCGGGTGCCCATCGTCCAGTGCGACGCCCGCGGCCGGAACTCCACCAAGGCCACGCTCATCGCGCTGGTCGAGCACGCGATGGAGATGCAGCTCAGCACGAGGTAGGGTCGTTCGTGCGCTGGCGGCCGCGGGAAGGGATTTCCGGGCTGCTGTGGCCTGTTGCAGCTAGCCGGCCCTCTGGGTTCGGCTGCCGCGGCCACCGGGGGCGGTAGCTCAGCCGGTTAGAGCAGCGGACTCATAATCCGCCGGTCGTGGGTTCGAGCCCCACCCGCCCCACCATGGTTCCATGATCAACTCGTGCTGTGACCTGGTCTTTCGTGTGGTTCTCACGCGGGCTGAGGGCAAGTGGCGTTGCCTAGTTGCAGTCTTAGTTGCAGTTCATGCTGAAGATCGCGG
The DNA here is from genome assembly GCA_035763085.1 of Streptosporangiaceae bacterium. Lineage (GTDB taxonomy): Bacteria > Actinomycetota > Actinomycetes > Streptosporangiales > Streptosporangiaceae > DASUBV01. Next base: position 502 of record DASUBV010000121.1, on the reverse strand, counting down.
GCTGCGGGAGTTCATCTGGCCAGGTCAGGGCGGCGCTGGCCTGGTGCGGACGGCATATCAGCGGATTCTTAGTCCGCTGGTCACGGCCCTGGCCTTGGTCAGGCTCGGATTGCGGTTGCGGCGCTACGCTTGCTGGGTGAACAGCCGTCCGCAGCGCTCTCGCCTGAGACCCCTGGAGCGCGCTCGTCGGCCAGATCGTCGGCCTGAGCACCGCACCGTCTGCGGGATGAGCGGATGGGCTGGCGCGCGGTGTCCGGGAGGGGTTGAGAACGCTCGACTAGCTGCTTTCCGCGGACCCGCTGCCGGCTGAAGAGTTCCGGCTATCCTCGCCGGCTTTCGTGCGGCTGGCGCTCTTCCGGTGGGTGACAGTCCTGCGTTTGCGCAAAGACTCGAGCCATTCCTGCCCGCTGAGCAGTCGCGTGGTCTTCCCCGACCTGACCTCGCCCGCCGCGGCGACGGCCATCGCGACGCTGGCAGCGGTCATGTCATCAGGTGCCTCATA
>DASUBV010000120.1:0-25828 GCA_035763085.1 Streptosporangiaceae bacterium | reverse complement strand
CGGCTAGCCGGTACTGCCTCGGCCGCCGGGATGTGGCCGGGCCCTTCGAGTCCGCGGCGCCCGGGCCGGACGTGCCCGGGCACGGGCCGGAAGTGGTCAGGCCTGGGCTAGTGGCATCCGGGCTGGTCACGTCCGGGTGCCTGGCCGCCTGGTGCCTTGCGGCAGTTCATCTTCGGCGCACAGCGCCTCCCGGCCGACACGGCGCGCCCGCTGCGCGCCTGGTTCATGCCTCACGGTACCCGCCCATGAGCGTGCGGAGTTTAGCTGGTGGGCGCGGTGGCGGGCTGCAGGCTGGCGAAGCAGGCGCGCAGCCGCTGCGCGGCCTCCGGGCCCGCGCCGGCGCGGTCCAGGCCCAGCAGTGCCGCGCCGGCGACCGGTGGCACGTCCACGATGCGCAGCCAGGCGCGCGGCAGGTCGGCCGCCAGCCGCTCGGTGAGCCGGCCCACGAGCAGCGGGCTGCGGGCCGTGGCGACGCTGCCGCCCACGATGACCGGCACCGGCGTGCCGGTCAGGTCCAGCCGCCGGGCGGCGGTGGCGGCCATCACGCCGATCTCGTCGGCCTGGCGCAGCACGAGGTCCTGGGCCACCCGGTCGCCCTGGCTGGCCACCTCGAACAGCACCGGAACCAGCCCGTGCAGTTTCTGCCGGGTGATCTCCCGCCGGTAGCAGGCGATCGTCACGTCCCGGACCGACGCCAGGCCGAAGTGCGCCGGCACGGCGCGCATCAGCTCGGTCTGCGGGCCGCGGCCGTCCTCGGCCCTGGCCGCCCACCACAGCGTGTCGCTGGCGAGGGTCCCGCCGCCGCCCCAGTCGCCGCTGATGTCGCCCAGCGACAGGAACCGCGTGGTCCGGCCGTCCGGCGCGACGCCCACGCAGTTGATGCCCGCGCCGCAGGTCACCCCGACGCCCCAGTGCGCCGGGTCGCCCGCGTCGTCCAGACCGGCCCGCAGCACCGCGAACGTGTCGTTGACCACCAGGCTCGACTGCGTCCAGCCCTGTGCCTGGACCAGGTCCGTGAGCTGCTGCTCCTCGTCGGGCAGGTCCGCGCCCGCCAGGCAGGCCGAGGCGTGCCCGGCGACCGGGCCGGCACCGGCGGGGATCCCGGCCGCCCGGGCCGCGTCGCGGACGAGCCCGTCCAGCACCGCGAATGCCTCGTTCATGCCGATGCCCTGGAAGTTGGATCGCCCGCCGCGGACCTGGGCCAGCAGCGTGCCGTCGGCCGCGACGAGCGCCAGCTCGGTCTTGCTGTTGCCGCCGTCGATCGCCAGCACCGCGGCCGGGGGGTGCTCCCTACCGGACAGCGCGGCGGCCAGGGGGTCGGCGGCAGCCGGATTCGCCAGGCCGTCCTCCGCGGCCGGGCTCTCGGTCACTCGCCCCGGGCCCAGGGCAGGAAGTCCACGTTCTCGGCCACCAGCCGGTCCGCCAGCTTCCCGGCGATGTCGTACTGGCCGATCAGCGGGTGCGCCAGCAGGGCCATCGCCACCCGGTCGCGGCCGCCGCGCAGCGCGGCGTCCAGGGCCAGCTCCTCATACGCCGACACGTGCGCCACCAGCCCGCTCATCAGCGGGCTCAGCGGCGCCACCGGGACCGGCGTCGCGCCGCTCGCGCCGATCGTGGCAGAAACCTCGATCACCGCCTCGTCGGACAGGAACGGCAGCGTCCCGGCGTTGCGCAGGTTCACCACCTGCCGGTCACCCCTGTCGGTGACCAGCGACGCCAGCAGCGCCACCGCCGCCTCGGAGTAGAACGCGCCGCCGCGCTTGCTGAGCAGCTCGGGCTTGGTGTCCAGCGCCGGGTCGGCGTACATCTTCAGCAGCTCGGTCTCCAGCTCGGCGACCACCTCGGCCCGGGTGGGCCGGCCGCGCTGGGCGGCGACGACCTCGTCGTGGGCCCAGAAGTACCGCAGGTAATACGACGGCACCGCCGAGATTTCCCGGATGATGGACTCCGGGGCCCCGACTCGCTCGGCCTCCTCGGTGCCGTGGGCGCTGACGATTTCCGGCAGCCGGTCGACGCCGTCCACGATGGCGGCCCGCTCCCAGGTGAGGTGGTTCAGCCCGACGTGGTCGAGGTCCACCTGGTCTGGCTCGACACCGAGGTAGCCCGCGAACCGGCGCTGGAAGCCGATCGCCACGTTGCACAGGCCGATGGCGCGGTGCCCGAAGTCGAGCAGCGCGCGGGTCACGATCCCCACCGGGTTGGTGAAGTCGATGATCCAGGCGTCCGGCGCGGCCCGCTGCCGGGCCCGCTCGGCGATGTCGAGCACCACCGGCACGGTGCGCAGCGCCTTGGCCAGCCCGCCGGCGCCGGTGGTCTCCTGGCCGACGCAGCCGCAGTCCTGCGGCCAGGTCTCGTCACGGTGGCGGGCGGCCTGGTAGCCGACGCGCAGCTGCAGCAGCACGCCGCCCGCGCCGTCCAGGCCCGCGTCCAGGTCGCTGGTCCAGCTGACCCTGGCCGGGTGACCGTAGCGGCGCATGATCCGCGCGGACACCGGCCCGACCGCCGCCAGCCGGGACTGGTCGGGGTCCACCAGGACCACCTCGCTGACCTTGATGTCCGAGGTCAGCCGGGCGATCCCGTCAATCAGCTCCGGGGTGTAGGTCGAACCGCCGCCGACGACAGCGATCTTCATCAAAAAGCCCTCACTTCCGCGCCGGACTGCGCGACATGGCAGGCGGCATCGTGATCTGGCCCGAGCCGGGTCAGCTCGGGGGTGACGGTGGCGCAGATGTCGATGGCCAGCGGGCAGCGCCAGCGGAACCGGCAGCCCGGTACCGGGTCGATGACCTTCGGCGGCTCGCCGCGGTCGGTCAGCGCGGCGACGCTGACCTGGGCCCGCGGGTCGGGCACGGCCGAGACCAGCAGCTGGGTGTAGGGATGGCGGGGGCTGCCCAGCACCTCCTCGACCGGGCCGGCCTCGGCGATCTGCCCGGCGTACATCACGATCAGCCGGTCGGCGACGTAGCGCGCGCTGGCGATGTCGTGGGTGATGTACAGGATCGAGACGCCCTGCTCGTCACGGAGCTTGGCCATCAGGTTGAGCAGCCCGATGCGGATGGACACGTCCAGCATCGAGACCGGCTCGTCGGCGATGATCAGCCGCGGCTGCATGGCCAGCGCCTGGGCGAAGCCGACCCGCTGGCGCTGGCCGCCCGACAGCTCGTGCGGATAGCGCTGCAGGACCTGCTCGGCCGGGCTGAGGCCGACGACGTCGAAGACCCGGCACGCCTCGGCCCAGCGCTGCTGGGCCGACAGCTCCGGCCGGTGCAGCTTCAGCGCCCGCAGCATGCCGTGCGAGACCCGGAACACCGGGTTGATCGAGGCGAACGGGTCCTGGAACACCATCGGCGCCTGGCCGCTATAGCGCAGCCGCGCGGCCCGCGAGGACACCGACGACAGCGGCGTCCCCTCGAAGTAGATCTCGCCCGCGGTCGGCTTGTAGATCTTGGCCAGCAGCCGGGCGACGGTGGACTTGCCGCTGCCGCTCTCGCCGGCCAGCGCCACGATCTGGCGCTCGCCGATGGTCACGTCGACCTGGTCGACAGCGTGCAGCGTCCGCCGGGACAGCGCATTGCCGATCTTGAAGTGCTTGGTCAGCCCGGCGGTCCGCAGCAGCGGCTGGGTGGTGCTCGCGGCCGGGCTGGTGCCCGTGGCGGCCTGCTCGGTCACTGCTCGCTCCTCGCCTCATCAGCCGTGGTGCCAGCGGCGGGCGCGGCGGGCTGCGCGGGCTCCCCGGATACCGAGGTCCCGGATACCGCGGGCGGGCCGGCGCCGGCACCGCTGCGGAACCGGCCGTGCTCGTGCAGCAGGCACCGCACCGCCGTGCCGTCCACCTGGTACAGCGCCGGCGGCGTGGTACGGCACCGGTCCATCACCTTCGGGCAGCGCGGCGCGAACCGGCAGCCTTCCTGCGGCCGGCTCAGGTCCGGCGGGCTGCCGGGGATCCCGGTCAGCGCCACCTTCGGCCCGCGGATGGACGGGAACGCCTCCAGCAGCCCGGCGCTGTAGGGGTGCAGCGGGCTGTCGAACACGACGCGGGTGACGCCCAGCTCGGCCACCTGGCCGGCGTACATGACCATCAGCCGGTCGGAGAAATTGCTGACCAGGGACATGTCGTGGGTGACGAAGATGACCGCGAAGCCGAACTGCTGCTGCAGTTCCTTGATCTGCACCATCAGCGACCGCTGGGCCACCACGTCCAGGGCCGAGGTCGGCTCGTCCATGATGATGAGATCGGGCGTGAACAGCATCGCCATCGCGATCATCGCGCGCTGCCGCATGCCGCCCGACAGCTGGTGCGGGAAGCTCTTCAGGTGCGCCGGGTCGATGCCGACCATCTTGAGCACCTCGGCCGACCGCTCGGCGATCTCGGCCCGGGACCGGACGCCGTGGGCCCGCATCGCGTCCTTGAACTGGGCGCCGGTCGTCTTGACCGGGTTGAGCGCGTTCATCGCGCTCTGCATGACGACCGACAGGTCCTTCCAGCGCACCGCCGCGAGCTGGGAGTCGGTCATGCCGACCAGGCTGGTGCCCTTGAAGGCGACGCTGCCGCCGCTGACCGCGGCGGGCGGGGCGAGCAGCTGGGCGATCGCGAACAGCAGGGTGGACTTGCCGCAGCCGGACTCGCCGACGATCCCGACGAACTCGCCGGGCCGGACATCGAGGCTGACCCTGTCCACCGCGGTGACCGCGCCGCGCTCCATCGCGTAGGTCACCGACAGGTCACTGACCTCGAGGATCGATCCGGCCGGCGACAGCCGGCTGGCCGGCACTCCGGCGGCTGAGGCCTTAGCGGGCACGCTGGACACGCTTCCTCCTCACCGGGCGCAGGGCGGGATTCCCGATCTCGTCGAAGGCGTAGTTCATCAGGGCGAAGGCGGCCCCGAGCAAGACGATGAGCAGGCCCGGCACGATGGCCCACAGGTACTGCCCGGTCTGCAGCGCCTCGTTGTTCTGGGCCCAGTAGAGCATCGTTCCCCAGCTGACCGTGTTGGGGTCGCCCAGGCCGATGAACTGCAGGCTGGACCCGAACAGCACGGCGTACAGGGCGTTGGTCAGGAAGCTGGCCACCAGCAGCGAGGTCATCGTCGGGATGATCTCGACCACGATGATGTACAGCCGCCGCTCACCGCGAACCCGGGCTGCCTCCAGGAAATCCCGGTTGCGCAGTGACAGCGCCTGGGCGCGCAGCTGGCGCGCGGTATAGGACCACCCGGTCAGGGTCAGCACGATGACCAGCACCAGCGTGCCGGCGTTCTGCACGTAGGTGGCGATGACGATCAGCAGCGGGAACAGCGGGATGACCAGCAGCACGTCGGTGAGCAGGTTGAGCCCGCCGTCCCACAGGCCGCCGAGGTAGGCGGCGGCGACGCCGATCAGCACGGCGATGGCAGTAGACAGCAGGCCCACCCCGATCGCGATGATCAGCACCTGCCGGGCGCCGTTGACGGCCTGGGCGAAGATGTCCTGGCCGAGCGCGGTGGTGCCGAGCAGGTGCGCGCCGGACGGGCCCAGGCTGCGCGGGTAGATCTGCGCGTTGGGCTGGTCGTGGGCGATCACGCCGGGGAACAGGGCCAGCAGGACAAAGATCACCAGCAGCACGGTGCCGGTGGTGGCCTTGCGGTTGGACCGCACGGCGCGGATCAGCCGGGCAAACGGCCGGCGGCCGCGGCGCATCGACCCGGGCACCGGCTGCTCCGGCGACGCGACCTGGCCGGGCGCGGTGGAAGGAACAGGCAGCATGGCCATGGGCTACCCCCTCGTCCTGGTGCGCGGGTCGAACACTGCGGTGGCCACGTCGGCCAGCAGGATCGCGACCAGCACGGCCACGGTGATCAGCAGGAACAGCGCCTGCATCAGCGGGTAGTCCTCGTTGTTGACCGCCTGCAGCAGCATGAAGCCGACGCCGGGGTAGTTGAAGACGTACTCGACCAGGATCGCGCCGCCGACCACGAAGCCCAGCGACATGGCGAAGCCGGTGAGGTTGGGCAGGATGGCGTTGCGGGCCGCGTAGTCGAGCATGATCCGGCGGCCGGGCAGGCCCTTGGCCCTGGCCATCCGGACGTAGTCCTCGGCCAGTGTCGACACCATGGTGTTGCGCATGGTCAGGACCCAGGTGCCGATGGTGGTGACCAGCAGCGCGAAGGCGGGCAGCAGGGCGTGCTGCAGGACGTTGCCGATGAAGGCCGGCGTGAACGACGGGACCTGGGTGACGTCGTAGCCGAACGCGGCCGGCAGCCACTGCAGCTTCACCGCGAAGATCAGGATCAGCATCATGCCGATCCAGAAGTAGGGGATCGCGGTGGTGATCACGAAGAAGGGCGGCAGGATGCTGTCGGCCAGCCCGCCCCGGCGCCAGGCGGCCACGATGCCGGTGCCGGTGCCGAGGCCGAAGGCCAGCACGGTGGTCACCCCGACCAGGCCCAGCGTCCACGGGATCGCGTTCAGGATGACGTGGCCCACGGACTCGGGATAGAAGTACAGCGAGGTGCCGAACTTGCCGGTCGACACGTCCCCCAGGTAGCTGAAGTACTGCGAGATCAGGCTCTGGTGCGTGTTGACGCCGAAGGCCACCTCAAGGGCCTTGAGCGCCTGGCCGGTGACCGGGCCGCGGAACTTGCCCATCATGGCCAGCGCGGGGTTGCCGGGCATCAGCCGCGGCAGGAAGAAGTTGAGCGTCAGGGCCGCCCACATGGTGAGCACGAAGAACCCCAGACGGCGCAGAAAGAATCTCACGACCTGCTCCAGACCGTCATCCGTGCCCAGTTCCTTCCGCTGTGGTTGCCAGCATGGGCAGCCACCTCCAGGTGGTCAATCGCCGGGCCGAGCCCGGTGCGCCCCGTCAGGGCCGGGGCGCACCGGGCCCGTGCCTTGTCTTACCTAGCCCTGCCTGCCGCTGACCGGGCCGTCACTTGGACGCCAGCCGCTGCAGCTGGATGCCCCAGTCGGGGTAGCTGTAGGGCGCGGGCTGGGCGTAGGGGTTCTGCTCGGTCACCCAGCCGGTGAAGTTGGCGGTGCTGTACTGGAACCAGTCCACCGACTCGGTCACCGGGATCACCGGGACCTCCGACAGCATCACCTTCGACAGCTTGCTCACGATCGAGTGCTGCTGCGCCGGGTCGGTGGTGTTGCCGTAGGACTCGATCAGCTTGTCGGTCGCCGCGTTGGAGTACCGCTCGAAGTTCGAGCCGGCCGGCTGGCCGATGGCCGCCGAGTTCGGCCCGTACAGCCACTGGCGCAGCTCGTAGTACGGCGTGGGACCGCCGGTCTCGCTGCCGTAGCCGAGCTGGTAGTTGCCGTTGTACAGCGCCGACTGGTAGGCCGGCGCGGCCATGTTCTTCGGGGTGACCTGAATGCCCACGGCCTTGAGGTCGGCCTGGATCACGTTGACGGAGGCGACCCAGTCGGAGAAGCCGCCGTTGTTGATGATCGAGAACGACAGCTTCTTGCCGCCCTTCTGCATGATCCCGTCAGACCCCGCCGTGTAGCCCGCGGCCTTCAGGACGGCCTTGGCCTTGGCCGGGTTGTAGGCGTAGTTGTTGCCGTACTGGGCCGCCTGCGAGGTGTCCATCCAGCTGGAGAATGTCGGCGTGACCACCCCGGACTGGTTGGAGGCCGGCTCGTAGCCGTACTCGCCGACGTCGGAGACCTTCTTCCGGTTGATCGCGTACGCCATCGCCTGGCGGACCGCCACGTCACCGAGGATCGGGTTCTTCAGGTTGATGAACAGCGAGACGTTGGCCACCGGCGGGAACCAGTAGTGGTTGTCCGGGCTCTTGTCCAGGTAGAACTTCTGGATGCTCGGGATGAACTGGCCGCCCCACTGCGCCTGGCCATTGGCCAGGTAGGTGTTCGCCGTGTCGTTGCTGGTGAAGGCCGGGTAGTTGACCTGCTTCAGCTTCGGGACGCCGGGCACGTAGTAGCTCGGGTTGGCCTTGTAGGTGATGTTCTGGCCCGTGCACGCGCTCATCACGAACGCGCCGGTGCCCACCGGCTTGGTGTCGGGGTACTTCACCGGGTTGGCGATCGAGGCCCAGATGTGCTGCGGCACGATCGCGACCTGGTCGGCGATGTAATAGAAGTAGTTGACCGCCGGCGCCTTGAAGGTCATGACGACCTGGTCGCCCTTCTGGGTGACGCCGGACAGCACCGACCAGACGGCGTTGATGTCCAGGGCCTTGTACTTCTTCAGCAGGTTGAAGCTGAACGCCACGTCGGCGGCCGTCATCGGCTTGCCGTCGCTCCACTTCACGCCCTTGCGGATGGTGAAGGTGAGGGTCTTGTTGCCGTTGCTGTAGGCGAAGCTGGAGGCCAGCCACGGTGTCGTCTTGGCGCTCTGCAGCGAGTTGACGAAGACCAGCGGCTCATAGACGGTCCCGAAGGACAGTCCGATGTCGGACAGGTTGTAGGGGTTGAAGTTACAGGTCCACAGTGCGCCGCTCTCGTTGTCGATGGTCAGCACGCCGCCGGAGCCACCCGACGGTGAACCGCCGCCTGACCCCGAGCCCGAGTTTGAACTGGACCCGCATGCGGCCGCCATGAGGCAGGCCGCGAGGATCGCCCCGACCGACATGATTCGTCGTTTCATGTGCGCCTAGCCCTTCAAGGGAGGTGAGTCCTGCGCACCGTCCCGGCCGGCCACCGCTGGCCTCAGGCCGGCCGCGCTGCGCAGGCGCCGGAGATGACGCGGCCCGATTTCCCGGTGCCGCTGCGAGGAGGCATGCATCGTACCCTTCATGCCTTTGCGCCCGTATTTTTATTAAAGGTCCCGAAGATTCCGAGGGTCGCGTCTGTGCTGCATGGGGCGCTCATGACGGCGGCGACCCCGGTGCTCGCCGGGATTTCAGCGGGTGTCGGAGCTTGTTTCTTTTCCGGGTTTCCGGGCCCTTCTGAGGTGTCCGGGGTCTCCGTTATACCGGATGAATCCGGGATATCCGAGCTATGCGTGATGCCGGGATCTGGCGGGGTAGCGGCCGCGTTGGCGGCGCGGCCGCCGGCCGCCGGGGTCCCGGCGGCCGGGGCGGCCGGGACCGGCGGGCCGGCCGCGTCGACCGCCAGGGCCACCGCACCCAGGAGCGGGGCGTCGTAGGGGAAGTGCGCCAGCACCAGCTCGGGCGGGAACGGCGGTCCCGAGCCGAGCGCCCGGTGCAGCTGCGGCCCGATCTGGTCCCAGGACCGGACCAGGCCGCCGCCCACGGCGATGCGCACCGGGTCGATCAGGATGGCCAGGTTCACCAGATGATAGGCGAGCTCGTCGGCGAACTCGGCGATCAGCGCGCCGAGCGCTGCATCCTGCGGCCCGGCGGCGAACACGTCGGCCGCGGTCAGCCGGCCGGCCCGGCCCGGCTGGCGGCTGGCCCGCCGGGCAATGCCCTGCCCGCTGACCCGGTCCTCCAGCATCGTGCGCGCGCTCAGCGCAACCCCGACATCGGAGATGGCCCGCAGGTTGTAGCCGATCTCGCCGGCTGCGCCGTTGCCGCCGGAGATGACCTGGCCGCCGGCCACGATGGCCGCGGCCAGGCCGGTGCCCAGGTTCAGGTAGACGGCGGGATCGCAGCCGTGCAGGGCGCCCCAGCGGGACTCGGCGGCGGCCGCCGCCTTGGCGTCGGTCGCCATCCGGATGGCGGCGCCGCCGAACGCCGCGCTCAGCTCGCGGCCGAGGGCCAGGCTCTCCCAGCCGTCGATGGCCGGGGCCAGCTCCACCCGGTCGTCGTGGGGGATGCCGAAGGTGGCGACGCCGACGGCGGCCAGCTCGCTGCCGGGGGCGGCGGTGGCCAGCAGGCTCCTGGCGGCCCGGACGGCCCGGTCGAAGACGGCCCGCGCTCCCGGCGGGCTCGCCGCCCGCTCGCCCTTCCCGGCGGCGAGGTCGGGCCTGGCTGCGGCGGGGCCGGCCCCGGCGGGTCCGGACCCGGCCGCGCCGGCGCTGACCGTGGCGGACGCCAGGCGGTTCCCCTGCAGGTCACAGACCGCCATGGCGATCTTCGTGCCGCCGAAGTCCAGGCCGAGCACAACCGGAGGGCGTCCCACCATCACCTGCCAGCACCGTCTGAGCGAGATTGCGTAGGTTGCGTCAAGATAGTTAGGACAGTATCCTAACTATTTGATAGGTAACAAGGCTCGTGGCCGAAATGTGACCGACCTCGGCCCCCCGATGGCATGACCGCCGGCACGCCGCCCGGTGCCTGGTCCAGGCACGCGCGGGCGGTGCTCGCCGGAGGCGCTGTTAGCTTGGCTTTCTTGTCGCTGCCAGGGCTGGAGGACTGCTCGGTTTGGACATGATCTCGCTCGGCACGGTGTTCCTCGAGCTGGTCTTCGGCCACGTGCCCGCGCTGCCGGGACCCGGTGAGGAGATTTTCACCGACGAGTTCGCCGTGTCCTGCGGAGGTGCCGTCACCAGCGCCAGCGCCGCGGCCAGGGCCGGGGCGCAGGCGGGCCTGTGCACCGTGCTGGGCGATGACCTGGGCTCCGCGGTCGTCCGTGAGTTCTGCGCCGGGCTGGGCGTGGACCTGAGCTACTCGCGGCGGGTCCGGCGCCCCTCGGCCGGGATCACCGTCGTGCTGAACTTCGACGGCGACCGTGCGTTCGTCACCCACAATCCGCCCCGGCCGGCCGGCGAGCAGCCGGACGTCGGGCGCTGGCTGGGCGTGCTGCGCGACAGCCGTCCCCGGTGGTGCTACCTGCACGGCGGGGCCGGGGTGCCGGACGTCCTGCGTCAGGCGCGGGCCCAGGGGACCAGGACGGTGCTGGATGTCTCGCTGGGCGACGAGCAGCACCTGCGCGAGGAGATCATCGAGTGCGTCAGGCTGGCTGACCTGTTCGTCCCCAACGAGGACGAGATCCGGCGGCTGACCGGCACCACCAGCACCGAGGCGGCGGTCGCCGCGGCCGCGGCCTGGGGCACCACGATGGTGGTCACCCGGGGCGCGCGCGGCGCGCTGATCGCGGGCCCGGACGGGGTAAGCGAGGTCAGTGACGGAGTCCGGCAGGTCACCGTCCGCGACCTGACCGGGGCCGGCGATAACTTCGCCGGCGCGATGATCGGCGCCCTGGTCCAGGGCGTGCCGCTGACCCGGGCGGTAGCAGCGGCCAACGCCGCCGCCGCGGAGTCGGTGACCCGGCCGGGCGCCGTCGGCGCGGTCGAGGTGGCCGGGTTCAGCTCGGCCGGGCGGGCTCCGGGCGCGATGGTCGCGGAGAACCTGGCGGCCGCGGCCCTGCAGGATGCCGTGGCCAAGATCGCCGGCCAGCAGGGCGGCCCGGCACCGGGCAGCGGCCGGCCAGGCGGTGCAGCACGCAGCTGAGCACTGAGCAGCTGAGCACCGGGCAGCCGAGGACAACTGAGCAGCTGAGGACAAGAGCAGGGAGTGAGCGGGAATGGAGTCCGAGCAGTGAAGCTGGCAATCCTGGGTGGCGGCGGCGTCCGGATGCCCGCGTTCGTCCGAGCGGTCCTGACCAGCAGGCCCGATGCCTTCGGCCAGATCAGCCTCTTCGAGCCGGACGCGACCCGCCGGGACACGATCTGCCGGCTGGCCGCTGAGCTGGCCACCGCCCTGGGTCACCCCGGCGTGGTCCAGGTGACCGGGGACGCGACGGAGGCGTTCACCGGCGCCGACTATGTCTTCTCGGCCATCCGGGTCGGCGGTGACCGGGGCCGGGTCATCGACGAGGACGTCGCGCTGCGGCGCGGCATCGTGGGCCAGGAGACCACCGGCCCGGGCGGCGGCGCGATGGCGCTGCGCACGATCCCGGTCGTGCTGGATTACTGCGACCTGCTCAGCACCGTGGCGCCGGAGGCGGTGCTGATCAACTTCACCAACCCGGCGGGCCTGATCACCCAGGCCATCTCGGCGCAGGGCAAGGTCCGCGCGGTCGGCGTCTGCGACACCCCGGGCGGCACGGTGTCGCGGATGGCGCAGTTCCTTGACGCCCCGGCCTACGACGTGTCCGGCTCCTACGCCGGCCTGAACCACCTGGGCTGGGTCTGCTCGCTGCAGGCCGGCGGCCGGGAGCGGATCGGTGAGCTGCTCGGCCGGTTCGAGGAACTGCAGCACTTTGACCACCGGTTCGCCGGCTTCGACCCGGCCGTGGTCCGCCGGGTCGGCGCGATCCCGGCCGAGTACGTTTACTACTTCTATGACCCGGGCCGCTACGTGCACGGCGTGGCCCGGGCCGGGTCCACCCGCGGGCAGGACGTGCTGAAGCTCAACACCGAGCTGCTCGGCGCGCTGGCCGCGGCCTTCTCCGAGGGGGACGTGCACGCTGCGTGGTCGGTCTATGACACCCTGCTGGGCGTGCGCCGCGACACCTACATGCGGACCGATACCGACGGCGCCAGCGGGCAGGGCGAGGCGCGGGCGCGCCGGGCGGCAGCGGGGGCGGCCGCCATCGACTCGGCCGCCATCGGCGGGTACGAGGGCCTGGCCCTGCGGGTGATCGACGGGCTCTCGGGCCGGGCGCCCGGCGACGTCATCATCAACACCGCGCACGGGGCGAGCCTGGGCCTGGACGCCGGCGATGTCGTGGAGCTGCCCGCCCGGGTGGACCCCGCCGGCCTCACGCCGCTGGCCGTTCCCGAGCTGCCGCGCGCGGCCCGCGCGCTGGTGGAGCAGGTCAAGGAGTATGAGCGCGGCATCGTGGAGGCGGCGATGACCGCGGACGCCGGGCTGGCGGCCGTGGCGCTGTCGCAGCACCCGCTGGTGCCGGGGATCACCGCGGCCCGCGAGCTCCTCGGCGAGTACCGCGAGCGGCACGGCCAGCATCTGGCGTACCTGCACTAAGGCAGCGGGGGGCCCAGGAAAGCGGAGGAGCTTCCGATGACCGTCGCAGGCGAGCGGGACGGCGGGGCCGCCGGGCGCACCGCCGAGCGGGACGCGCCGGGTGGCGGGCAGGCGGCCCGGCCGCAGCTGCTGCGCGCCCTGAACGAGCAGCTGCTGCTCAGCCACATCCGGCGGCTGGGCCGCTGCTCGCGCGCTGACCTGGCCCGGCTGTCCGGGCTGTCCAAGCCGACCGTCTCGCTGGCGCTGGCCAACGTCGAGCGCTCGGGGCTGGTCCGGGCGGCCGGCCAGCGGACCGGCATGCCCGGCCGGTCGGCGCTGCTGTATGAGATCCGGCCCGACGCCGGCTACGTGCTCGGCCTGGACATCGGCCAGCAGTACCTGCGCGGCGCGCTGGCCGACCTCAGCGGCCAGATCATCGGGCGGCTGGCCGTCCGGTCGCGGGCCTCCAGCACCGCCGGGCGGGTGACCGAGCTGGTGGGCCTGGCCGATCAGCTGTGCGGCGGGGCCGGCGTGAGCCGCGCCGAGGTGACTCAGACCGTGATCGGCAGCCCCGGCGTCTACGATCCGCGGCGCAACGCCATCGCGCTGGCCGGCGGGCTGGCGGGCTGGGGCCGGCGGGAGGTGCTGGCCGGCCTGCGAGAGGCTTTCGGGCCGCAGCTGATGGTCGAGAACGACATTGACGCGGCCGCGGTCGCCGAGCGCGAGCACGGGCACGGCCGCGATGTCGCGACCTTCGCGTTCGTGTCCATCGGCACGGGCATCGGGATGGGCCTGGTGATCGACGGGCGGCTGCACCGGGGGGTGCACGGCGTGGCCGGCGAGATCGCGTTCATGCCCATCTCCGAGGGGCCGGGCGTGGCGGCTGAGGATGTGCGCCGGCGCGGCGCGCTGGAGGCGGCCGGCTCGGCGTCGGCGGTGGTCCGGGCCGCCCGGCGGGCGGGGATGCGCGGCTCGGTGTCGGCGCGGCGGGTCTTCCAGGCGGCCGCGGCCGGCGACGACCGGGCGGCCGCGGTGGTGTCGGCCGAGGCCCGGCTGGTGGCCAAGGCGATCTGCGCGGTCATCACGGTGGTCGACCCCGAGCTGATCGTGCTGGGCGGCGGGATCGGCCAGGCTCCCGGCTTCGCCGGGGCGGTCACCGACGAGCTGGGCCGCCTGGCCCCGGCGCTGCCGGAGGTGAAGGTCAGCGCCCTGGGCACCGACTCGGTGGTGGACGGCTGCCTGGCCCTGGGAGCGGAGCTGGCCTGGCAGCGGCTGACCGCGCTGCTCCCGTCGGCCGGGCCCGACGCTGCCGCCGCGGCCGCCCCCTTAGGCCTGGGCACCTGATTCCGGCAGGCGCGCCGGGCGGATCCGCGCCGGCGCGCGCAGGTGATGCGGGCGGCGCAGGCCGGCGCCGCTAGCTCCGGCCGGAGCGGATGTAGCTGGTGGTCGCGGGCCGCCACAGCAGGGCCGTGGCGGCCAGCCCGGCCAGCCACAGCGGGACGACGGTCACCTTCAGGGCCACCGGGTAGGCCTGCGTGATGTACCCGGCCAGGCTCAGCGTGCTGGCCACGCACAGCACCGTGCCGGCGATCCGGGCCCAGCCCCGCCCGGCCTGGTTGACCTTGGCCATGATCACCCACAAGGCGATGGTGATGACCCAGATGGCTGCCGAGGAGATGATCCCGGTGTGCACCGCCGCCGACACCTTCGCCGCGCTGAGCTGCGGCTCAGCCTCGTGCAGCAGCCGGCGCGCCTCCCCGGCCGTGACGATCGTCACGATCAGGGCCAGCGCCGACAGCGCCGCCCCGGCGTACATGCACCAGACCGCGTAGCGCACCGTCGCCGGCAGCCCGCCGGGCCTGGCGGCCGGCTCGGCGGGTCCCGTCGTCCGGGGCGCGCCCGCAGCCCGGGAAGTCCCCGTGGTCCGGGACGGCCCGCTGGCCGGCGCCGGCCGGGCCGGGGCAGGCCGGGCTGGCGGGGGCGGGGGCGGGGTGCGCTGACCGCCGGCGGCAGCCGCCTGCCGCCCGGCTCGCTGGCGGGCCCGCTTCTGCGCGGCGCCGCTGGCCGGCCGGCTTCCTGGCTGCTCACCCGGCGGCGGGGTGCCGGACTGCGCGGCGGCTGACGGCCGGGGATCGGTCGGTTGCTTCGGCTTGGCCATGACTGCTCCTGGGGGCCCGGTATCGGTCCGGTGCGGGCCAACGTAGCAAAGGCGGCCGGCGGCCGGATCCGCGGCCGCCATCCGGCGCCCGGCAGCGCCGGCTATCCGGCGCCGCCGCCGCGCTGGCAGCGCCGCCGCCCGGCCCGAGCCTGCTCCCCCGGTTCCGGCTTCCCGGCGGCGAGGGCGGCTACCCGCGGCGCCAGACGGTGATCCCGGACTGGCCGGTGCTGACCTGGTAGTCGATGCGGAACCCGGTCCCGTACAGGAACTTGATGACCGTCGGGCGCGCGGCCCTGGTCCGGCTGTGCCAGGAGATGACCCAGCCGATATCCGCGTGCCGGGCCGCGCGGCGGGCCGTCACCACGGCCTGGCCGTGGCAGGCGAACCGAGATCCGTTCTGGGCGGCGTACAGGCAGCGGTAGAACGGGTTGCGGGTCATGCCGTTGATCGTCGGCTGGGGCACCCAGGAGGTGTAGGACACCGCCCGCGGGTGGCCGTCGGCCGTGGCCAGCATCAGCGCCTGCGGGGGCATCCCGAAGCCGGTGACCCCGACGCCGCCGCGCAGCCCGAACGGCACGTCGACCACGATCGAGCGGGACTTGTCGGCGGCGATCGGCCCGTCCACGCTGGGCATGGCCGCCCGCATCATCGGGGCCGCGGCCGCTCCCCAGCCCGCTTCCAGGTAGCCCGCGCCGGCCACCACCACGATGAGCGCGCCCGCGAGCACCGGCCAGGCGTGGTCGCATACCCACTGGATCGCCGCGCCGGCCAGGATCGCGGCGCCGAGCAGGCCCAGCAGGGCGAGCCGGTCGGCCTCGCGCAGCGCCGACAATCCGGGAATGCGGATCAGCCAGGTATAGGGCAGCAGCGGGGAGACGATCACGTCGTGCCAGCGCTCGGCCAGCGGGATGAACGTCCGGCCGCCGATGATCAGCGTCGGGCCCAGCGCCAGCGCGGCGCCGACCAGCCACAGCAGCGCCAGGCCCCATGAATGCCGCCGCCGCCAGGTCAGCGCCAGCCCGATGACAGCCAGCCCGGCCACCACGACGCCGAAGGTGGGGATGCCCTCGGTCGGCTCGCCGAACTGGTAGGCGCTGGCCAGCTGCGCGAGGTGGAAGTGGCCCAGCCGCGGGGAGGGGGCGAACAGCGCGGGCAGCCCGACGCCGTAGTTGCGGTAGCTCTGGGTGAGCTGGATGAGCTGGCTGGGCGCGATGGTCGTGCCGCCGTCGGTGACCTGGCGGAGCATGGCCAGCAGCTGCGGGCTGGCCACCACCGCGGCCACGATGGCGCCCAGCCCCAGGGTGCGCAGCGCGGGCACGGACCTGGTCCGCCGCTGGCGCCGGGCGAGGATCCCGGCCAGCCACGGCACCAGTACCGCGGCGGCCAGCAGGGTGGCGACGACGGCCGACTCCTGGTTGGTCAGCACGGCGGCGCCGAGCACCAGCCCCGCGATGATGCCCTGCCGGCGGCCGGGCCTGCGGCGCAGCCGGACCGCGGCCTCCAGCGTCATCGGCAGGAACAGCGTGCCGATGGAAATGTTGAGGTGGTACAGGTTCTGCCAGGTCACCATCGTGGCCAGGCCGAAGAATGCGCCGGCGGCGATCGCGCCGGGCTGACCGAGCCACAGCCGCGCGGCCCGGTAGGTCACGTAGCACAGCAGGCCGGGGATCACGACGGTCAGCACGCAGAACGACGCGAACGGGCTGAGCAGCAGCGTCACCGGCGTCATGATCAGGCCGGGCAGCGGCATCAGAGTGTCGAAGCCGAGCTGGATCCCGGTCGGGGCCGCCATGTACTGGGTGAACCAGGGGTCACCCAGGTGCGCGGTCTGGTGCGCCATCCACCACAGCGACCAGACGTAGCTCGAGACGTCGGGGACCTTCAGCAGCTGGTCGCCGGCCAGCCGCAGCGTCATCGGCCAGGTCACGATGACCCCGGCGCCGATGTAGCAGGCCAGCAGCAGCAGATGCCCCCCGAGACGGCGGCCGGCCGGGCCGCGCAGCCAGGCCCGGGCCGTGCGGCCGGCCTGGCCGGGGGACCGCCGGGAGACGGCGCGCCGTGCGCCGCGCGGCGCCGGGACGTCCTGCGCTGGCCGGGTGCCCCGGGTGCTCTGCGGCGTGCTGCCCGCAGTGCCTGTAGTGCTCGGGGAGCCCGCGGTGCCACGGGAGCTGGCAGTGCGTGACAGGCCAGCCTCGCCTGTCACGCCGCGCTGCGGCCCGGCCGCCCGGCTGGCGCTCACGAGGGTCCTCGCACGCCGCACCCCCCGGCCTGCCAGCCGGGACCGCGGCCCTGCCGGATCACCGCACTGCGCGAATCCGCCGCCCTGGCACGTCCGGAGCTGGCCTGGCCGCGCTGACTGCGACCCGCTCGCTTCATGAGCCCACCTTGTCGCTGTGCGCTGTAGCTGGCTGTCCCCCCGCCGGTCGCCTCCCGGGAATCATGCGGTCCGGGATAGCTGCTGCCAGGCGGCTGCTGTGACTGGCGCGGTGCCGGGTGCAGTACTGCCGTCCTCGCCGCTCAGTGCCCCCCGCGCGGACGCGGCGCACTCTGAATGGCCTGCTCCAGCCCGCTCACCGCCCGCAGGCAGTCAGCCGGCACACCGGCACGGGCCGCCGCCTGTAGGAAGGTTACACCGCCAGGCGGGCCGCGGGCGGGTACCGATTCGGTCCCGGCGCGGCCGGGTCGCCGTCCCCGGCCTGCCCCGGCGGGCCGGCCCGCCGCCCCCTGGCCGGCCACGGGCGGGCAGCCTGCCGGCCGCGCCGGTCCGGAGCCGGCTCCCGGCACCGGCTACAGTCCTGAGGTGGCCATCGCGGAGGACAACCACACCGGCCTGCGGCTGCCGCCGGCCCGGCTGCTGCGCTGGGAAATCTTCGCTGTCCTGGCGGTGTCGCTGGGCGCCAGCGCCCTCAACGCCCTGCTGGACCTGATCGGCTCGCTGCTGTCCCGGCAGGCGCTGGGCAAGCAGGAGGCGCTGCTGGTCGGCTCGCTGGCCGCCAACCACTGGCTGGACCTGGCGCTCCAGCTGGCCAGCATCGCCGAGAGCCTGGCCCCGGTCCTGCTGGTGCTGTACCTGATGGCCCGCTCGGGCGAGCGGCCTGGCGACATCGGCCTGGATACCTCCCAGCCCGGCCGGGACGTGCTGCGCGGCGCGATCCTGGCCGCCGTGATCGGCGGCGCCGGCCTGGGCCTGTACATCGCGGCCTATCAGCTGGGGTTCAGCCTCAACGTGGTGCCCGAGAGCCTGCCGGCCGTCTGGTGGCGCATCCCGGTCCTGCTGCTCAGCGCCGCGCACGACGGGATCCTGGAGGAGATCGTCGTCCTGGCCTACCTGCTGCGCCGCCTCGATCAGCTGAGCTGGACGCCGTGGAAGGCCATTGTGCTCAGCGCCGTACTGCGCGGCTCCTATCACCTGTATCAGGGATTCGGCGCCTTTCTCGGAAACGCCGCCATGGGCCTGGTCTTCGGCGTTTTGTACAAGCGCTGGGGCCGGTGTACTCCTATGATCATTGCGCATACGCTGATCGACGCGGTGGCGTTCGTCGGCTACGCGGCTCTGCACGGAAAGGTGTCCTGGCTGCCTTAGCCAGCCCGGAAAGGCTGCCCGGGCTAATGCGCACGGGGCCGCGCGCGGGAACAATAGTGCTGTTCGCCGGCACCATTCGCCTAGGGGGGCCCTGCCCATGCCTCAGCCACCGGAAGAAAATGTCGTGTTCGGCCTGGGCGGTGCCTGGGGCTATGCGCTCCCGGACCTGACCAGCCCGGCCCGCGCTGCGCGGGCCGGCGCCTTCACCGACACCGTCCCGCCCGCGGCCGGGTCCGCCTTCACCGAGCTGCGGGTGCACGGCGTGGGCGGCTCGAGCGGGCCGGTCATGCTGGAGCACCCGCACGCGCTGCAGGTCGCCGGCGACACCACCACCATGTTCTACCGGCGCTGGATGCCGGGCGCCCAGGGCGGCGCCGGGGTGCCGTGGAAGCTGGAGGCCTACTCCTGGGGCGGGCTGACGCAGGCCCCGCTGCGGTCGGCATCCTGGCTGCTGCTCGCGCCGTTCATGCTCTATAACCTGGCGCACTTCGCCCTGCCGCCCGCGCGGTCCTACGACCTGCAGGCGGCCCCGGCCGGCCAGGACGGGGCGCGCCCGGCTCAGCTGCTGACCCGCGACCGGCCGCACGCGTGGGGGCAGGTGCTGCTGCGGGTGCTGGCCCTGTCCGCCACGCTGCAGTTCACCATGGCCATGGTGGCGGCGCTGGTCGGCATGATCGCGCTGCAGGCGCCGCGGGCGCACTTCCCGTCCTGGCTGTCGTGGTACCCGCAGTGGCCGGCCGGCGACCGGGTGACCCTGGCCCTGGTGGCCGTGGCGGTGATCCTGGCCGCGCTGTGGATGATCAGCGTGCGGACCGGCTACCGGTACGAGGCGCGCACCAGCGCGGCCCGCCCGGCGGTGCACCGGGCCTGGCCGCTGACCCAGACCAGCTTCTGGAAGGGCGGCCGGCTGGTAGCGCGCCAGCGCATCCTGCATGCCGGCGCCGCCGCCGCGGCGGTCGCGTTCGTCCTGTCCCGGCCCGGACCGGGCATGAGCGGCGGCCGGATCGTGCTGGCCGTCGCGGCCGCGCTGGTGACCGCGGCGATCGTCGGCACGCTGTGCTCGCCGGTAGCCGACCGGTACCAGGTGACGCTGGCCGCGCCGGCGGGCGACCAGGCCCCGGCCGGGGGCCGGGACGGCGGGCCAGGAACCTGGTGGTGCTGGGGCCTGCTGGGCGCCGCCGCGGCGACCTACCTGGGTGCCTTCTTCACCGGTGGCTGGCCGGCCGACCCCGCTGGCGGTGGCACCGGCGCGGTAGCCGACCTGACCGGCTTCACCAACTTCTGTGCCTACCTGCTGGTCGCTCAGGTCCTGCTGCTGGCCGCGCTGGCCGCTGTGGTCGTGCTGCTGGCCCGGCGCGCCCCGGAGCAGGCCCCGCACACCCAGCCGTTTGCCGGCGGCCACCTCAGCACCGTATTCGCGATGCTCGCGGTGTGCTTCGGCGGCGTGCTCAGCGCGGTGCTGGACCTGCTGGCCGCCCGGCTGCTCGGCTCGCCGGTGCCCACCGGGACGGCCCTGCTGGTCCCGCACGCGCTGACGATCCCCTGGCCGGTGTATGCCTTCGCCGCCGCGCCCGCCGGCCTGGCGGCCGGGGCACTGATCGGCGGCGGGTACCTGGCCTGGCGCTGGCTAGAGCAGGCCCGGCGGCTCGCCGGGTGGACCCCGCGGGGCTCGGATGTGGCCCAGTTCTACGGGCTGCCGCCGGGGCCGCAGGAGCCCGCCGGCTTCCGGCGCCGCCTGCAGGCGATTGCCCGGTCGTGGTCGGCGGGCCTGGTGACCGACCGGGCCGGCGTGCTGGTCTGCTGGGCGGCCGGCGGCATGGTGGTGGCGACGGCAGCGGCGCAGCTGTACGCCGCGCAGGCCTCCCGGCAGCCGCTGTTCGGCAAGAGCCTGCACGGGCTGGTCTCGGCCGAGAGCTTCATCGGCCTGCTGGTGGCGGGCTGGCTGATCGTCTTGCTGCGCGCGGCCTACACCAGCGCCCGCGACCGCAAGACCATCGGCGTGCTGTGGGACGTGGCCACGTTCTGGCCGCGCGTGGCGCATCCGTTCGCTCCGCCGTGCTACGCCGAGCGCGCCATTCCCGAGCTGGTTGACCGGATCCGCATCCTGACCGGGACGGTGCGCCCGGACCCGGCCGACCCGGCCTGGGCGCAGGTCGCCGCGCATCAGCGCGACTCCGGGCCCGGGCAGTCGCCGGACCTGTCGCTGCCGCCGGGCCCGGTCCTGCTGACCGGTTACAGCCAGGGCTCGGTCATCGCCCCCGCCGTCGTCGCGCAGCTGCCCGAGGAGACCCGGCGGCACGTCGCGCTGCTCACGCTGGCCTGCCCGGCCCGCCGGCTCTACGGGCGGGCGTTCCCGGCCTACTTCGGCCAGCTGCAGATCGACACGCTGGGCAGCCTGCTCGATGACCCGCGGCCCGGCGGCCCGGCGTTCCGCAAGTGGAAGAACCTGGTCCGGCCGACCGACTACATCGGCTCGTGGATCTTCGCCGAGCCCGGCCCGGCCCCGGGACCCGATCCCGCCGCCATCCAGCCGGGCGTCGACCAGCCGTGCTGGGACCCGGTCAGCCTGGCGTCCGATGCCGACCCGACCCCGCCGCCCGTGCATTATCACTCGGGGTTCTGGCAGGACCCGCGCGTCACCCAGCTCGGTGCCTACCTGGGAGCCCACTCGTTCGCTGCGGGCCCGCAGCCCCCTCCGGGCCCGCAGCCCCCTCCGGGCGCCGAGCCAGTCCCGGGCACAGAGTCCATTGCAGGGGCAGAGCCTGCCGCAGGCACAGAGTCCGTCCCGGGCGCCTCGCCGGCCGCTGTGGCACCGCCCGCACCGCGACCGCCCGCCGACCTGGCGCTGCCGGCCGCCGGGCTCGAGCCGCAGCAGGCCGAGCCAGCGCAGCGGCCAGACACCCCGGCCGGAAGCTAGCGCCAGGGCTAGCAGCTCACCGGAAGCGTTCCTGGTCGCCCGCCGGGAGCTCGTCCGGCTATTCGCGCCGGGCGGCCGAGGTCGGCACGCGGCCGGGGCGTGGCGGCTAGCGGCCGAGGCCGTCCAGGACCCGGGCGCCGGGCAGCCGGGTGAGCGCCGCACCGGGGATGGCAATCTTGGACCGCCGCACGCCGCTGCCGATGATCACCATCGGCGCCGCGGCCACTGCGGCGTCCACCAGCACCGGCCAGCCGCCCGGAAGGCCGATCGGCGTGATGCCGCCGTACTCCATCCCGGTCTGCGCCACCGCGTCATCCATCGGCGCGAACGAGGCCTTGCGGACGTCAAGCTGACGGCGGGCCAGCCCGTTGACGTCGGCCCGGGTGGTGGCCAGCACCACGCAGGCGGCGTAGCGCGGCTGCCCGTCACGGCGGCCCGTCACCACCACGCAGTTCGCCGACACGTCTAGCCCCACGGCGTACCGCTCGCAGAACGCCGCCGTGTCGGCCAGCTCCGGGTCGATCTCGGCGACGCCGACCGAGCTGGCCGGAAGCACCTCGGCCAGCTCAGCGAGCGCCTTGGCCACCGGGGCGGCCAGCAGGTCTTCGCGGTCGAGGGCCGGAACGACCGTCAGGCGGCCCATGCTCATCGTCACCGGGGCAGTCTAGACGCGGCCAGCCCTGGCGCCGCTGGCGGGAAAGCACAGCGAGCCGAGGGGTGCCGGCGCCGTCTGGACTGACTGTGAGGAGGGAAGGCGGCGCCTCCCTGGCGCCCCGCAGGTGAGCGGGGAGACTCCGCCGCTGCCGGTTCCGCCCGGAGCTCGCCGTGATCCGAGGCCGGTGACGTGCATCCGGGCTGGCCAGCGGGGCGCGCCATCGTAATACTGCGATCATGCCGATCACCGAATCCCTGGCTGAGACCATCGCGGGCACCAGCCTGGACGCCGGGTCAGCGTCCGTCGCCGCGCTGGGCCAGGCGCTGTCCGCCGGAACTCTGACCGCCGCCGCCCTGACCGCCTATTACCTGTCGCGCATCGACCGGCTCAACCCGGGCCTGCGCGCCGTCATCTCCGTGAGCCCCCAGGCGGCAGCCGAGGCCGCGGCCAGTGACGAGCGCCGGGCGGCGGGGCAGGCGCGCGGTCCGCTGGACGGCATCCCGGTCCTGGTCAAGGACAACGTGTCGGTGACCGGCCTGCCCGCCACCGCCGGGTCTCCGGCACTGTCGGCCGCGGCCGGGCCCGAAGCCTTCTGCGTCACCAGGCTGCGCGCGGCCGGCGCGGTGGTCCTCGGCAAGGCCAACCTGTCGGAGTGGGCCAACTTCCGGTCACGCAACTCCAGCAGCGGGTGGAGCACGCTCGGCGGCCAGGCCGTGAACCCGCACGGTCCCGGCCGCAATCCGTCCGGATCCAGCTCGGGCTCGGGGGTCGCGGTCGCCGCCGGGCTGGCCCCGCTCACGATCGGCACCGAGACGGACGGGTCGATCGTGTCGCCCGCGGCGGCGTGCGGCATCGTCGGCGTCAAGCCCACGCTCGGGCTGGTCAGCCGGACCGGGATCGTGCCCATCTCGGCCGCGCAGGACACAGCCGGCCCGATGGCCAGGTCCGTCGCCGACGCGGCCGTCATGCTGACCGCGATGACCGGCGCGGACACCGCCGACCCGGCCACCGCGGACGGCGCGGGCCAGGCCGCCGACTATGCGGCCAGCCTCGACCCGGCTGCCCTGGCCGGCGCCCGGCTGGGTGTCTGGCGCGACGGCTCGGCACAGGCCGACCGCGTTACCGCCGCCGTCCTGGACGCGGCCATCGCCCGGCTGCGCGCCTGCGGCGCGGACGTCGTCGACGCGGTGGACCTGCCCGGCGCCGACAAGATCGGTGAGCCGGAGTACACCGCGCTGCGCCAGGAGTTCAAGCACGACCTGAACGCCTACCTGGCCGCGCTGCCTGGCGAGCACCCCGCGACCCTGGCCGAGCTGATCGCCTACAACGACGCGCACGCGGCCACCGTGCTCGAGCACTTCGGCCAGGACATCTTCGAGGCCGCGCAGGCCACCAGCGGGAACCTGGACGACGCTGACTACCTCAGCGCCCGCACCGAGGCCCGCCGGCTGGCCCGCGGCGCGCTCGACACCGCGCTGGCTGGCTCCCGGCTGGACGCCGTGGTCAGCCTGACCGGCAGCCCGGCCTGGCTGACCGATCACGTGCTCGGCGACCACCACACCTTCGGCACCTCCAGCCCGGCGGCGGTGGCCGGCTATCCCGCCATCACCGTGCCCGCGGGCCGGGTCAGCGGCCTGCCGGTGGGAATCTCGCTGGCCGGGCCGGCGTGGAGCGAGGCGCGGCTCATCGCGCTGGCCTATGCCTTCGAGCTAGCCGGGCAGCCGGGTCGCGGGTCCGACGGGGCGCGAGGATAACCTACGCATATGGAACCCTGGCCCGCTGTTTCCGTCCCTGAGCTGCCAGGACGGGCTCCGGAGACACAGATCTGGGATACCGCGAGCGGCACGAAGGCGGTGGCCGCGCCGGACCGGCTGGCCCGGCTTTACGCGTGCGGGATCACTCCCTACGACGCCACCCACATCGGTCATGCGGCCACCTACCTGGCCTGGGACCTGCTGCTCCGCGCCTGGCATGACGTCGGGCACGACGTCGCTTATGTCCAGAACATCACCGACGTCGATGATCCGCTGCTGGAGCGGGCCGCCCGGGACGGCGAGGACTGGCGGGAGCTCGCCGACCGCGAGATCGCGCTGTTCCGGTCCGACATGACCGCGCTGCGCGTGCTGCCGCCCGACCATTTCATCGGTGCCGTCGAGGCGCTCCCGCTGATCGAGGAGCTCAACCGCGCGCTGGCCCGGTCGGGGGCCCTGTACGACCTGGAGGGCGACACCTACTTCGCGCGGGCCGCCGATCCCGCGTTCGGCTCGGTGTCGGGACTGGGCGCGGCCACGATGGCCGAGTTGTCCGCCGAGCGCGGCGGTGACCCGGCCCGGCCCGGCAAGAAGGACCCGCTGGACCCGCTGGTCTGGATGGCGGCCCGGCCGGGGGAGCCGTCGTGGCCTTCTGACCTCGGCCGGGGCCGGCCCGGCTGGCATGTGGAGTGCGCGGCCATTGCCACCCGCTACCTGGGCGACGCCTTTGAGGTCCAGGCCGGCGGCATGGACCTGATCTACCCGCATCATGAGATGAGCGCCTCGCACGCCCGGGTCGCTCTCGGCCCGCACGCGTTCGCCCGCCGCTACGCGCACGCCGGGATGGTCCGGCTGGGCGGCGAGAAGATGTCCAAGTCGCTCGGCAACCTGGTGTTCGTCTCCCGGCTGCTGGCCGGCGGCACCGACCCGATGGCCATCCGCCTGGCGATCCTGGCTCATCACTACCGCCAGGACTGGGACTGGACCGACGAGGTCCTCACCGCCGCGGCCGAGCGGCTGGAGCGCTGGCGGACAGCCGCGCGGATGACCCGAAACGAGGTGACCGGGGCCGGTCCGGCCGGCCCGCAGGCGGCCAGCTCCCGGGCGGTCCTGGCGGGCGTGCGGGAGCGGATCGCCGATGACCTGGACGCGCCGGGCGCGCTGGCCATCGTGGACCGGTGGGCGGCCGCGGTCACGGGTGCTGAGCGGCCCGGCACGGAAGTGCCCGGGGCCAGGCCGGACGATGCCGGGCCGGACGATGCCGGGCCGGACGATGCCGGGCCGGACGATGCCGGGGAGGCCGCGGGGGAACAGCCGGTGCCGGTCCGCCGGATCGTCGACGCCATCCTGGGCGTGCGCCTGTAGGGATGTGCCTGAGAGGCGGACGGCAGGTCCTGACGAGGCCGGCTCACGCGTCGGCGTTCAGCTGGGTGGTGCCCGGCGGCCGGAGGTACGTTCAGCGCGGGCCGTTCCGTTTGGCATGCGCGGTATCGTGATATCTCAAGCGATATCGCGGTCTGCCGCGCAGCCTGTGCTCTGGAGGTCGAATGACGGAGCAGGATCCTGCTGGCTCCGGCCAGCCCGTCCCCGGCGCCCCCGGCGGCTCCATGGAAACCATCCAGCTGCTGGTCAAGGCGGTCGGCACGCTGCCCGACAGTGAGCGTGATCAGGTGTATGCCTTCCTGCTCAGCCGGGGAATGACCACGCCGTACCTGACCGGGCGGCTGGCAGGGCGGCTGCGCGAGGTCAGCGAGCAGCTGCTGCCGCTGCAGACCGCGGGCGCACCGGGCCCGCAGATCGGCCAGCAGGTCGTGCCGGTGCGGTTCGCCGCCGAGCAGCATGCTCAGCTGCGCGCCTGGTGCGCTGAGCACGGGTTCTCGATGGCGACCGTGATCCGCGGGCTGGTGGCGCGCTTCCTGGAGGGCCAGCTCCCGGCCCGCAACTAACCGGGCCGGCCTTTCACCTGGCTCGGACTAGCCGATGACCAGTTGCTCATCGCCGAAGTTTGCGAC
>DASUBV010000119.1:0-10148 GCA_035763085.1 Streptosporangiaceae bacterium | reverse complement strand
ACTGACGCCGGCAGCGTGGCGGAAGTGGCCAGGGACCTGAACGAGATGGCCGCCCGGATCGGCGCCGAGGGGCTGCTGCTGGGTTACCACAACCACGACTTCGAGCTGTCCTCCCTGATCGGCGGGCGGCCCGCGCTGGAGGTCCTCGCCGGCCAGCTCGATGACAGCGTGCTGCTCGAAGTCGATACCTACTGGGCGGCGGTCGGCGGGCAGGATGTGGCCGCCCTGCTGCGGCGGCTCGGCGACCGGGTCGGCTACCTGCACGTCAAGGACGGCCCGGTCGTCAGCCGGGCCGACTACATGACCGCGGTCGGCGCCGGCCGGATGCCGGTCGCCGAGATCCTGGCCGCGAGCGCCGCCCCGCAGTGGCACATCGTCGAGCTTGACCGCTGCGCGACCGACATGATGACCGCCGTCGGCGACAGCCTGACGTGGCTGGTCAGCCAGGGACTGGCCAGGCCCGCGCAGCCGGCGCAGCACCGGGAAGGCGCCTGATGCCGGCGGTGGCCGGGCCGGCCGGCGTCGCTGTCGTCGGCTGCGGCACCATCAGTAACGAGTACCTGCGCAACCTGACCTCGTTTCCTGATCTGCGCGTGCTGTACTGCGCCGACCTGGACCTGGAGCGGGCCAAGGCCCAGGCCGCTGAGTACGGCGTGCCGGAGGCCGGGACGGCGGCCCAGGCGCTGCAGCGCCCGGACGTGGACATCGTGGTCAACCTCACCGTCCCCGGCGCCCATGCCGAGATCACCTCGGCCGCGCTGGCGGCCGGAAAGCACGTCTGGACCGAGAAGCCGCTCGCGCTCGACACCGCCACCGGACGGCGGCTGCTCGCCGAGGCGGACCAGGCCGGCCTGCTGCTGGGCTGCGCGCCCGACACGGTGCTCGGCGCGGGGCTGCAGACCGCCCGGCGGCTGATGAGCGCCGGGACGATCGGCGTGCCGCAGACGGCGCTGGCGCTGATGCAGGGTCCCGGCCCCGAGCTGTGGCATCCCGATCCGGCATTCCTGTTCCAGCGCGGCGCGGGCCCGCTGTTCGACATCGGGCCGTATTACCTGTCCTGGCTGGCGACCATCTTCGGGCCGGCCGAGCAGGTGTCGGCGGCCGGCCGGCGCAGCCGCGAGACCCGGGTCATCGGCAGCGGGCCGCGGGCCGGCACGAAGTTCGCGGTCGAGGTCCCCACCCACGTCTCGGCCCTGATCGAGTACGCCCAGGGCTCGCTGGCCACCGTCGTCCTCAGCTTCGACTCACCGCTGGCCCGGCACGGCTTCGTCGAGATCACCGGCACCGAGGCGACCCTCTCGCTCCCGGACCCGAACCGGTTCGACGGCGAGATCAGGATCCGCCCGGCCGGCAGCGATGCCTGGCAGGTGCTCCCGACCGCCGGAGCCGCCAGCGGCCGCGGGCTCGGCGTGCTCGACATGGCCCGCGCCCTGCGCGGTGACGGCCGCCTGCGCGCGGCGGGCGAACTGGGCCTGCACGTCCTGGAGACCATGGAGGCGATCGAGCGGTCCGCCGCGAGCCACTCGTTCGAGCCGGTGCGGTCGACCTTCCGGGTGCCCGAGCCGGTGGACGCCGGCTGGGACCCGCAGGCGCGCACCCTAGGATCGGCCTGACCGAACGCCGGCCGACAGGAGGCATCGCGGTGGATCAAGCAGCGAGTCAGGCCGCCGGCCGGCCGCCGCTGGGCGTGGGCATGGTCGGCTACGCGTTCATGGGCGCGGCCCACTCGCAAGCCTGGCGGACCGCGCCGCACGTGTTCGGCCTGCCGCTGCGGCCCGTCATGACCGCGCTGTGCGGGCGGGACGCCGCCGCGGTACAGGCGGCCGCGCTGCGGCTGGGCTGGGCGGACACCGAGACGGACTGGCGCGCCCTGATCAGCCGGGACGACGTGCAGCTCGTGGACGTGTGCACGCCCGGCGATTCTCACGCGGAGGTCGCCATCGCGGCGCTGGAGGCCGGCAAGCACGTGCTGTGCGAGAAGCCGCTCGCTAACACGCTGGCCGAGGCCGAGGCGATGGCGGCGGCGGCGCAGCGGGCCGCCGCCCGCGGCGTCAGGGCGATGACCGGGTTCAACTACCGCCGCGTCCCGGCCCTGGCGCTGGCCCGGCGGCTGGTGAGCGACGGCCGGGTCGGCCGGCTCCGGCACGTCCGCGCGAGCTACCGGCAGGACTGGCTGGTGGACCCGGAATTCCCGCTGACCTGGCGGCTGCAGCGGGAGCGGGCCGGGTCCGGGGCGCTCGGCGACCTGGGCGCGCACATCGTCGACCTGGCCCAGTTCCTGGCCGGCGAGCTGATCACCGGCGTTTCCGCGGTCACCACGACCTTTGTCGGCGAGCGCCCGCTGCCGGCGCCAGCCGCCGGCGGCGCGGGTACCGGCCCGGTGACCGTGGACGACGCGGCGGTGTTCACCGCCCGGCTGGGCTCGGGCGCGCTGGCCTCGTTCGAGGCGACCAGGTTCGCCGCGGGCCGCAAGAACCAGCTGCGGATCGAGCTGAACGGGGCCCGGGGCAGCCTGGCCTTCGACCTGGAGCGACTCAACGAGCTGGAGTTCTGCGACCGCGCCGATGACAGCGCTGCGGCGGGCTTCCGGCGCATCCTGGTCACCGAGCCCGGCCACCCTTACCTGTCCGCGTGGTGGCCGCCGGGCCACATGCTCGGGTGGGAGCACACATTTACTCACCAGGTCCGGGACCTGGTGACCGCGATCGCTGACGGCACCGACCCGGCACCGTCATTCTCCGACGGCCTGCAGGTGCAGCGTGTCCTGGCTGCCGTCGAGCAGAGCGCCGCGCGCGAGTCACGCTGGACGCCTGTCGCCGTGAACTGATGTCAGCCGACTGCCAGAGGGAGCCTTCCGATGTCCCGACCCTTCACCTTGTTCACCGGCCAGTGGGCTGACCTGCCGCTGGAGCAGATCTGCCGGCACGCGCGCGAGTGGGGCTATGACGGCCTGGAGCTCGCCTGCTGGGGTGATCACTTCGAGGTCGACCGGGCCCTGAACGAGGACGGCTACCTGGCCGGCCGCCACAAACTGCTGGCCAGCTACGGCCTGAAATGCTGGGCCATCTCCAACCACCTGGTCGGCCAGGCCGTCTGCGATCACCCCATTGACGCCCGCCATCAGGCCATCGTGCCCGCCCGCATCTGGGGCGACGGCGACCCTGAGGGCGTCCGGCAGCGCGCGGCCGCCGAGATGGCCGACACCGCCCGGGCAGCCGCGGCGTTCGGGGTGGACACCGTGGTGGGATTCACCGGGTCCTCGATCTGGTACACCGTGGCGATGTTCCCGCCCGTGCCCGAGGCGATGATCGAGGAGGGCTACGCGGACTTCGCCCGGCGCTGGAACCCGATCCTGGACGTGTTCGACGCCGAGGGGGTCCGCTTCGCCCACGAGGTGCATCCCAGCGAGATCGCCTATGACTTCTGGACCACCAGCCGTGCCCTGGAGGCCGTCGGCCGCCGGCCCGCGTTCGGCCTGAATTTCGACCCGAGCCACTTCGTCTGGCAGGACCTCGACCCGGTGGCGTTCCTGGCCGAGTACCGCGACCGGATCTACCACGTGGACTGCAAGGAGGCCCGCAAGCGGCTTGACGGCCGCAGCGGCCGCCTCGGCTCGCACCTGCCCTGGGGCGACCCGCGGCGCGGCTGGGACTTCGTGTCGGCCGGCCGCGGCGACATCCGCTGGGAGGACATCTTCCGCATGCTGAACTCCATCGGCTACTCGGGCCCGATCTCGGTCGAGTGGGAAGACGCCGGCATGGACCGGCTGACCGGCGCGGCCCAGGCGATCACGTTCCTGCGCCAGTTCGACTTCGACCCGCCCCGGGCCGCCTTCGACGCCGCCTTCAGTTCTGGCCGCGACTAACCCGCTGGCCCTGACCTTCTCGCCGCAGACCCGCCCCTGGCCATCTTTCAGGGGCAGCTGCCGATCAGGGCCGTAGTGAGCCGGCGTGGCCGCCGGCGGGCTGCGCTGGAGCGCGGGTGCCGGCCGCTCGCGCCGAGGTTCCCGCCTGGCAATGCTCGCGCAGATAAAGTCTGCCGGGACCGGTGCGCCTCCGTGTGACATCAGGCTGGATACGCGACGATCAGCCGCGGTTAGACATTCGAGGCCGGGCTGATGCCTGATTCGCGCAGTATGAAGGGTTTGACGTGGCGGAGCTCACCTGCTTGGAGATCTGCGCCGGCGCCGGCGGCCAGTCGCTTGGCCTGGAGCAGGCGGGCTTCTGCCACGTGGCGGCGGTTGAGATCGATGAGGATGCGTGCCAGACGCTCGCGCAGAACCGGCCCGGATGGCGTCCGGTCAGGCAGGACGTCCGCAGCTTCGACGGCCGCCGCTATCGCGGTACGGACCTGCTGGCGGGCGGAGTGCCGTGCCCCCCGTTCTCCATTGCCGGCAAGCAGCTAGGAGCCGACGATGAGCGGGACCTGTTCCCGCAGGCGCTGCGCCTGGCCGAGGAGTGCGAGCCGGCCGCCGTCATGCTGGAGAACGTACGCGGCCTGGCCACCGAGCGCTTTGCCGGCTACCGGGAGCGGGTGGTCGCGCGGCTTGAAGGCCTGGGTTACCAGGTCCGGTGGCAGGTGCTCAACGCGTGCGAGTTCGGGGTCCCGCAGCTGCGTCCGCGTTTCATCCTGGTCGCCGTAGCACCCGAGATCGGCCGGCATTTCCGGTGGCCAAGCGCGCTGGGGACGCCGCCGACAGTGGGCGAGGCCCTGCACGATCTCATGGCCGCTGACGGATGGCCGGGTGCGGGCGCATGGGCTGCCCGGGCACATGGCATCGGGCCGACGCTGGTGGGCGGGTCGCGTAAGCACGGCGGGCCCGATCTCGGGCCAACCCGTGCCCGGGCTGCGTGGCTCAAGCTGGGCGTCGACGGCAAGGGCCTCGCTGACGCCCCGCCTGGCGCCAGCGCGCCTGCCGGTCACCTGCCCCGGCTCACTGTCCCGATGGCGGCCGCGATCCAGGGATTCCCGCCGGACTGGCGGTTTTCCGGCCGCAAGACGGCGTCGTACCGGCAGGTCGGGAATGCATTTCCGCCGCCCATGGCGCAGGCCGTGGGCGCGAGTATCCGCAATGCGATAGAGGCGTATCGCGAAACTTCGCCTGCTCCGCAGGAGCGCCTTCTTCACGCTGTATGAGACCACGCAGGCGGCGTTTTCACTTCTGGCGCCTGCGGCTGGTGATCGAGGCGCCCGCGGCGCCGGGACGGTACCACGGAGCACCGATCTGTCCTGGATCCTCAGCAGCTGAGAGCCAGCTCGGCCCAGACGGCCTTGCCGCGGCCGACGGTGCCGGCGCCCCAGGCGCTGGCCAGGGCGTCGAGGATGAGCAGGCCGCGCCCGGACTCGGCCAGCGGCCCTGCGGCGCGGGCCCGGGGCAGGCGCGGATCTGAGTCGTGTACCTCGATCCGGAGTGCTCCGCCGGCCACGCACAGGCGCAGCCCGACGGCGGGCCCGCGATTCTGCGCATGGCGGACCGCGTTGCTGACGAGCTCCGAGACGATGAGCTGCGCGGCATCCTCCAGCCCGGTCAGCCGCCAGCCGTGCAGGACGTCGCGGGTGACCTGGCGGGCCAGCCGGGCCGCCCGCGACTCGGCGGGCAGGGTGACCCAGCGGGTCCGCGTGGCCATCGCGCAGGCAGCCGGCTGGTCGCGGGCGGCCAGGTGCCGGGCGGCCAGGGCCGCGCCCGCGCCGTGCGCTCCGGCCAGGTCCGCCCCCGCGCCATGCCCGGCAGCGCGCCGCAGTGGGGCGAGGCTGCGGCCCGCCAGGCCGTCACCGGGCCGCATGACGGATCACCGGCTCGCCCTGAAGCCGGTCGCGCAGCCTGCGGCGCGCACGGTGCAGGCGGGACATCACGGTGCCGGTCGGCGTCCCCATGATGGCCGCGATCTCCCGGTAGGCATAACCCTCGACATCAGCCAGGTACATGACCAGGCGCTGTGCCTCGGGGAGTTCGCGGAGCGCCCGGCTGAGGCGGGCGTCCGGGATGCGCTCCAGGACCTCGGCCTCGGCGGCCCGGAGTCCCGCCGAGGCGCAGACCGCGGCCCGGGCCAGCTGCCAGTCCTGCAGCTCGCCGCCGTAGGCCCGCTGAGGTGAGCGTCGCTGCTTCCGGCAGGTGTTGAGGAAGGAGTTGGTCAGGATCCGGTACAGCCAGGCGCGCAGGTTGGTGCCTGGCTCGAACCGGGCGAACGCGGCGTAGGCCCGGAAGAAGGTGTCCTGCACCAGGTCCTCGGCGTCCATGGGGTGGCGGGTCATCCGCAGGGCCGCGCCATACAGCTCACTCCGGTACGGCAGGGCGTCACGCTCGAAGCGTGCCGTGCGCTCGCGAGGGGTCTCTGCGGCCCGGTCCGCGGCCGGAGTCGCCGGGGAAACCGGGCCACTGGTCATCGTCATGGCGTCCGCTGCTCTCCGATTCGTAGCTGCTGGTCGTCCAGGCCAGACGCTACGAGTTCAGGCGGCTGCGGCCGTCACCCGAAGGTGCACTACCGGGTGGAATCTTCCGGGCGGATCCGGCGGCACGAAAGTGCAGGTAATGCCCCATGTCCCGCGGGCAGTCGCGCGGGCAGCACGGTCAGCGTGCCCGGCGCCGGGCGCCCCGCACCGGGAATCACGGCACCGAATCACGGAACCGGGCAGGCCCGCTGCGTCAGGCGAGATATCCGTGCTGGCGCCACACGGCCGCCGCGGCCGGGTGCAGGGGGACGTCCTGCGGCGTTTCCGGTGACTCGGTCACCATGCGCTCCAGCGGCAGCGGCGGCTGCCGGACGCCCCCGATGTCCCACACGATGTCGTCCCGCCGGCGGACCAGTGCCTGGCAGAACTGCGCCACGAGCGCGTCGGGCGTGTCCGAGCGGCAGTAGACGGGCCAGCCGCTGAAGTCGACCGTCGGGACGTCGCCGGGCAGCGTCGGGTAACGCGCCTGCTCGATGAGCCCGCGCCGGAAGCCCTGCGCCACCAGGCCGTCCAGCTGACCGGGGCTGAGCGGCAGGAATCGCGCCCCGGCGGCGGTGACCAGGTCGGCCCACATGACGACGCCCTCGTCGAAGATGGCGTCGAGCTCGCCGCGCTCGAGCCGCCCGATGCGCGAGGGGTGATTGGGCATGGGCTGGTCGTAGCTGATCTCGCCGCCCCAGGCCTGGATGTCGTCGATGCAGAAGCCGTGCGCGCGCAGCACGACGTCCACCAGCAGCGGCGTGCAGGCATCCAGCGAGCCGCGGACCGACAGCCGCAGCGGGTACCGCGCCGCGGCGATGTCGTCCAGGCCGGCGAAGCCGAGCCGGCTGGCCACCGCGAACCCCAGCTGGTCAAAGTGCGGCAGCACGGCGATCATCGCGACCTCCCGCGGGCTGCTGAACGCGCCCGTGCCGCGGTGCGCCATGGTCAGCAGCGCTGCCGGGTTGAGGGTGGACACGTCTACGCGCCGCTCATGGACGGCGTCAATGCTGTCCGGGTGGTTGGCCCCGTAGAAGGTGAAGCGGCCGGGCCCGGTATGGCTCTCCATCACCACCGACACGGCGCGGTGCGACCAGTCGTCGCTGAGCATGATCTGGCGCGCCACGTCCAGGAAGAGCATCGGCCGCAGGTTCGTCGGATCCACCGGAGCCACGGGACGAAATTCCGCTGCCATGCCTGCCTCCGCGCGCCGCTGCCCACCGCGGCACGACCGTGGCGCGGATCCCGCCAGAAAGGGTAGAGCAGGCACCTGGATCCAGGAAGCCCGCCCGGGGCCGCGCAGCAGCCGCCCGGGTCCCCGGACTAGCTCGCGCGCCTCGCCGGCTGACCGGGCATCGCCCGCTGGCCGTCGCCGCCGCCCGGGATGACATGCTCGGCGGGGTGCAGGCGGACTTCAGGTGATCTGGTGAGGCGCGGTCACAGCGGGGCCGGGGTTTACCGGCGGCTGCTCGCCGAGCCCGGCTCGGCGCGGCTGGCCGCGGCGGATGTCTGCGCGCGCCTGCCGCAGGGGATGCTCAGCCTGACCGTGCTGCTGGCCGCTGCTCAGCGCGGGTCGATGACCGGCGCGGGGCTGGCGCTGGCGGGCTGCACGGTGGGCCTGGCGGTCACCGCCCCGGTGCGCGGCCGCCTGGCGGACCGGTACGGGCTGGCCCGGGTCGCTGCCGTCTGCTGCGCCGGCTTCGCGCTCGCCGTGGCCGGGCTGCTGCTGGCCGCGGCGGACGGTCAGCCGACCGCGCCGCGCGTGGCGCTGGCCGTGGCGGCAGGCTGCCTGATGCCGCCGCTCAGCCCCGGCATGCGCAGCCTGTGGTCGGTTCACGTGCCGGCCGGGCTGATGCCTACGGCCTTCGCTCTCGACGCGGCCGTGTTCGACCTCGCCTACATCACGGGGCCGGTGCTGGCCAGTGCCCTGGCCGTCGGGGTCGCTCCGGCGGCTGCCGCCGGAGCGATGGTGGCGCTGACCGGCGCCGCGATCGTCATCATCGCCGGGGCCGGCTTCCGGCAGCTGAACGCCGGGGCCGGCGCAGCCGGCTTCTCGCTGGGCCCGCTGCGCTCGGCCGCGCTGCGGGAACTGCTGATCGTGGCCGGCCTGGCCAACGTGGCGCTCAGCGCGACCGAAGTGGCCCTGACTTCTTACGTCCGGCTGCTTCACGTGCTCTGGGCAGCCGGCCCGCTGCTCGCCGAGCTGTCGGCCGGCAGCATCCTCGGCAGCCTGCTGCTCGGCGCCCGCGCCGGGGCCGGCACCGCGCCGCGCCTGCCCCGGCTGCTGGCCGGCTACGCGGCCGGGCTGGTCCTGCTCGCCGCCGCCGGGGCCTGGGCGCCGCTGCTGGCGCTGGCCACGCCGCTGGCCGGGCTGTGCCTCGGGCCGACCCTGGCCACGCTGTTCACGGCGGCGGCCGGCGCCTCGCCGCCCGGCCGCAGCACCGAGGCGCAGGCCTGGATCAACTCCATGATGAACGGCGGTGCCGCGGCCGGGGCCGCTGTCGCCGGGCTGAGCGCCAGCCGGCCCGACCTCGGGCTCGTTCTCGCCGCCTGCGCCGCCGCGGCCGCCGCGCTGCTGGCCGCCCGCACGGGCCGGTGGGCGGGCCGTAACCGCGTTGCGCCGCCCTCGGGCGCCCGCTAGCGTCGGCAGCCGGCGTCCCGGCCGGAGGGTGACCGCCATGACCAGTCCTCGCGCAGCGGTGTCCTGGCGGCCGCTGGACCAGGCCGATCTGCCAGCCATAACGGAACTGGCGCAGGCGTGCCTGTCGGCCGATGGCGGACAGCCCTTTGCCGCCAGCCCCGCCTTCCTGAGCCAGTGTTACCTGTCCGGTGCCCGGGCCCGCGCTGGCTGGGTGGCAGGCCAGCTGATCTGTGTCTCGTCGCTGCGGCAGCCTTCCGCCGCAACCCCCGCCGCGGCAGCGGTCACCACCGGGCTGGTCCATCCGGACTGGCGTCGTCAGGGAGTCGGCGGGCACGCGTTCGACTGGGCGGCAGGCCAGGCTGGCCCCGGCGGGCTGCGGGCCGAGACCGAGGCGCTCAGCGATGGCGCCCATGCGCTGTACCTGAGCCGCGGGCTGACCCAGGTGCTCGCCGAGGACGTCATGCAACTGGCCGGGGCCGCGCCGTCGCCTGGGCCGGCGCCCGCGGGCCTGGCGCTGTCGCACTGGGGCCAGTCCGACCCGGCGCGGTTCTACGCGGTCTACGCGGCGGCGTTCCGCGACCGGCCCGGGTTTCCCGGCTGGCCGCAGGAGAAGTGGATCGAGTGGATCAGCGACGATGAGGACTTCCGGCCGCAGTGGTCCCTGCTCGCCACCATCGACGGCACGGATGCCGGCTTCATCGTGGGCGACGCGGCCGGCTGGATCACCCAGCTGGGCGTGGTGCCCGCGGCCCGCGGCGCGGGCCTGGGCGGCCGGATGATCGCCGAGGTCGCCGGCCTGATGCGCGCGGCGGGGGAGACGACGATCACGCTGAACGTCGGTACCGACAACCCGCACGCGATCGCGCTGTACCGCAGGCTGGGCTTCACCAGGACCGGCCGGCGCGCGAAGTATCAGTCCTAGCGCGGGCTGCGGCACGATCTTCCCCGGCGTCAGCCGGGACGCGGACTTCGTCGCCCGCCAGATCGTGGCACGAGCCGGGCAGGAGCAGCCGGCCGCCGCCTGACCAGGGATTTCGGACGTACGCTGGTCGGGAAGGTAGCGATGGGCGTCGTCGAG
>DASUBV010000118.1:0-20079 GCA_035763085.1 Streptosporangiaceae bacterium | reverse complement strand
GGCTAGCCGTCCGGGCCGCTGCCCCGGACGCGGCCCGGCGCGGGCTGTATGACCCGTGCTGCGGGACCGGGACGATCGCCGCCGCGGCCGCCCGCCTGGGCCTGCCGGTGTATGCCTCCGACCTCGACCCCGAGGCCGTTGCGCTGACCGCCGCGCGGCTGACCGCCCTCGGCTCGCAGACGCGGCCGCCGCGGCCGCCGCGGTCGCCGCGGACTTTCCAGCATGACGTGCTGCGGGCGGTGCCCCGCGACATCCAGGCCGCGGTCGTGGCCAGCAACCTGCCCTGGGGCAAGCAGATCCGGCTGCCCCGCGAGGGCGAGCTGTTCGACGCGATCGCCGGCCTGGTCGCCCCGCGCCTGGCCGCCGGCGGCGGGTGCGCCCTGCTGACCACCTCCGGCGACCGGCTCGCCGCCCGGATCCGGCGCCGGGCACCGGACGCGCAGATCAGCACCCGGCGCCTCGGCCTGCTCGGCCAGACCCCGGCCATCGTCATCGCCGCCCCGCGGGTCCCAGGGCGTTGATCCCGGACGGGCGGTGCGAGGCCCGCGGAGTGAATGCGGCAGGGGCGCGCCAAATCAGGCGACACCGCAGGGCCGCGCAACGTAGCCTGGCCATTCGCTGCCCGCTCGCAGAAATGGCGCCCCGCTGATATCCCCAGTGCAGGTGCGTGCGATGTCCGCCTCGGATCACCCGGCCGTCGCCCGGCTCTGCGAGCAGGAGCTGACGCTGGACCGCGACGCCGCGAACGTCCTGTCGGTTGTGCTGCAGCGCCCCGTCATCGGGATGGTCGCGGAGCGCGGGTCCCGGCTGATCGGCGCCTGCATCGGCTCGGTCGGGGAGCGGGGCGGCCCCATGGTGAGCGGTCCGGCCAGCCCGCCCGGCGACCTCCTGGACGGCTATCTCGACCTGCTGGTCGTCGACCGCGACGAGCAGGGCCAGGGCACCGGCCGGCGACTGGTGTCTGCCGTGGAACAGGAGCTGGCCGCGAGGGGCTGCGGCCGGATCCGGGTGGGCGGCCATTCGCCGTGGTACGCCTGGCCGGGCATCGACGTCCGTTACACCCCGGCGGTCTGCTTCGCCGAGGGCCTCGGCTACCGGCGCGGATCCTGTGAGGTCGACATGCAGGTGGACCTGGCGACCGCGCCCCTGGACACCACGGCCGGCGTGCAGCGGCTGCGGGCCGTAGGCATTGTCGTGCGCCGGGCTGGCCCAGCTGATGACGGCCCGCTCCAGGACGCGCTCGCCGGCCCGTGGCCCACTACCTGGGCCACCGAGGTCGGCGCGGCCTTGCGCCGTCCAGACGGCGGGGTGCACATCGCGCAGCAGAACTCGCGATACGTTGCCTTCTGTGCGTACGGCGTGAACCGCCCGCATGAGATCGGCCCGATCGGGACCGACCCCGGGCTTCGTCACCTCGGCATTGGCGCCATCGTGCTGCGCCACTGCCTAAGCGAGCAGCGCGACCGCGGGCTCGCCATCGCCGATATCGGCTGGGTTGGCCCGGTGGCATTCTTCTCGCGCGCGGTCGCGGCCACGATCAGCCGCGCATTCTGGTGCTACGCCAAGGAAATCAGCTGACCAGCTCGAGCGGCCGGGCCACCGCAGATCCCCGGCGCCGGTCCCGTCCTAGCGCTGGTTCGGGCGGGCCTGGGCGAAGACCCAGCGGTGACCCTCCGGGTCAGCGGCCGTGTAGGCGCGGAAGCCGGTCTGCCGGATCTCGCTGAGGATCGTCGCCCCGGCCGCCTGCACTCGCTGGAAGTGCGCGTCGAGGTCATCGACGAACACCCAGGTCTCGTGCGTGTCCTGTGCCCCGGCCGGCGGCTCGCCCGCCCGGGTGAACACCATCAGCGAGGCGTCGCCGACCCGGAACTCGATCCACGGCGGCCCGTAGCTGCCTTCCGGCAGCGGGTCGGGCCCCTCCGGCAGCGGGTCGGGCGACGCCAGGCCGAAGACCTCCGACAGGAAGCGCGCGGCCGCAGCCGGGCGCGCGTAGTACAGGCCCGCGGCCAGCCGGCTCAGCTCACGCTGCGGGCGCGGCGCGGTCGCGCGGCGCTGGCACCAGGCAGGGAACCACTTGGGCACCACCCGGACCCAGGCCGTGCCGCCCCGGTCGGCGCCGCCGTCGGGGATCGTCGCCACCACCGTGACCTCGGTACCCTGGCCGCTGGGCCGGAACAGCACCTCGGTCCGGACATCATCCACCGAGCTGTCCCAGGCCAGCCGGCGGCCTGGCTCCCAGGCCGTGATCCGGGCCAGTTCCAGCCCCTCGCCGGTGGCCTCGTCGTACACCTCCAGCAGGCGGCCGCCCACCCCCGGCTCACAGCGCATGCCGACGGCCCGGCCGGAGTCGAAGTAGTTGATCGGCCCGCGTACCCACCACAGGTCGATCTCCTCGGTGAACGCCGTGAACGCGACCGCCGGGTCGACGCTGACCGACACGCTCGAAGTGGTCTTCAAGATGCCCCCGTCTCCACGTGGCCCGTTTCCACGTGCTCCGTCTCGACATGCGCGCGGAACGAGCGCAGCTGCTCGTCCCAGTGCGCCTTCAGCTGGTCCAGCCACGCCTGCAGGCCCGCCACCGACTCCGGCCGGAGCCGGAAGATGCGCAGCCGGGCGTCGGCCGGGTCCCGCTCGTCGCTGACCACGCCGGCCCGCAGCATCACCCGCAGGTGGCGGCTCATCACCGGCCGGGATACCGCGGCCGTGTCGGCGATCTCGCCCGCCCGCCGCGGCCCGGCGCTGAGTAGCTGCATGACCTCGCGCCGGGTCGGGTCGGCGAGAACTCCGAGCAGGACGTCCAGGTCAGTCATACCCAATAGTTAGATTAATCTCTAACTATTGTCAAGGCCAGAACAGTCCCCGCCGGAGGATTCTGCCCCGGGGCCGTGGGCGGAACGTGCAGCTCAGGACGGGGCGGCTCACGTCAGGCGGCACCGGGCGGGCCAGCTCAGGCGGCTGCTCAGGCCCGCACCGCCGTGGACACCACCGTCGCGGAGGTCATCGTGAAGCTGCCCCCGCAGTCGTCAATGGCCGCGCCCATGCCCGCGAGCAGTTCCTGCTGCTGCCCGGCCGGGAGCCGGCCGAAGCCGCCGGTGGTGGGCACCATGTCCAGCCACTCGTCGCGGGTGAAGAAGCGCTCCCAGCCGAACCGCCACTCCTCGGGCTCGCCGAACCCGCCGGCCTGCCGCATGGCGTCCGCCGCCCTGGCGCCGAGCAGGGAGTACCCGTCCGGGCCGGGCAGCCCGCCTTTGAGCGGCAGATCCGGCAGCACCCGGCTGTAGACCGCCGCGAAGGCCGCGTTCACCTCGGCCGGCGGCTGGTAGGCGTTCCAGAACACCGCCAGCCGCCCGCCGGGCCGCAGCGCAAGGGCGGCCCTGGCCGCGCCGGCCACCGGGTCCACCCAGTGCCAGGCCTGCGCGGCGATGACGGCGTCGAAGACCCGCCCGGCGGGATCCCAGTCCTCGAACTTCGCCCCCTCGACGGCCAGGCCGCTGCGCCGGGCTACCTCGGCCATCCGCGCATCGGGATCCACGCCGAGCACCCGGCACCCGGCGGCCCGGAACTGGCGGGCGGCGATGCCGGTCCCGATGCCGACGTCGAGCACGCCGGGCTCGTGACTGGCAGCGATGATCCGCTGCACCAGGGCGTCGGGGTAGCCGGGCCGGGCCCGGTTGTAGCGCTCGGCATCGGTGCCGAATGACTCGGCGACCTGGCGCTGCTGGTGGGTTTCGAGGCGATCGGCGGGCTGCTGCTCCGAGGGTAGGGTCGTCATGCGCCCACCGTAGTGGGCAAGCGCCCACTCGGCCATGGAGCCGGGGCGCGGTTCGCAGTGAGCTGAAGGAGAGATGGACGGTGCCGACCGGGGTAGCGCTCCGCGACGTCCGCGAGCAGCTCTTCGCCGCCGCCGAGCGCGTTCTGCTCCGGGCCGGGCCGCACGCGCTGACAAG
Organism: Streptosporangiaceae bacterium; assembly: GCA_035763085.1. Classification (GTDB taxonomy): domain Bacteria; phylum Actinomycetota; class Actinomycetes; order Streptosporangiales; family Streptosporangiaceae; genus DASUBV01. The sequence goes on along the minus strand of DASUBV010000118.1, from coordinate 16,132 downwards.
CCGCGCCGTGACCGCCGAGGCAGGCTGTGCCAAGGGCGTCCTGCACCGGCACTTCGCCGACTTCGATGCCTTCCTCGCCGAGCTCGTGCTCGATCGCATCGCCCGGCTGCAGGGCGAGGCCGCCGCGCTGCGCGAGGCCGCCGGGTCGGGCACCGTGACCGGCACCCTGACGATGGCGCTGACTGCCATCTTCGGCCCGGTCGCCGTGGCCGTCGTCAGCCTCATCACCTTCCGGGACGACCTGCGCGCCCGGCTGCGCCAGACTCACCCGCGCGGGGTCCCGCTGCTGACCGAGGCCACGGACATGATCGCCGCCTATCTCACCGCCGAGCGTGACCTCGGGCGCATCGCGCCTGGTGCTGATGTCGCCATCCTCGCAGCGACCCTGATCGGAGCCGGGCACCTGCTGTTCGCCGACCGGGAGAGCCCGCCGCCGGACGCCGCCACGGTCGGCCGGGCCGTGGCGGCAGTTGTAGCCGGGGTCGTGACCGGCAGCCCGGCCGCGCCCTGACGATCCCGGCTAGGCGCGCCCAGACGGTCCCGGCGTAGCCGCGCGCGCCGGGCCAGGCTCACGCCCGGCCGGCGCGGCGGCCGGGTCACCAGGCGTAGTGCTCCGGCGCGGTCCGGTAGCCGGGGAAGATCTCGTTCAGCCGCTTGCGGGCATCCGCGTCCAGGGACAGCTCCAGCGCCGGCAGCGCGCTGTCCACCTGCTCCATGGTGCGCGGGCCGACGATCGGCGCGGTGACCCCGTCCTGGTGCAGCAGCCAGGCCAGCGCCACCGCGCCCGGCTCCTCGCCGAGCTCCTCGCAGAGGATCTCGTACGCCTCGATCTGCTCCCGGTTGCGCTCGACGGCCTCCCTGGCGCGGCCCGCCAGGCGGCGCTGGCCCGCACGCTCCTTGCGCAGCACCCCGCCGAGCAGCCCGCCCTCCAACGGCGACCAGGGGATGACGCCCACGCCGTAGTCGATGGCCGCCGGCAGCACCTCCAGCTCGATCTCGCGGGTCATCAGGTTGTAGATCGACTGCTCGCTGACCAGGCCGAAGAACCCGCGTGCCGCGGCCGCGTCGTTCGCCTTCGCGATGTGCCAGCCCGCGAAGTTGGACGAGCCGACGTAGAGGATCTTGCCCTGGGTGACCAGGACCTCCATCGCCTGCCAGATCTCCTCCCACGGGGTGGCCCGGTCGACGTGGTGCATCTGGTAAAGGTCGATGTAGTCGGTGCGCAGCCGGCGCAGCGAGGCGTCGCAGGCCTGGCGGATGTTCAGTGCCGACAGGCGGCCCTCATTCGGCCAGTCACCCATCGCCCCGTACAGCTTGGTCGCCAGCACCGTGCGCTCCCGGCGCCCGCCGCCGGAGGCGAACCAGTCCCCGATGATCTCCTCGGTCCAGCCCACGTGGGTGTCGCCCTGCGCGAGCTGGCCGGGCGGGCTGGACACCCCGCCGTACCGGTTGGCGGTGTCGAAGAAGTTGATGCCCAGCTCGTGGGCGTGATCCATGATCTGGTGCGAGTCGGCGGGCGTGGTGAGCGGCCCGAAGTTCATGGTCCCGAGGCAGAGGCGGCTGACCGACAGGCCGGAGCGGCCCAGATTCGCATAGCGCATGGGCCTAGCTTGTCACTGTGCGAGCTGTCCTGCGCCGGCAGCCGCGCGCTGACGGCCTGCCCGGTCAGCACCGGGAGCTGAGGGGCAGCCGTCATCAACGGTCACCCGCGAGAAGGTCTCCGGGCGGCTACTGACAGCGGGCGTCAGGGATGGTCCGCGAGGATGGCCATCATGAACGGCTTCCTCGCCGGCTCGTGAGCGGTGGCCAGCCGTGCGGGACAGGGCTCACCCGGTCGCGTGTCAGCCGGGCTGCGCCGGCCGGGCAAGGCCCTCCCGCGCGGCCCGGATCGACGAGCGCTTCGCCGAGTCGAGGTACTCCTCGATCCGGGTAATGTGCCCGTCCTGCACCTGGAGGTACATCGCCGCGTGCAGTGCAACATCGCTGCCGTCTGGCAGCCGGCCGCGCAGGACGTGCTGCTGCAGCATGCCGTCGGGGGCCGGTACCCGCCGGACGATCTCGTAGTGCAGATCCGAGACCGCACGATGCAGCCCCTGCAGTACCTTCAGGTTGTCCTCGACCTGCTGCTCGATCAGGTCGTCGTTGTGCCAGATAACGGCGTCGGGCGCGTAGATATCGCGCACCGTGTCGATGTCGCCGGCCTCCAGCGCGGCGAAGAAGCGCAGGACAAGTTCCTCGTTCATCGCACAGTTCCTCCCCTGGTCATCGACGCGGTAGTTTCCTCGCTCACGGGCGCGGGCGCGCTGCTCGCCAGCGCGGTGATGGTCTTCTCATAGCCCCAGTCGCCGTCGACCGGCATCGGGAACAGCAGCGGCAGGTCCACGCCAGCGGCCCGGTACTCCGCCAGCCGGGCGGCGCAGGCGCCGGCGCCGCCATGCGCGACGAATCCGTCGGCTACCCGCTGCGGCACCAGGCCGGCCGCGCCGGCCCGGTCGCCCGCCAGCGTCAGCTCGCGCACGGCCTGCAGGCTCGGCCCGCCGTCTAGTTCGCCGAACAGCCGCGGGATCGCGGGGTGCAGCACATAGCGGGGAACGACAGCGCGGGCCGCCGCCGCGGCCGCTGTCTCGTCATCGGACAGGCACGTGTGCACCACGCACGCCACCTCGACCGCCGCCGGGTCGCGGCCCGCGGCCTGCGCCGACCTGCGCACGATCGCGGTCGCGCCGGCCGCCTGGTCCGGCCGCATGAGGTTGAGAATCACGCCGTCGGCCACCCGGCCGGCCAGCTCCAGCATCCGCGGCCCCAGCGCGGCGAGGTAGACCGGCAGGTTCGCGCGCACCGGCTGGCTGTCCAGCGGCACCATGCCGGTGCGGAACACCTCGCCCTGGTATCCGGCCCGCTCGCCGCGCAGGACCGCGCGCACGACCGCGACGTATTCCTCGATCATCGGCAGCGCCGCGAACGGCGGGATCCCGAACCGGGTGTTCATCACCGTGTTCCCGACACCGAGCCCGAGGATGAACCGGCCCGCGGTCGCCTGGTCGAGCTGAGCCGCGGTCTTGGCGGCCAGGACCGGCGGGCGGAGTGCCGCGTTGATGATCGCGGTGCCCACCCGGGTGCGGCTGGTCGCGGCCGCGACCGGGTGGCAGAGGGCCAGGGCGTCGCCGTGACCCTCTGCGACGAACACCGCGCTGAAGCCGGCCAGCTCGGCCGCTGCGGCCAGCGTGCCGATCGCGGCTGGCGCGAGCCCGCTGTGCGAGGCGATAGACAGGCCGAGTCCGGTGCCCGGCGCCGGGGCGGTCACGATGACACCTCCTGCTCAGACGGCTGCGCGCAGGGCTGCGGCCCGGAGAACTGGGCCCGGAGCTCCCGCTTGAGGACCTTGCCCGTCGTGGTGCGCGGCAGCGCGCTGACGAAAGCCACGCTCTTCGGGCACTTGAAATGGGCGAGCTGGTCCCGGCACCAGGTGATGATCTCCTCGCCCGGCGGGCGGTCCGCCGGGCCGGCCGCCGGGATGATCACGGCGTGCACGGCCTCGCCCCAGACCGGATCGGGCCGCCCGATCACGGCGACGTCAGCGACCGCTGGGTGCCGCGCGAGCACCGCCTCGACCTCGGCCGGGTAGATGTTCTCGCCGCCGCTGATGATCATGTCCCGGGCCCGGTCCAGGATGTAGAGGTAGCCGTCGGAGGTGAGCCGGGCGATATCCCCCGTGCGGTACCAGCCGCCGTCGGCAAAGGCTGCAGCGCTGCCCTCGGGGTCACCCCGGTAACCGGAGAACAGGCACTCGCCCCGGATCAGCAGTTCACCGGGAGTCCCGTCGGTGAGATCGCGGCCGTCGGGACTGACGATGCGGACCTCCCAGCCGAACGAGACCTTGCCCGCGCTGGCCAGCCGCGGGTGATCGGGCCGGTGGTCCTCGGGCGGCAGCAGGCTGATCATGCTCTGGCTCTCGGTGTTGCCGTAGATCTGGCGGAACCGGCAGCCGAACGCGTCCAGGGCGGCGATCAGCGAGGACGGGGTGATCGGCGCAGTCCCGTAGGCGATCTCGCGCAGGCTGCTGAGGTCGGCGGCCGGGCGCTTGCGGATCTCCGCGACCAGCATGTCGATGAGCGACGGCCCGGCGGTGAAGAACTCGATCCGGTCGGACTCGATGGCGTCGATCACCGCCGCCGGGCTGAACGCACTGTGGATGTAGACCGTCCCCGCCGTCAAGATGGCCTGCAGGCACTGGCCGAACCCGCCGAGATGAAACAGCGGCAGGATCTGCAGATGACGGGATCCGGCCACCTGGTCACCGATCTCGATGGCGAAGTCCGCCACGCTCATCATCAGCGCGCCGTGCCGCAGCGGGATGGCCTTGGCCCGGCCGGTGGTGCCGCTGGTGTGCACGAGCGCGAGCACCGTGTCGCCGGTCAGCGCGGGCCGCGGCGGAGCCGGGCCGTCCAGCGTGGCGCCGTCGAGCCAGCCGCCGGGTACCGGCCCGCCGGCCGGGACCTGGCCGCGCGCCGGGGCCGGCCGGCCGATGATCACGCGAGCGCCATCCCCGCTCCAGGCCGCGTCCACCAGGCCGGCGAACTCCGCGTCGGCGGCGGCCGCGACGGGCTGGACCAGGGCCAGCACCTCGGTAAGCTCTCGCGCGGACAGCCGCCAGTTGATGAACGCGGGTGTCGCCCCGGCCCGCATCAGGCCGAAGGCATGCACCAGGAAATCGGCGCTGTTCTTGGCCACGATCGCGACCACGTCGCCGGGCCTGACCCCGGCGGCCGCCCAGCCGCCTGCCCGGCGCGTGGTCTCGGCGTGCAGCTCCGCGTAGCTGAGGGCGGCGCCTCGGTCGTCCACCAGGGCCGGCACATCCGGCCGGACGTTCGCGCGCCACTCGATGACGTGGATCCAGCTCTGCATCCCGCGAGTCCTTCCGTCCGCAGGACGTATCGTTGCAGAAATGACTTCTGTAAGACAGACTTCGGCCTAGGAAACTGCCTGGCGGGCCTGGCCGCATGACACCGCCCCCGCCTCGCGGAAGGAATGACAGCCGATGCTGGACCTGGCAGCCGTACTGGGTCACGTGCGCCGCGGCATGATCCCCGCGCACGTCTACGCCGACCCCGAGGTGTTCGCGCTGGAACGAGACCGGCTGTTCGCCCGGTCCTGGCTATTCCTCGCGCACGAGTCCGAGATCCCCGATCCCGGCGACTACGTCGTCCGCCGGGTGCTGGCCGACTCGTTCATCGTGGCCAGGGACGAAGCCGGCGTGGTCCGGGTCATGTTCAACATGTGCCTGCACCGGGGCATGCAGGTGTGCCGGGCCGAGATGGGCAACGCCTCGCATTTCCGCTGCCCGTACCACGCGTGGACGTACCGCAACGACGGGCGGCTGGCGGGCCTGCCGTTCCACGCCGAGGCCTACGGCGGGGACGACGGCTTTCCCCGTTCGGGCCAGTCGCTGCTGCCCGCCCCGTCGACGGGCGTGCACAACGGGCTGATCTTCATCAGCCTGGATCCGCACGCGCCGCCGCTGCTGGACTACCTCGGCGACTTCGCGTTCTACCTGGACTTCTACACCCGCCAGAGCCCGGCGGGGATGGAGCTGCGCGGGCCCCAGCGCTGGCGGGTGAAGGCGAACTGGAAGATCGGCGCGGAGAACTTCGCCGGCGACAGCTACCACACCCCGCATACCCACGCCAGCGTCGTGGACATCGGGCTGTTCCGCGAGCCGAAGGCCAGCAAGCGCAAGGAGGGCGCGCTGTATGTCGCCGGGCCGGGTGCCGGCACCACCTACAAGCTGCCGCCCGGTGATGACCTGGCCGGTCAGCTCCGCTACGTCGGCTACCCGGACGAGATGATCCCGGCCATGGCGGCATCCTGGTCGGCTGGCCAGCGCGCGCTGGTCGCCCGCAGCGGCTTCATGGTGTCGGCGGCGACCTTGTTCCCCAACCTCAGCTTCGTGCACAACTGGCCGCAGGTCGACGACGCCGGCACGGTCGCCCCGTTCATATCGGTGCGGCAGTGGCAGCCGGTCAGCGAGCGGGAGACCGAGGTCTTGTCCTGGTTCGCCGTCGACGCCGCGGCGCCCGAGGCGTTCAAGCGCCGGTCCTACAAGGCCTACCTCATGTGCTTCGGCACGTCCGGGATGTTCGAGCAGGACGATGTGGAGAACTGGGTGTCGATCACCGAGATGGCGGCCGGCTCCATGGCCCGGCGGCTCAACCTGCATAGCCGGATGGGCCTCGGCTCGTCTGGCGAGCCGCTCAAGCCGCCGATGAGCGCCAGTGCCTTCGCCGGCCCTGGCACCGCCTACCAGGGGTTCGGTGAGTTCAATCAGCGGCACTGGCTGCGCCAGTGGGCCGACCACCTGGAATGCGAGCCGGCCGCCGCCGCACCCGCGCTGGACCCCGGCCGCGCGGCGGCGCCGGGCGCGGCGCGATGACCGCCGCCCGGCCCGTCCCGTACGGCGACCCTGCGCACCTGGCCGCGCATCAGTTCCTGGTCGAGGAGGCAGCACTGCTGGATGCGGCCGATTACGAGGGCTGGCTCGGCCTGCTCACCGATGACATCCGCTACCTGATGCCGGTACGGGTCACGACCGCCCGCGGGGCCGGGTTCGACTCACTCGCCGACATGGCGCACTTCGACGAGGACATGTACGCGCTGCGCAAGCGCGTCCAGAGGCTGGCGACCGACCATGCCTGGACCGAGGACCCGCCATCGCGGACCCGCCACTTCGTGACCAACGTGCGGACTTTCCCCGGCGGCGGCAGCGAGTTGCTAGTCGAGTCGGCGATGCTGATGTTCCGCAGCCGCGGCGACACCCGCGAGGCCGACCTGCTCTCGGCAGGCCGCCGCGACCGGCTCCGGCAGGTCGCCGGCGGGCTCCGGCTGGCCCGGCGGGAGATCACCGCCGACGAGTCCGTGCTGCGGACCCAGAACCTGGCGGTGTTCTTGTGAGCCCTGGCGTGCAGGCAAGCGCTGGCGAGGTGCCCGCGATCCGGCTGGCCAACGAGTTCACCGACGTCGTGGTGGAGCGGGTGGCGACCCGCAACGGGGCCCGGCTGCGGATCCGGGTGCCCGCCTCGGGCCGGGAGATCCTGCTCTGCCCGCTGGAACTCGAGGCGCTGACCTGGCGGGGCCATGAGGTGTTCTCGGCGCTGCTGAGCACGCCGCACGGGCCCGAGGATGAGGGCTGATGGCCTGGCTGGAGGGCAGGCGGGCCCTGGTGGTCGGCGCGGGGTCGGGCATCGGCAGGTCGGTGGTGACGGCGTTCCTGGCCGAAGGGGCGCGCGTGGCTGTACTGGAACTGGACGCGGCCAAGGCCGCCCGGCTGACCGCAGGCCAGCCCGGCTGCGTGGTCAGCGCCGGCGATGCCAGCTCGCCGGCGGACGCGCGCGCCGCCGTCGGCGCTGCCTGCGATGAGTTCGGCGGCCTGGACGTGCTGGTGAACTGCGTCGGCGTCTTCGACTTCTACCGCGGCCTGGCCGATCTCGACGACGATCAGCTGGATGCCGGCTTCGACGAGGTCTTCGCCGTCAACGTGAAGAGTCAGCTGGTGTGCGTGCGGGCCGCGATGGATGAGCTGCGCCGGGCTAGCGGCTCGGTGGTGCTCACCGTCTCGACGTCCGGTTTCTACCCGGGTCGCGGGGGAGTGCTGTACGTGGCGTCGAAGTTCGCGGTCCGCGGCTGCGTGATCGCGCTCGCGCACGAGCTGGCGCCAGAGGTACGGGTCAACGGCGTGGCACCCGGCGGCACGCTGGGCACCGAGCTGACCGGGCCGCGCAGTCTCGGCCTGGAGGGCCAGGTTCTGGGCCGGGCACCGGGCCGGGAGCAGGACCTGCGCAGCCGGACGCCGCTGCAGGTGGCGCTGACCGGGGACGACCATGCGGGCAGCTATGTCTTCCTGGCATCCGACCGCGCGCGTGGCATCACCGGCACGATCGTGCACTCCGACGGCGGCGCCGGCATCAGGTAAGACCAGCGGCGGCTGGCTCGCGCGTTCGCCGGCCGGCCGGCGGCACCGGGCGCGCTGTCAGCTCGTGCCGGGCAGCCCGGCCGCCAGCCTGCGGGCGTGCTCACGCAGCTCGGCCGCGATCCTCGCGGCCGAGTCGTCGGTCATCCTCGACACCGGAGCCGACACGACGAGCGCGGCCACCGGGCCCTGCTGCGGGTCGCGCACGGCGACCGCCACGGAGGCGACGCCCTCCTCGCTCTCCTCCACGTTGATTGCGTACCCGCGGTCGCGGACCTGCGTCAGCTCCGCCAGCAGCCGCGACAGCGTGGTGATCGACCGGCCGGTCAGCGCCGTCAGCGTCTGCTGGCCGGCCAGCCGCGCCGCGACCTCTGCATCCGGCAGCGCGGCCAGCAGGGCCTTGCCCGACGCCGTGCAGTTCGCCGCGAGAGCCGAGCCGGTGCGGGACGCCACCCGCAGCGCCCGCGAGCTCTCGACCGCGTCGAGGTAGCGGACGCTGCCGCCCTCCAGCACAGCCAGGTGCACGGTCTCGCCGAGCGAGCTGGCCAGCTCTTCGAGATCGGGCCGGGCGTGCCGCCGGATGTCGAACCGGCGGATGGCGGCCAGGCCGATCTCCACCAGTGCCGGGCCCGCGACGTACGCGCGGGACTCGGGCTCCTGCCGGACGAAGCCGTGGTAGGCCAGCATGGCCATCAGCCGGTGCGCGGTGGAGTGCGCGACGTCGAGATGCCTGCTCGCGTCCGACAGCCGGACCCGCGGCTGGCCGCGGAACAGCATCAGCAGCCGGAGCGCGTTGTCCACCGACGCAATCGGGTAGGCCGGCTCTGCACCGGCCTCAGCCGCAGCGCGAGCAGGCTGTCTTTTCTGCACAACAGAACAATAGGGCCAGGGGAGTCCGCTGGATGCAGCGCACTGCCTGGCGGTCCGGCGCCAGCGCGGTCAGCGCGGGTGCGCGCTGACCCAGGAGGCGATGAGGTCGGCGGCACGCTCGCGCGACCCGGCGGGCTCCTGCAGGTAGTGATCGGCCTTGATGAACTCCAGCGTCTTGTCGCCGGCCGCGAGCGCGTCATACAGGGCCCGGGCGTCAGAGTCGTAGACGCATGCGTCGGCAGTGGCGTGCACGACCAGCGACGGCAGCGTAATCCGGGCCAGGTGCGGCGCCGCCGTGCACTGCGAGGTGCGCAGGCTCCACATCGACAGCCAGGTGCGCAGCGTGCTCACGGTGCCGACGCCGAAGACCCCGTAGTTGGCCTTCATCGGGTCGCCGAGATAGCACCAGTTCGGCCGCCGGTCGGATGGCTCGATCGACGGGTCGATCATGCGCAGGTCGGCCCAGGCCCGCGAGAGCGTGAACAGCCGGTCCCGGGCGCGGGTGTGCGCCAGCGCATCCAGCTGGGCGAGCGCCCAGTCGGTGATGCGCTCGTTGCGCATCCGCTGTGCCGCCCGGTAGCGGGCCTGGAACTCGCGGCTGTAAGGCGGCCCGTTCGCGGCATTGAAGGGGTCCAGCCCGGGGTCAGCCGAGAGCGGGTCGGTCTCGTCGGTGACGGACGGGTCCAGCCACGCGGTGAGCACCTCGGGCCGGCCGGAATGCGCGGCCAGGGCGACGTACAGGTCGCCGGCTGGCAGGCTCTCGATGGCCGGAACCGGGCGCATGCCGGCGGCAGGCCGGACGCTGGCCTCGACGGCCTGGGACTGATAGGCCGCCATCAGCGAGCCGCCGCCGGAGTTGCCGAGCAGCACGACCCGGTCCGCTCCGGCCTGCTCGCGCAGCCAGCGGACGCCGACGCCGATCTCGGCCAGGGCGTGGTCGAGCAGGAAGTTCGCCTCGTTGCCGCGGAAGCGGGTGTTCCAGCCGAGGAAGCCGAACCCGCGCCCGGCCAGGTAGCTGGCCAGGTAGTGCTCGGAGAAGTCCACGTTGTAGTGCGTGGCGATGAACGCCGTCCTGGGCGGGCGGCCCGCGGGGCGGTGATAGATGCCCTGGCACGGATGGCCGCCCGCGCCTGCCCGGCCCACGACTGGCGATGGCAGCCCGACGAACTCCCTGACGATCTCGGTCACTAGCCGCACCTCCTTAGCGCGCCAGCGCGGCACCTTTCCTGGCGGGCTCTGGCCCGAAACTGAATCTGAGTTTAGATTTAGTCCTAGTGAGCGCGCCAGGCTCTGGCGCGAGGCTTCCGCAGGAATCCAGGAGGGCTTGATGGAGTGGCGGAATGACGAGTTCGACCTGGGCGGGGTGAATCACCTGGCGCTGGTGTGCTCGGACATGCAGCGCACGGTGGAGTTCTACACCCAGGTGCTGGGCATGCGGCTGATCAAGACGCTGGACCTGCCGATGGGCCAGGGGCAGCATTTCTTCTTCGACATGGGCGGCGGGAACGCACTGGCGTTCTTCTGGTTCCCCGATGCGCCGGATCCGGTGCCCGGGGTGTCCGCGCCGGTGACGGTGCCGGGGCTGGGGGAGTGGACTAGCGCGGTCGGGTCGATGAACCACGTCGCGTTCAACGTTCCGGAGGAGAAGTTCCTGGAGTACCGGGCCAAGCTGAAGGCCAAGGGCCTGAAGGTAAGCCCGATCCTCGATCACGACGACAGTGAGCTGGGGGTCGCGCGGGAACTGCACCCCGGCGTGTTCGTCCGCTCGTACTATTTCCAGGACCCGGACGGGATCTTGCTGGAGTTCGCGTGCTGGCGGCGCGTGATGGGCCAGCCCGGCGATGTGCGGCATGAGCCCAAGACCGCTGCCGACCGCACCGGCGTGCGGGTCTAGCCGGGTGCTGTCGTTCGTCCATGTCCTGGAGTGGCGGGCCGCGGTGCACCCCGGTGCCGTGGCGCTCACCGATCATCTGGGCGCCGAGCTGACCTATGCCGGCCTGGCCGCGGCGATGGACCGGTCGGCGGCGCAGTACGCGGCGGCCGGCATCCGGCCCGGCGACGTCGTGCCGGTCATCGCCCGTAACCAGGTCGGCTGGGTCACCGCCATGTTCGGCCTGATCCGGGCCGGCGCGCTCCCCGCCGCGGTCAGCTGGCGCCTCGCCGAGCCTGAGGCTGCTGCCCTGCTGGCCCTCATGCAGCCACGAGCAATCCTGGCCGATGACGACTGCACCGCACTGGCCGGGCACGTGGCCGCCGCCCTCGACGACGGCGTTCCGGTCCTGAAGGTTCCTGGCCCGCGCCCGGGAAACGGCGCGCCGGCCGTGCCGCCCGAGCGCCCGGCCGGGCGGCTGCGCGGGCCGGAGCCCGCGATCCTGCTGCACACCAGCGGTACGACGGGCAAGCCCAAGCTGGTGCCGCTGACCCATCAGCAGCTGATCGCGGCCGTCGTGTTCATGAACCTGGAGGTGCCCGAGGCCGCGCCCGGCGCCCGCCACCTGAGCGCGCTGCCGCTGTTTCATGTCGCCGGGCTGGCGAACCTCAGCTACGTGCTGTTCACCGGCGGGCACCTGCACCTGCTCGGCGGCTTCGACCCGGCCGGCTTCGTGGACGAGCTCGCGGGCCGGCGGATCCAGCTCACCCAGCTGGTGCCGACCTTGATCCAGGCGGTGACCGCGGAGGTTGCCTCGCGGGCGGTCCGGCCGGACCTGTCGCACCTGGCCGAGATCGTCTACGGCGCCTCGCCGATCCGGCCCGACGTGCTGGAGCGCGCGGTGACCGTACTGGGCTGCCGGTTCCGGCAGAACTACGCCAGCAGTGAGACCGGGCCGCTGCCGATCTGCTCGCTGCCGCCCGAGGATCATGATCCGGCGCGCGGCCGGCTGGCCACGGCGGGCAGGCCGTCGCTGGGCTGGGAAGTGCGGCTCGGGGAGCGCAGTGAGATTCAGGTGCGGGGCGCCTTCCCGCTGCCCGGTTACTGGCGTGACCCGGAGGCCTCGGCCGCGGCGCTGACGCCCGACGGGTTCTACCGGACCGGCGACGTCGGGGTCATGGATGCTGACCAGTACGTGACGATCATCGACCGGCTGACGGACGTGGTGATCAGCGGCGGGGAGAACGTGTTCCCGGCCGAGGTCGAGGCGGTGCTGGCCCGGCATCCCTGCGTGGTCGAGGCCGCGGTCATCGGCATCCCGGACGAGCGGTGGGGCGAGAGCGTCCACGCCATCGTGGTCGCCGGGCCCGGGCTGGAGCTGGCCGAGCTGGCCGGCTGGGCCCGCGAGCGGCTCGCCGGGTTCAAGTGCCCGGCCAGCGTGAGCGTCGTCCCCGAACTGCCGAGGAACGCGACCGGCAAGGTGCTGCGCGCGGCGCTGCGGGAGCCGTTCTGGGCCGGCCGGGACCGGCGGGTGTCGTGAGCGGGACGGCCGCTGCCGCGCCGGCCCGGGCCGGGAAGGCGACGCGCAAGGGGCGGCAGACTGACGAGGCCTTCCGGGACGCGGCGCGCCTGGTGTTCGCCAGGGACGGCTACCTCAACGCCAGGATCAGCGACATCGCCGCGGCAGCGGGCCGGTCGGTGGCGTCGTTCTACAACTACTACGACACCAAGGCCGACCTGCTCATCGCGCTGGCCGAGGAGTTCCACGCCGAGGCCACCTCGATGGCGGTCCTGCCCTACCGGGCAGGGCTGGCCCGCGAGGAGGCGCTGCGCGAGGCCGTCACCGGCTTCTGGCGAACCTACGCTAAGCGGCGCGGTGAGCTCATCGGCATCTTCCAGGCAGCCATGATCGAGGGCCGGTTCCGCGACCGGTGGCTGGAACTGCGGGCCGAGGCGATTGCCCGCATCGCCGGTGCCATCCGGTCGGCCCAGGCCGATGGCTACTGCCCGGGCGTCGACCCGGTCCTGACCGCGTCGGCGCTGTCGGCCATGCTCGAGCACTTCTGCTACATCTGGCTCGGCCAGGGCGGCGAGAGAGACGTGCCGTTCGATGACGAGCGCGCGCTCGACGCGCTGGCGACGATCTGGGTCAAGGCGGTGTACTGGCGGGAGACCGGCCCGCCCGTGTCCTGATCCGGTAGCGGTTGCCAGCCTCGGCAGGGCCGCGCACGCGGCGGACAGGCGCGCCAGCTCAGCCTGGCACGCCGGCGCCCGGCGCCCGCAGGCCGTCCCGGATGACCGCCAGCACGAGCCGCGGATCCGGATGGCGCGTGCCGCCTGGCCGGAGGGCGACCAGGACACCGGAGATCAGCGCCATCAGCTCGTCGGTGCCGATGTCGCCGCGGATGGCGTGCTGGCGCTGAGCGCGCCGCAGCAGCTCGCCTGCCTCGGCCTGCAGTGACCCGGCGGTCGCCATGACCGCCGGGCCGACCTGGACGCCTGCGCTGGTGAGCGCGTCCACAAGATCCCGCTTGGGAGCGGCCTCGAGCACGAGCCGGTCGACGAACTCCAGCAGCGCCGCGCCCGGGTCGCCGGCGGTGCGCAGCGACCGGGCATGCTCGGCGAGTCCGGCCAGGCGGTGCTGGACGACCGCCTCGAACAGTCCCTCCTTGGTCGGGAAGTGCCGGTACAGCGTGCCCGGGCCGACGCCGGCCCGGCGGGCGATCTCATCGAGGGACACGGCCAGGCCGTCCGCGGCAAAGGCCGCGGTGGCGACCTCGATCAGGCGGTCCCGGTTCCGGCGGGCGTCCGCGCGCAGCGGCTTCGGTGATGTCAGGGGGCTCCTCCTGCCGGCCGGCGGTAACCGGGGCGCAGTCTCCGGTACTGTCTAAGCGGGGCGATGTCTCCGATTATATTCCGATCAGGGAGGACCAGACCTGTGACCACGACGATCAGCAGTCCCCGGCAGACCATCGAGCGGTTCCTGCAAGCCGCCGTGAGCCCGCAGCCGGGCGACATAGCCGACTGCTACGCCGACCACGTCGTCATCGAGATGCCCTTCGCCTCCGGCCTGACGCCCGGTCGCATCGAGACGACGCGCGAGGAGCTCCGGGCCCGGTTCGCGGCCGGCCGCGCGGTGCGGCACTACACCCGCGTCTATGACGTGCGCATCCACGAGACGACCGACCCGGTGGTGCTGGTGGCTGAGTACCGGATGGACGGCAGGCTCGTCAGCGATGCAAGCCCGTTCTCGATGAATTTCGTCATGGTGCTGCAATTCCGCGACGGACTCATCGCGGCGGCCCGCGACTACTCCGACCCGATCGCCGGTGCTCGCGCACTAGGGCGGCTGCCCGAGCTCGCGGCCATGCTGGCCGCAGACTCCGCTGGCTAGCGCCTGCCGCCGCGCGGGCGGTGCGCTGCCGCGGGCCGGTATTCCCTCGTCGCCAGCCGGCGCCGGCCCCGGCTGCCTGCGCGACGTCGCCGGCTGCCGGGCGGACGGGTCCGGGCCGCTACGCCGGGGGCACCTCGGCGAGCGCCACGTACAGCGTGACAGCGGCGAAAAACGGCTCCGCGGCCAGGCGGCGCAGCCACTCGCGGGCGGCGCCGGCGGTGAGATACCCGGCCGCGACCGCCCGCTCGGTGTTGCGCTGCAGGCCGAGGATCTGATCGGCCGAGCGCACGTCACGGATAGCTGAGGTGACGGGCACGACGTCGAGCACGGACAAGCCGGCCTGCGTCGCCAGGCGAGCCAGCTGACGGCCGATCACCCCGTTGCGGACGATCCGGTCGGCCACGTGCCGGGTGTAGGCGCGGGCGAGGGCCACGTCGGGGTAGTCGATGGCCAGCGAGTCCCAGTCCGGCTCGCCCAGGACCAGGCGCCCGCCCGGCCGCAGCACGCGGCGGGCCTCGGCCAGCACGCGCGCCGGGCTCTGCACGTGCTGCAGGACCCGGTCGGCCCGCGCGCCGTCCACGCTGCCGGCAGCGAGCGGAAGGTCCTGCAGGTCGGCGACCTGCACCCGGACCGGGGCCAGCTCGGCCGTGCGCTCGCGGGCGCGGGCGGCCATGTCCGGGCTGGCGTCGATCCCGATGACGGTCCCGGCCGGGGCGACGGCGGCCGCCAGCGCGGCCAGGTCGGTTCCCGGCCCGCACCCGAGGTCGGCGATGGCCTGGCCGGGCCGGGCGCCGAGCAGGCCGAGCATGACCGCCTTGTAGGAGCGCGCCGCGTCCGTGGCGGCCAGCCGGTCCAGGTACCGCACCTGATCGGGCACCGCTGCCTCGAACACGTGCTCGCTGACCCTGGCCATCGAGTGCGCCTCTTGCTGGAGCAGCGCGCGGCCCGCCGGGGTGAGCCGGACCGGCTGCTGGCGGCCCTGCCCCGGCACGGGCTCCACGAGCGCCTGGCGCTCCAGGCGCGCCAGCGCGCCGTACAGGCTGCCCGGTCCCAGGCGCTGCCCGGTCACCGACTCGATCGCGGCATTGATGGCGTAGCCGTGCAGCGGGCCGTCGGCCAGCGCCGACAGCACCAGCAGCTGGGCGTCGTTGGTCCGGGCCACGTTCCTCCTCCACGCGATCTGGCCTAGTACGCGCCACGTACTATACGCTGCGTACTATGCGACTGACCGACCCGCTCTACGCGCTCTACAGCCGCCGCCTCCGGCGGCAGGTCCTGGCCGGCGGCAAGCTGCCGGCGCACATCGGCCTGATCATGGACGGGAACCGGCGCTGGGCCCGGCAGGCAGGCCTGGCCAGCCCGAGCCTGGGCCACCGGTACGGCGCCGAGCACGCCAGGGATCTCCTGTCCTGGTGCGAGGGCCTCGGCATCCGGCACGTAACCGTGTTCGTGTGCTCCACCGAGAACCTGCAGCGCCGCGACGACCAGGAGGTGGCGTACCTGATGCAGGTGATCGAGGAGGTAGTCACGACCCAGCTCGCCCAGCCGGGCGGCCGGTGGCAGGTGCTGGTCGCCGGCGCCCTCGACGCCCTCCCCGACAGCACGGCCCACGCGCTCAAGGAGGCCGCTGAGGCGACCCGCGGGTGTGACAGCGGCTTCCAGGTCACGCTCGCCATCGGCTACGGCGGGCGGCAGGAGGTCATCGACGCGGTTCGCGAGGCGCTGGAGGAGTATGCCGCCCGCGGGATGTCCCTGGAGGATGTCGCCGCCCGCCTGGCCGCCGAGGACATTGCCCGGCATCTGTACACGGCGGGTCAGCCCGACCCGGACCTGGTGATCCGGACCAGCGGCGAGCTGCGCATGTCTAACTTCCTGCTCTGGCAGAGCGCCTACTCCGAGCTGTACTTCTGTGACGCGTACTGGCCGGCCTTCCGGGAGATCGACCTCCTCCGGGCCATCCGCAGCTACGCGGCCCGGAAGCGCCGCTACGGCGCCTGATCCCGCCGCCGCGTCAGGGAACTGACCGCGACTGACC